>JBFMBE010000164.1:0-8254 GCA_040755275.1 Thermodesulfobacteriota bacterium | reverse complement strand
CGATCCAACGATATCCGGCGGCTTCAAACACGTTTTCGCAGCAAGCTCAAAAGGCTTCCCCAGCCACCCCGCTGATGCCCGGCATTCCCGAAAAGCACGGGAAAAGCGACTTTTTGCGACCTCATCAGATGGAAACCTTGAAATCGAACATTCGATTCCGTTCATGTTCATCCGGAAATTCAATCTGCAATCGACATACCAGTTACGACGAATGGCATAACAAGTTGGTATGACATGGAAATCCCTTTAGACTTGATTGGTTGTCCCGCGGGTGTGTAAACCCGGTTTACAAGACGATGAACCGGGTGCAGGCATTCAGAAAGTCGACCAGGCCGATATGGGGAAGTGGGCATGGATCCGACTGCTGCAAGGCTTGAACGGATGCTTCGGCCGAATGCAGACGAAAGCTTTGAGCATGGTACAAGAAGGACCATCGTTGAACCCGCTTTTCCAACGTCGCATTCCAAAAGGTGTGGACAAAGAGCAGCTGGGGCTGCTTTTTCAACATCCAGGCGGCTTCGCAGATGTCCTCGATCCATTCCGGTGGTTTTCGAGAAAACAATAGAATACCCAAACGATCCACATTCATGGGTTTGGATTCCTCCGCAGGGCAGGGATGCTTCGGCAACCAGAATGCCTTTTCGGGATGGTCGAACACATCCTGTAGGACGCGTTTCCAGTCTGCATGCATGCCGGAAATTTCATCCGGATACAGATTGATCACTGCCGCCGTCTTGGATGCGTACAGCAGGTTCAGTATCCGTGCCGTGTCCAGGTCGGGCATGGCGACAAGCAGGTGGATTGGCTCCTTTTGTTTCATGCATTGCAGAGATACAGGACGGTCTAAGCTCTGTTTGTGGATGACGGAATATCGGTTGGTCCGGTTCTTGGCCGCGTGATCGACAGACGAGATGCAAAAAGTCGGCCTGAGTTCGGTACTCTCTAAGGACCCGCAGGAAGGCGGGTGAATTTTGCTCAGCAGTGCCCTCCTGCTGGAGGCCCGGCTTTGAAGGAAAATCGGTGGTTAGCGGCTTTTTGCGACTCCATCAACCCTGAAATCCTTCATGAACCCCATTCAGTCGCTGTAAACCAGGTGTTGCTTTTTCAGGATCGGATGTGTTAACAGGTAGGTAACGACATGAATACCCGGAGGCCGGTATGGATCTGTCCAGCTTTTGGAAGACGATTCTCGATACGATGGATGATGGGGTCCTCATTGTGGACCCGTCCGGCACCGTGCTTGTGATGAATCCGGCGGCGGAGCGACTCACCGGATTCAGCGCAGGTGAGCTTGTCGGCAAGTCCTGCCGGGAACTCAACTGCACCGGTTGCCGCATCATCGGCAAGGGAGTTGCGGAGAAGTGGTGCGGTCTCTACTCGAAGGAAGGCGTTCAGAAGAAGCAGTGCCTCATTACACATAAGGAAAACCGTCCGGTCAACGTCCTGAAGAGTGCAGCCATTCTGAGAGACGACACCGGGAAGATCATCGGGGCTGTCGAGGTATTGAAGGATCTTTCCGATTTGATCCGGCAGCAGCAGGAAATCCTGGCACTCAAGAAGAAACATCCCTCCGAATCCGGTTTTCATGGCCTGGTGGGAAAATCGACGGCCATCCAATATCTGATCAGCCTGATTCAACATGTGGCTTTGAGCGACGCACCCGTTCTCATTACCGGTGAAAGCGGAACCGGAAAGGAGCTGGTGGCCCGGGCCGTTCACGAGAACAGCCATCGAAAATCCGGCCCCTTCATCAAGGTCAATTGTGCGGCATTGAATGAAAACCTGCTCGAAAGCGAGCTGTTCGGGCATGTTCGCGGTGCTTACACCGGAGCGGTCAACGACCGAGTCGGGCGGTTCGAAGCCGCAAACGGGGGCACCATTTTTTTGGACGAAATCGGTGATCTTCCGCTCAGCACCCAGATCAAGCTGTTGCGGACCCTCGAAGAGCGTGAAATCGAGCGGGTCGGCAGCAACCAATCCATCCGGGTGGATGTGCGGATCATTTCGGCAACCAATCGAAACCTCGAACAACTGATCCGCGAAAACCGGTTTCGGGAAGACTTCTATTTCCGGATCAACGTGTTTCCGGTGCAGTGTCCTTCCCTTCGCGACCGCATCGAAGACATTCCCATTCTGGTCCAGCATTACATTCAAATCAACAACGAGAGAACCGGCAAGCAAATCCTTGGGCTGACTCCCGAGGCCTTGGAATGCCTCATGAACTATTCCTGGCCCGGCAACGTCCGTGAGCTTCGAAATGTCATCGAGTACGCCTTCGTCTTGTGTGCCAGCGGAGGCATCGGTGTGCAGCATCTGCCTCCACGCATGCTCAAACAGGGTGAGGCCGTCGATTGCCCGCCACCCCCTTTCAGGCAATCCATCGACAAGAAAACCGCACTGCTCGATGCCTTGCGTCGTGCCGGAGGGAATCGAACGCAAGCCGCTCGAATCCTGGGTATCAGCCGGGTGAGTGTGTGGAAACAAATCAAGAAATTCCATATCGAATCGAAGAGGAGCTGACCATCATGAACATCGATGAGAGCGCGCAGCAAAGCGTCTGCCGGACCGATGCGGAATCCTATGCGGCTTATCGAAGCAGGCTTTCGGGAATCGCCCATCGCATCATCGATACCTGCCAGGATACCGACTGCTTCACCCATATCGACTACGAACCCATACCATCGGAGGGGTATGTCGACGAAATCATCCAAAAACTTCGGGAACTCCTCTTCCCGGGGTATTTTACGCGGGGAAAGATCGATCCGGTGAATTTGCAGTACGCCATGGGACAGGTCGTTTCCGATCTCTACGACATCTTGTCTCGGCAGATCGTTCACAGCATCCGGCATGACTGCATGCGCTACAACCAACCCTGCAGCGAGTGCGGGGAGCGGGGCCACAACATCGCCCTTTCCCTGCTCGAATCCATTCCGGCCATCCGCCGCATTCTGGCTACCGATGTTCGGGCCGCTTTCGAAGGCGACCCGGCTGCCAAGAGTCATGACGAGATCATTTTCAGCTATCCCGGGCTCTATGCCATCAGTGTTTACCGGATGGCCCATCGCTTGTTCGAGTTGGGCGTTCCGCTGCTGCCGCGGTTGATGACCGAGCATGCCCACCGCACGACCGGGATCGACATTCATCCCGGAGCGACCATCGGCGAACGCTTCGTCATCGACCATGGAACCGGTGTCGTCATCGGAGAGACATGCACCATCGGCAACAATGTCCGCATTTACCAGGGCGTCACCCTCGGAGCCTTGTCCTTGCCGATGGGGGCCGGTGACAAGCTTCGCGGCAGAAAACGACATCCGACCATCGAGGACGACGTTATCATCTATTCCGGGGCCACGATCTTGGGAGGCGATACCGTGATCGGCAGAGGGTCCGTCATCGGCGGCAACGTATGGATCACCTCGTCTGTGCCGCCCGATACCACGGTTGTGATGGAAACACCGAAGTTGATCTACAAGAGCCCTCAGCAGACATGAGGGGGATCGGCACGGAGGCGGCGACTCATCCAGGATGTATCCAGCGCAGATCTCAACCGGTTTCAGGAGGAATCATGAGCACACATCTCAACATCGAGACAACGATCGGAAAGACACCGCTTGTCCGGCTGAACCGGTTGGCGGCGGGTTTCCATGCCGAAATCTACGCCAAGCTGGAATTTTTCAATCCCCTGGGAAGTGTCAAGGACCGCATCGGCCGGGCGATGATCGAAGAGGCCGAAGCCTGCGGCAGGCTCAGGCCGGGGATGCGGGTGGTGGAACCCACCAGCGGGAACACGGGAATCGCGCTGGCTTTCGTCTGTGCCGTTCGGGGATATCGTCTTTGCCTCACGATGCCCGAAACCATGAGTGTGGAGCGTCGCAAGCTGCTGCGCCACCTGGGGGCTGAGCTGGTGCTGACCCCTGCGTCACAGGGCATGAAGGGAGCGATCGCAGCGGCCGAGACCCTCTTGCAGCAAGACCCGGACAGTGTCTTTCTGAACCAGTTTGAAAATCCAGCCAACCCGGCGGTCCACGAACGGACGACCGCTCCGGAAATCTGGGAGGACATGGACGCTCGGGTGGATGTTCTGGTGGCAGGGGTGGGGACCGGCGGCACCATTACCGGATGTGCAAGGGTGTTGAAGAAACGCAATCCGGCGATTCATGTCGTCGCCGTGGAACCGGTTGAAAGTCCCGTGATATCCGGGGGGCAGCCAGGACCCCATATCATCCAAGGCATTGGTGCAGGCTTCATTCCGAAGATCCTTGACAGAAATCTTCTCGACGAAGTCTTTCCGGTTTCCGGTGCCCAAGCGGTTGAAACGGCTCGCCAGCTGGCTCAACAAGAGGGCATTCTCTGCGGTATATCCTCCGGTGCCGCGGTTTTTGCGGCTTTGCAGCTGGCCCTCCGCCGGGAGTTCGTCGAAAAGCGTATCGTCACCATCCTTCCCAGCACCGGGGAGCGGTATTTGAGTACGTCCCTTTTCGATACAGCATGACAAGGCCCCATGCCTGATGAATTGATGAAGCCGCAAAAAGTCGGAGAGTCTCAGTTGAGCCGCTGCCGCCGGATCGGTATCGACTCGGGATTTGATCTTTTCCACCGCCTGCTGTAGAAAGACGGCAGGGAGGAGCATGCGCCATGAAAATCGACATTCGTATTCCTTCGGTTGGTGAATCCGTACGCGAAGCGGTTTTGGCCCAATGGATGAAGGCATCCGGGGATCGGGTTCGAAAAGGAGAAACCATCCTCGTCATCGAAACCGACAAGGTCACCCTCGAACTTTCGGCGGAAGCCGACGGTGTGTTGTCCATCCTGGTGAAGGAGGGGCAGACGGTGCCGATCGGTGCCGTGGTCGGCACCATCGATACGGAAGCCGCCCCGGTCGTGTCGGTCGAGCGGCAAAGCCTCCCATCTGCGGAAACCGCTGCAACCGACCACGACGTTTCGGAACCGGCGAAGGATGCTTCGAAATCGTCTTCCATCGTCCTCATGCCGAGTGTCAGGCGGTTGCTCGAAGAAACCGGAATCGAACCCGAGCGCATTGCCGCAAGCGGTCCCGCCGGGCGCATCACCCCAGCGGATGTTCTGCTCTTTTTGGACGAACACCCGCAACGAAAACAGCCGAAGCTTCCGCCCTCCCAGCCTCAACCGACGCAGCAGACCGTCGAACGGCCTTCAACCGATATCTCACCATCCGTCACGTCTCTTCCAGCATCTGAAGCGCCCCAGGCGGATGTGATTCGAAAACCGATGAGTCCGATCCGCAAGCGCATCGCCGAGAGGCTTCTGGAAGCCCGACGGAACACGGCCATGCTCACCACCTTCAACGAAATCGACATGAGCCGGGTGGCGGCGCTGCGGGCCGAACATCGGGAAGCGTTCCAAAAGCGGCACGGGGTCGCCCTGGGGATGATGAGTTTTTTCGTCAAGGCCTGCGTCGTCGCCCTGAAGGAAATTCCCGAACTCAATGCATCGATCGAAGGGCAGGACATCGTGTATCACCGGGCCTGTCATATCGGGGTGGCCGTTGGAAGCGAACGGGGGCTGGTGGTCCCGGTCATCCGAAACGCCGAGGCGCTCTCGTTTGCGGCCATCGAGCGGGCCATCGTCGATTTCGTGAAAGCCATCCAGGAAAACCGCCTCGAATTGTCGGCTCTGGAGGGCGGCACTTTCACGATCACCAATGGAGGTGTTTTCGGATCCCTGATGAGCACGCCCATCCTGAATCCCCCGCAGAGCGGCATTCTCGGGATGCATAAAATCGAAAAGCGCCCCGTCGTCATCGACGATACCGTCGTGATCCGCCCCATGATGTACGTCGCCCTGAGCTACGACCATCGGATCGTGGACGGGAAAGGAGCGGTGACGTTTCTCAAACGGGTGAAAGAATGCGTCGAACAGCCCGAACGCATGTTCCTGGAGGTGTGAGTATGACGGAAGCATTCGATCTGACCATCATCGGCGGTGGACCTGCCGGATACACAGCAGCCGTTCGAGCCTCCCGGCTCGGCATGAAAACCGTTTGCATCGATCGCTCGGCCCGATTGGGCGGTGTATGTCTCAATGTCGGCTGCATTCCGAGCAAGGCCCTGCTGGATTCCAGCGAAGTCTACGACCTTGCCGTACGGAAGATGCATGCTCATGGTGTGATCACCGATTCGGTGCGGCTCGATCTTCCGACACTCATGCAACGAAAGGATGCCGTAGTTCGGGAATTGACCGGGCAACTCCAACGGCTTCTCGAAACCAACCGGGTGACCATTGTGACCGGAGAGGCCCGACTGATCGGACCGAACATCGTCGAAATCCGAAACGAATCTGAAACGAAGCGGATTGAAAGCCGATTCATTCTAATCGCAACCGGAAGCAGGTCGGTCGAATTGCCGATGCTTCCGTTCGACGGCTCCACGGTCGTGGATTCCACCGGGGCGCTCTCTTTTTCAGAGGTGCCAAAGCGGCTTGCCGTAATCGGCGGAGGAGCCATCGGGCTGGAGCTGGGGTCGGTGTGGCAACGCCTCGGGGCAATGGTCACCGTGATCGAACTGATGCCTCAGATCCTTCCGAACATGGATGGCCAGATTGCCAGAACGCTCAAACGGGTTCTTGGAAAGCAGGGCATGCAGTTTCTCACCAACACCAAACTGACGGCTGCAACGATTCACAATGGAAAAGTCGAACTCCAGCTCGAGGAAAACGGAAAACAGAACATCCTGGCCGTGGACAAGGTGCTGGTGGCGGTGGGCCGAACGCCCAATATCGAAGGGATCGGGCTGTCCGAGGTCGGGGTTGCCGTGGATACCGCAACCAGGCGGATCGTCGTGGATGCTCATCTTCAGACGACGGTTTCCGGCATCTACGCCGCAGGCGACGTCGTCGCAGGCCCCATGCTCGCTCACAAGGCCATGAGCGAAGGAGTGGCTGCCGTAGAAGCCATGGCCGGACAGGAGCCGGATCTGGATTACGGACTCGTTCCTTCGGTGGTGTACACCAGTCCGGAAGTGGCGTCCGTCGGTTATACAGAAGAATGGCTCAAGGCAAGGGGGAGTGCTTATGTGACGGGCGTGTTTCCTTACGGAGGAAACGGTCGGGCCTGGTGTGCCGGTGAAACGGAAGGCATTGCCAAAATCATCGCACATGCCGCTTCCGGCCGAATTCTGGGGGTGCACATCCTCGGTCCTCGGGCTTCGGACATCATCATGGAAGGTGTTCTGGCCATTCGATCAGGTATGACGGCGCGGGAGCTGCTGTCGACCGTTCACGCCCATCCGACGTTCTCAGAGGCAGTCATGGATGCAGCTGGTCTTGCAGTCCAGGCTGGAAAGGCAAAACCGCAACCCAAATGAACAGGAGGCTGTCGTATGGAACGAAAAGACATTATCGCCATTGCAGAAGGTCTTCGGTTGATCGAACGGGGAGTCGAAAAAATTCAGGGGGTCATGCGGGACAAGAAAATCAAATCGCTCAAGGACGTGGCTGCGGAGCTCATCCCCTTTTTCAAGGAGGATGACCATCAACTGACCGAAGAAATCATTCAACATCTCGACAAGAAGTAACTCCAACGGATAGAAAGGGTGTTATGGAAGTCAATCCCAACTGGCTCTCCCCATGCGGGCTTTACTGCGGCGTCTGCGCTATCCGTATCGCCCACAAAGACGGAAATGTGAAACTGAAGGAGAAACTGGCCGCCCTGTATCGGGGAGATTCTCCCGGAAAGGGCGCTCTTCCCAATTCCGAATGGTTGACCGTTGCAGATATTCACTGCGACGGATGTCTTTCGGACGACCGTTTTCTGCATTGTCGGCAATGTGATATCCGGAATTGCTGCCAGGAAAGGGAGATTTCCGGATGCCACCTCTGCGAGGAATTTCCTTGCAGCCGGATCGAAGATTTCCCGATGACCGTCGGAAAACGGGTGATTCTGCGTGCCGTGCCTTACCGGAAAGCCCATGGGGATGAGCGATGGGCAGTGGATGAGGAAGCCCGATACCACTGCCCAGACTGTGGTGCGCCAGCGTTTCGGGGGGCCATGAGGTGCAGCCGGTGTAAGCGGGAATTGGACCTGGATTGATCTTGTTGCGAAGGGTCTGTCATGCGAGCTGCTAGGCGTCACAGTAGGATACCTCTACTATCTTGGCCGTCCAGTTTTACCGGATGGTGAAGATTGATGGCGTCGCAAAAAGTCAGGCCCCCTGGATTGACCCGCCCTCCTGCTGGATGCCCGGCTTTGAAAGAAAATCCGTGGATGGCGACTTTTTGC
>JBFMBE010000163.1:0-8268 GCA_040755275.1 Thermodesulfobacteriota bacterium | reverse complement strand
TGCAGGCAACTGTCCTTGATGAGGTAGCCGCTGGCTCCGGTTCGCAATGCGGCAAGCACATATTCTCCTTCGGTGTGCATCGACAGAAATACGATCCGAATCCGGGGATGCCGCTTGAGAATCTGTTCCGCCGCCTGAAGCCCGTTCAGACCGGGCAT
Organism: Thermodesulfobacteriota bacterium; assembly: GCA_040755275.1. Lineage (GTDB taxonomy): Bacteria > Desulfobacterota > Desulfobacteria > Desulfobacterales > Desulfatirhabdiaceae > Desulfatirhabdium. The sequence goes on along the minus strand of JBFMBE010000163.1, from coordinate 8,110 downwards.
GGAAATATCCATCAATACGATGTCCGGGTGATGCCTGTCGATTCGTTCCAGGGCTTGCCGCCCTTCGGCTGCATCGCCTGCGATCTCGACCCCTTCGATTTTTTCGAGCAACGCCCGAATTCCCGCCCGAACGAGGCCGTGGTCCTCCACCAAAAAGATGCGAACGGGCCGGTTCATCGAATGGTTACCTCGTCGACGGGCCCGATGGGAATCTGTACCCGAATGGTGGTTCCCGCACCGGGTCTTGCATCGAAGCGGATCCGGCCTTGAACGATGTCCACCCGCTCCTTCATTCCCAGTATGCCGAAGCTTTCTCCTTGCGCCGCCCGCTGCAGGACGGCATCCACGTTGAACCCGTTGCCGTTGTCCCGGATGTCGAGCCACAGCCATTTGTCCGTTTCCGTCAGTTCGATCACCGCTTCGGTCGCTTGGGCGTGCCGGACGATGTTGGTGGTGGCTTCCTGCACGAGCCGGAAACATGTCGTTTCGACGTCCCGCTCGAATCGGGGACGAAACGTTTCCTGCCGAAAATGGATGGAAAACCCCGATCGGGTGCGGATCCGGGCCAGATACCACTGGATGGCTGCCACCAACCCGAGGTCGTCGAGAATGGATGGTCGCAGGTCGAGAGAGAGATTGCGCACCTGTTGCAAGGCCCGATTGACGATGGACAGGCTTTCGGCCAGATGGGCCCGAAGCTTCGGCAGGTCGGCGATCGTTCCGGCCATTTCGAGATCGATTTTGACGGCGGTCAGGGCCTGTCCGATTTCGTCGTGAAGTTCCCGGGCGATGCGGTGGCGTTCGTTTTCGAGCATTTCCAGCAGTCGCCGAGAAATGGCTTGGCTCTCGCGGGTTTCACTCATGAGCTGCTTCCTGACGCCAATGTAGAGGGCAGGATCACCCGGAAGCGGCTGCCCTTGCCGGGTTCGCTTTCCACCTGAATGCTTCCGCCCATTTGTTTCACGAGTTTTTCGACGAGGGTCAGGCCGAGACCGGTTCCGCCAAAATTGCGGCTGTAGCCGGTATCCGCCTGCGTAAAGGGTTGAAACATGCGCGGAATGTCTTCCGCCGGAATACCGATTCCCGTGTCCGCCACTTCGATTTCAAGCTTCTGATCGGTTTCCTGCCAGCGGGCGGTGATGGAGACCGTGCCTTCGGTGGTGAACTTGATGCCGTTATCGATCAGAAGAAAGAGAATTCTGGACAATTTGTAAAGATCCAGCATCAGGATGGGAAACTGCTTGGATGTTTTGGATAGGAGTCGGTTTCCTTTCGCAGCGGCCTTTTGTTCGAATTTTTCCAGTACCTGTTGGATCACCAGCTCGGGGTTCACCGGGGCGTTGATCGTCGGATCGAGGCCGGCATCGATCCGGGACAGCTGCAGGACGTCTTCGAAGAGGTCGAGCAGACGGCGGGCGTTCTCCAAGACGATCTCGATCCGCTTGTGCTGCTCGGTATTGAGTGGTCCGGCCCCTTCCTTCTGGAGCAGCTCCGAAAAACCGATGATGGCATGTAACGGTGTACGAACTTCATGGGTCATGGTGGTGATGAACGCACTCTTGAGCTTGTCCGCAATCTTGGCCTGCTCCAAGGCGATGGTCAACCGATGGTTCAGATCTTCCACTTCTTCGATACGGTTGACGAGCTCGGCGGTTCTTTCGGCGATTCGTTTCTCGAGCTCTGCATTGGCCTGGCGAAGCCTTTCCTCTGCGACCTTGCGGGCCGTGACATCGAACATGAGCCCGTAGAGGGTGGTCATGCCGGCCTTTCGGACGAGGACGATTCGGTCGTCGATCCAGCGGATATCGCCGGTATGGGTGAGAACGCGGTATTCGAGGCTGAAACGGCGGCCTGCTCCATGCAGGGCCAGATGCCGTTCGTGGAGGACACGGTTGCGGTCATCCGGGTGGATCCAATCCTTCGGGCCGATCTTTCCGGCTTCGACATCCGCAGGCGAAAATCCCCATCGCTGAATGTTTTCCGATATATATTCGAACGGCGGTTCGACATCGATCCGCTCGACATAGGCGATTGCCGGGCTTTCCTGAATGACGGTTTCGAGGTGGCGTTTCTGGTCCAGGACGTTCCAGAGCTTTTGGGTCAACCGTTTGGTTTGGGTGATGTCGGAAAAGACGCTCAAATAAAACGGATGGAAAGCGAAGCCGACCCGTCGCGTGGTCACGTTGCAGGTCAAAGGGATGTCGTCGGTCCGGTGCAGGACGATTTCAAACGGAACGAAATAGGCCTTTCGATACAGTCGGACCATCTCGCCACGCACAGGAGCGTCCATCCACTGCAAGAGGCAGGTGTTCAGCAAATCGGTTTCGGCCAGGCCCAACATCTGGCAGAAGGTCGGATTCACCCAACGGATGACGAAACGCCGGTGCAGCACCAGGCCGACCGGAACAGCCGTGCTGATTTCCTGGAACCATCTGCACGGTTGCTGATGCAAACAGCTCAGCTCATCCGATTCGGCCGACGTCTGAGGATCTTCGGGTTGGCGGGCGGCGACGGTTGGCGACTCCATCATGGTTCATCGATCCAATATGCTGCGTACTTTGGCTGTCAATGAGGCGATGGAAAAAGGCTTCTGAATGAAATCGACGTTCTTGTCCAGAATGCCGAAATGGGAGATGGCATTGGCTGTATATCCGGACATGAACAGGATGCGGATGTCCGGAAGATGCTCCTGAATGCGGGTGGCAAGCTCCTTGCCGTTCATTTCGGGAAGGACGACATCCGTGATCAACAGCTCGAATCCGATCGCATCCGAAGAAACGATTTGAAGCGCCTCTTCCGGCCGGGTTGCCGTCACCACCACATAGCCTGCGGCCTTCAGGATTTCGCGGGTGACCTCCATCAGCATCGGCTCGTCTTCCACAACGAGAATCCGCTCGCCTTTTCCCTTGGTGGGTGCAACCATATTGGTTTCTACGATCTGGCCGGGTTCCTCACGGCGAGGGAAATAGATTCGGAAGGTCGTTCCTTTGCCCGGTTCGCTGTAGACATTGATGAACCCCCTGTTCTGCCGTACGATGCCATACACCGACGCAAGTCCCAATCCCGTTCCCTTGCCGACTTCCTTGGTCGTGAAAAAAGGCTCGAAAATTCGTTTCAGAACATCGGGTGACATCCCGCAGCCGTTGTCGCTGACCTCCAGCACGGCATAGTCTCCTTGGGTCGCTTCCGGATGGGTCTTGCAGTAGTCTTCATCGATCGTCATCCGATCGGTTTCGATCGTGATCTTGCCGACATCCAAAATGGCATCTCGGGCGTTGACGCATAAATTGGCCAACACCTGTTCGAGCTGAACCGCATCGAGATACACGTTTCCGGCGGCTTTCCCCGGAAGCCAGGCCAGCTCGATGTTTTCACCGATGAGCCGTTGCAGCATGCGGAGCGATTTTTCGATGGATGCATTCAGCGAAATGACCTCGGGTTGGATCGTCTGCTTGCGGGCGAAGGCCAGAAGCTGACGGGTGATTTCCGCAGATCGTCGGGCTGCGCCCATCACCTGCTCGAGGTATTCCTGCAGTCGGCTGTTGGTATCGGTCTCCGCCATGGCCATCTGCGCATACCCCAAGATGACGTTGATCATGTTGTTGTAGTCATGGGCGACTCCGCCGGCCAGCCTGCCGATGGCTTCCAATTTCTGGGCCTGTTGAAACTTGGCCTCGAGTTCCAGGTGTTCGCTGATGTCCCGTTTGACTGCGACATAATGGGTGGTTTTTCCGGATAACGTTTTTACCGGAGTGATCGTGGCCGCTTCGGTGTAGAGGGTTCCATCCTTCTTGCGGTTCACGATCCGGCCCTGCCACCTCCGACCGTGGGTGATCGTCTCCCAAAGCTGCTTGTAGAAAGTCTCGTCCTGCACTCCGCTCTTGAGAATCCGGGGTGTCTGTCCGAGGGCCTCTTCCCTGGAAAAACCGGTGACGGTTTCGAAGGCTTGGTTGACGAAAAGAATTCTTCCCGCCGTGTCGGTGATGATAATGATTTCACCTAGTTGCTGGATGGCGGTCATCAACCGTTCGCGTTCGGCCTCGAGCTGTTTGCGTTCCGTGATGTCGGCGACGATCGAGTGCAGATAGGCCTTCCCTTTGACGTCGATCCGGCTGCTGAAGACCTGGACATCCCGGATGGAGCCGTCGGCCCGGCGATGTTGGAATTCGAAATAGGCCTGCCTCCGATTCCGGACTTCCTCCATGCGTTTGCGGACCTCGTCCTCCGGTAGGGTGTTCAAATCCTGTATCCGCAGCTTTCGCATCTCTTCCCGGCTCCAACCGTAGAAGGCGACTGCCGCGTCGTTGACATCGACGATGCGGCCGGTGTCGGGATCGATGATGAATTTGAAGGCCGTGTGGCGTTGGAACAGGTTGCGAAAAAGCTCTTCGCTTTCGGCCAGGGCCTGCTCGGCCCGATATTTTTCCCGTCGGACGTTGCGCTGCTCGATGGCCGAAACGACGGCAGGACCCAGCCGTTTGATGTGTTCCTTGATGACATAGTCCCATGCACCCGCTTTCATGCAGGCGACCGCCGTCTCTTCTTTCGTCGAGCCGGTCATGACGATGAAAGGGATATCGGGAGCGTGCTCGATGGCGAGGGAGAGCGCCCGCATGCCGTCGAACCGGGGCATGGCATAGTCGGAGAGGATAAGGTCCGGTTGAAAATCCCGCAGGGCTTCGAGGAAGGCTTCCTCGTGGTCCACCTGAACAAACCGGCAATCGGGCAGGATTTTTCGAATTTCCCGCTGGGCCAGTTCGACGTCTGTCGGCAGGTCCTCGACGATCAGGATTCGAATGGGTTCGGTCATGGTCGGTGTCCTTCAGGCGGTGTTGAACTGTCGATCGAAAGGGAACGGACAACGGATGCTTCCGGCCGCCTCATCTTGTCTCCGGATCCCCTAGGGTGAAATAAAACACCGCTCCTTCTCCCGGTGTTCCCTTCCCCCAAACCGTTCCATTGTGCCGCTGGACGATGCGTTTGACGATGGCCAGTCCGACGCCCGTGCCTTCGAATTCGTGGGCTGCATGCAGCCGTCGGAACAGGGAAAACAATTTGGGGGAATGCTGCATGTCGAAGCCGACGCCGTTGTCCTGGACATAGTAAGCCGGGCGGTTGGTTTCTTCCGGGTCCGTCGCGGTACCGTATCCGACTTCGATTCGGGGCCGGTGCTGTTTCGAGGAGAATTTCACCGCGTTCGAGAGCAGATTCATCCAGAGTCTGCGCAACAGGGTGGGATCACCGACGGTATCGGGAATGTCGTTCAGAACGAAATCGATGCGTTTCCGCTCCTCGGGTTGGGTGGTCTCGTGGTACATGGACCAGGCCATGGATTTCATGTCCACCCGGACCGGCTCCATTTCACTTCGGGCTGTTCGGGAATAAGCCAGCAGGTCGTCGATGAGCTGTCGAAGGTTGTTCGTTCCGGCTTCGATGACGGTGCAGATGCGGCGGCCGTCGGCTCCGAGCCGATCGCCGTAATCCTCTAGCAGCATCCGGGTGTATCCTTCGATGGCGCGAAGCGGTGCCCGCAGATCGTGGGACACGCTGAAGGCGAAGGCCTCGAGCTCCTGGTTCACCTCCGAAAGCCGGGCTGTCCGCTCGGCCACCCGCTGTTCGAGCTCGGCGTTCAGCTTGCGGATTTCCTCTTCCACCCGCTTGATCCGGGTGATGTCCTGCTTCGCTCCCCAGATACGCTGCAATTTTCCGTCTTCGGTATGTCCGACAAGGCTGTTCAGAAAATACCGGACGGTTCCGTCTTTTGCAAGTTCCTTGGTTTCCCTTCCGGAAATGGCGTATCCGTTTTGAATGAAATCGTGTAGATAGCGGACGTTTTCGGGGGCCAGCCGTGGGAAGATCTGCCCGATTCGAAAACCGACCATCTCGCCGGGTTCCCTGTAACCGTGGGTGGTGGCGAACATTTGGTTGCATTCCCGGATGACGGCATGTTCATAGAGGCGTTCGATCTGGGTTTCGACCGGAAGGTCGGGGGCGATGGGACAATGCTCGATTTCAAACAGGCAGATGGCCTCCGAGCTCTGTTTCACGAAGGCCCGGTAACGCTCTTCGCTCAGGCGGAGAGCGGCCTCGATTTGTTTCTGTTCGGATATGTCCATGAGGATATTGATGGCCTTTTGAAAACGACTCTTCGAATCGAAGACCGGTGTGCAGGAGACGATGAAATGTCTGTCGAATTTTTGGAGATAGATTTCCGTCTGCTTTTGAGAGCCGTTTTCCCGGGCCAGAAGCAGCGGACACATGTCGATGGGCCGATCGATGTCATGAATGAGGTCGTGGCAGCGTTTTCCCATGACGGCTTCGATCGGCTTCTGGAGAAGATCGATCATGGCCCGGTTGGCCTCGATGATGCGGAAATCCGAATCCAGGATGAAGGCCGGATGAGCCATGGCGTTGAAAATGTCTTCCCGGTTCTTTTGTTCGAGAACCACCCTTTTCTGGATGAAGGTCTCGAAATCGAGAGCCGGGGTTTCGTCGTGGATCAGAAACAGAACACCGATACAGGTCCCGGTTTTGTCGAAGGTCGGGAAAAACCGGCCCGTCTGAAGCGAAGGCCGGATGAAGGGTACAATCTCCCGGTGTAGGGCGGGGGAGAGGATCCGGGGCATGCCGGTGGAAAGAGCCTGCCGAAGGGCATGGAGGGTGGCCTGCGGCAGCGGATCGATCAATTCCGGTAGCAAGGTTCCGACGGCCTTCGTTTCGGAGATACCGGTTCGTTCCGCAATCCAGGGATTCCAGGAGAGGATGCGCAGATCACTGTCGAGGCAGACGACTCCAAAATCCCCGTTTTCCTGAAGGGATACAAAATGCGGATCGAAGGATTGGGCGGCTGCGGATGTGCTCATGCAGGCTTGGCTTTCTGACGGGATCGAACCCGATCCAGGAGAAGGTGGATTTCCGATTCGCTCATCAGCAGAATCAGGTAGCTGACGAGCTCCATGTCACCGATGGTCAACCGGCTGACGAAAACGAAGGCCTTCTCGTTTCCGGTGATGTGGGTCAGCAAGAGTCGAGCGGCTTCCTCGCCGTTGAGGTTCATGTTCAGATCGGGAAGGCTGATGCGGGTTCGTCCTTCCCCCAAATCGGCCAGAACCGAAATGGCCGCATTGAGCACAACATTTCCCATTTCGGTCAGAACGGATTGTTCGGCAGAGGAGAGTTTTCCCAGTTCAACCTTTGTTCCGACGAGGGCGCGGACGAGATAAATGGCGTGGGCGGTTGTGAAGACGATGGCCGAAATTCCGCTCATGGGTCCGGAAAACCGCTGCCGGACGGTCACGCCGACTTCGACGAGTTCGTTCTGGAAGAAGGACGTCAGGCTGGTAGCGCTCATGAGATCGAATTCCGGAATCTTGAGGATGACCGGTTTTGCGAGAAGCTCGCTCAGGGTCGATGCCGCTCGGTTCATGCTTTGGTTGATGAGCTCTGCGAATGCCTGCCTGTCGCTTTCCGTGAGGGCGGTAAGAAGCCGTTCCCGCTCCTGAAGGGCCGCAATGGCCGACACGACTTCATCGAGACGGGTCTTGGGAAAGAATTGATCGGCCCCGGCATCGATGGCTTCCTTTCGGGCTGCTTGCTGGACGTCTGCCGTCAGCGCGATGACGTAGATGTCGGGATGGCTGGCCTTTATCCGGCGGATCAATTCGATGCCGTCCATGTCCGGCATCAGCAGATCGATCGTCGCGGCCTGGACGCTGAGGGTGCGGAGCTTCTCGAGTGCTGCAATTCCACCGTCCGCCTCCACGACCGCATGGCCTGCAGCCTGCAGCTTGGATGAGATGCGGTGGCGGGCGAATTCCGAATCGTCGACAACCAGAATGTTCATCGCTCAGCCTCCATTCGATCATGAGGGATCAACTTCTCGTAACGTAAACGATCAGGTATGTCAGAAAAGGCTACCCCAGTCACCCCGCGACTCGACAGAGACTTCCCGACTTTTTGCGGGGCCATCATTGATGATGGCCCCGCAAAAAGTCAGGCCCTCTCATTTGACCCGCAGGAAGGCGGGTGAATTTTGCTCAGCAGCGGAAAAACTCAGCAGCCCGAGCTCGTAGGATCGGGCGGATGGCCAAAATGGAAAGAATGGTTTGGT
>JBFMBE010000162.1:0-8346 GCA_040755275.1 Thermodesulfobacteriota bacterium | reverse complement strand
CTTTTCAATGTCCATTCGTTCAAGCGCGTCCGTCCGATCCAACGATATCCGGCGGCTTCAAACACGTTTTCGCAGCAGTCTCAAAAGGCTTCCCCAGCCACCCCGCTTATGCCCGGCATTTCCCAAAGGCACGGGAAATGCGACTTTTTGCGACGCCATCACGTATGATGGCCCCGCAAAAAGTCCATCATATGGACGGCTTCGAAAAAAGGCCGCAGGCAAGGAGTGCAAATCCCGAGGAGTGAGGCGTACTTAAACGTACGCCGAAACGACGAGGGATGCAGCACGACACAGCATTCGGCCTTTTTGCGAAGCCGTCACGTATATTCCTGCTCGATCATCCGATAGATGACCTCGCCAATGGCCAACCCGATGTCGATGAATTCCGGTCCGAAACGCCTTCCGGTTTCCGTTCGAAACGTGGTTTTGATTCTGGCGAGAAACTCCATCCCGGAAGGGTATCGCCGCAGGAATTCGGGGAAGGGCGGGTCGAGGTGGTCCAGCATGTCCCACAGGGTGTCCTCGAAATTGTCCGGCCCCCAGCGGAACTTGTCGGCATCATAGAGACAGTCTGAAACAAGCCTCCCTTCCTCCGTGTCGATCAAGGCGGGTTTCTGGAAGGCCTCATGGTTGCGAATCGCCAGGCTTACGGTTGCGATGGCCTCGGGCATGAATCCAAAGGCCTGCATCACTTGTTCGGCATAGTTGGAACCGGCGATTGCGTGGTGTCGCTCTTTTCGTTTGATATCATGCAACAGCCCGGCAATCTGGGCATTGCGGAGGATCGTTGCGATTTCCGAGGGATGAACCCCATGATGTCTGGATTCAACGATTGCCAATGTACCGGCATCGATCGCCACCTTTCTGGCGTGCAGGAATCCATGACCGAAATCATTCTCCAATTGTCGGACGACGAAATCCAGAACGAGGCGGACGGCCGGATCGTTGTTCAAAAATTGACAGGAACACTCCCATTCACTGGCATGAACCCTATAGAAAGAGGGTGTGGGCGAGCACGCTACGATCCGGCGCGCCTGCTTCTGGATATCCCGATAGATGGAAGACGACACAAAAAGGTTTTATCCAAGGTCTGCGAGATCGAAAAAGCCGCTGCAAACTTTCCATTTTCCTCCCTCGAATACCACATCAACCGTTCGATCCAGATGGTACGTGTTTCCGAGGAAGAAAATTTTTCCGACATAAGCGAAAACCGGATTGATGCCCCGTTTCATTTCCGCAGTGATGTGAACCGTGGCTTTCTGGGAATCGGACTGAAGCGTTACCGTTCGGATGTCATACAGGGTTTTCTTCAGAAAGGAAGGCTCGAACCCGCGTTCCCGTGCATGGTGTTCGGCTTCTCGAAGGTATGCTACAATGGCGTTGTCTTCGGCATCTCCTGCAATCTTGTTGCACACCAGTGTTTCCATGCGCGGATCGAGCTGGAAATAGCATTTTGCAAATGCCGTCACCGCCCGGTGCGGCGCGTCTTTGGTGTCTGCAAACACAAGAACAACCTGCAGCAGAACAGTGAGCATGATGAGCAGGGTGATGGTGGAGCTGTTCTCTCGAGTCATGGCAATACCTCCGATCGGTTCGTTCGACGGTCAAATGGGAATATGGCCTGAAGTGAAAAAATCAGCCATTTTCCATAGCATGAACATCGAAGGGAGACAAGATCTTTTCCTTCTCGTACTGGACTTCCCGCTCGGTTTTTCCCGATTCGACGGACGGCTCTTGAGCCTTTCGGCCGAACAAGGTTGAATATATCGCTTGGGGAAGTTGGAGGCTGCGTTTGAGATACCCCCAGACGCTGTTCGGTAGGTTACTTAACGGTCTGTACTGAATGGTAGCATCCGGAAGAACACCGGAAGCCCCAAAGGAATATTCCCAAAGGGCCTTCTCGTCTCCGGTGAGGATGTGTCCGACCCAGGGAATTTTCGATACGATCTCATCGAATGCCGTCAGGGGATGTACACCGATGTCCGCATCGAGCCGAAGGGTTTCCAATTGGAGGGATCCGGCTCCAACCGCATTGAACACCGGGCTGTCCATTCGAAATCCCTTGAGAGACAGCGAGCCACTATCGGCTGTGATTTCGCCGATCATCCGATCGAAGGGAAAGCGGTCTTTGACCAGTTCGGGGGATTTCAAACGGATGAGGTTTTGTACGCTGAGCAGGCTGAAAATGGTGAGGAATGGATTCGATCCAAGGATATGCCCGTTTTCGAGGAGCAGAGACATCGACGACCCCTCGATGCCGGTTTTCCAAGAATGGATATCGGCGGCTTTCAGGCGGACCAGCCCATCCATGGTGAGAAAGCCGTGAATGCGGGGGGCATGCCATCCGAATTCCTGAAGCAGGGGTGCGGCATCCTGGCGGGTCGATTGAAAATAGGCGATGAACTCGTTGTGTTCAGGATCGTTCGATCGAGCGCCTTTGCATCGGATGTAACCCGTTGATGTCCGCAGTAGGGCCTCGTCGAGCAGCAGCCCCTGGCTGCCGATGACAAAATCGGCATCAAATGGAGCGAATGTCATGGACTTTCCGAGCAGGCGATCTGCGTGCACCCGAACTCGGAGAAAACCTGGCAACCATCCGATGCTCGATGCCTCCACCCGCGGGCAGTCCCAGGATGACACCATCCGGGCGATATCCACCTGGGGTGTATCGATGAAGATGGTGCCTTTGAACGGATGGAGTGCTTCGATGGTACCAGAGATATCGACGGCATCGCCACCGATCCGGATCAGAAGGGGATGGATTTCAACGCGATCGCCATCGAGACGGATCGAAAGATTCTGAATGTCGACCGGGAGACATGGGTTGCCCAATATCCCACTCAGGTTCTCGATGTCGATGGTTCCTCGGGCATGATCGAAGTAGGGTGGCTTCGAGTGGGGCTTCAATTCGGCATCGATCCTGAACAGACCCGATACCGGAACATCGAAAGCCTTCAATCGTATCCCCAAATGCCTGGGATCGAACCGATTCGTTTGAACATAAATCCGCCCAGGCATTTGTTGGGGGCTTACCCAATCCGAAATCAGGGAAAGCGAGTCCGGACCTGCTTGAAGGGTGAACTGGTTCATTCGAAAGGAGCGATCCGGCCGAACGTCCATATCGAAGGTGATGACAGGAGATGTTTCGTTGGGTCGAAAGACAACATCCGGAGTTTCAAGGTTCCAGGAATCGAGGTTCAGATGCCCCCTCACGTGAATGCCGGCTGAAGACAGTGTGGCATTGACATCAGGCCGGATTCGACCCGAAAGCGTTTCAATGAATCGCTTTTCCGGATCGATCCATTCCAGAAGTCTGGATGCATCCAGATCTCCGTCGATGTGAGCCTGCCCGGTCATTTCCGACAGGGAACCGTTTCCGGAGAGCCGAACCAGTGACGGACCGATGCCACCGGATGCTGTACCATGAAATCGATCGGAATTTAGAAGGCTCATTCTGGCCTCATGGATGGCGACCGGCTCCGGGATAGCGTCGTGAGTCAGAGAGGTTTTCCGGAGGGTCACATCAAGCGCCGGCAGTTTCAGGCGTTGAGGATTCAGCAGATGGTCGATGGATGCCTGAACGGAAGCGGTTCCGGAAAGCCGTCCAATACCGTTTACCACAGGGGGAACCGATGCGATCAACCAGGGTTGTTTTCGAACTACCTCGAGGTCGGCTAGGTTGATGGTGGCATCGACCGTCAGTCGATCTTCCGGATGGTCCGTATAGAGATGCCGAATGCGATAGCTGCCTTGTTTCAGTGTAGATCCGACGACGGTGGCGGAAGTATTCGAAATGTTGAGTGTACCGCCTTCGATTTCGACAAGTGCTTTGAGGTCGGAGACCGGGTAGGGAAAGACATCGAATCGTGCCGCGATCCCCTTGAGTCGAACCCGAAGCCGGAGTACGTGCTCGTTTCCGGTGGCTGCAGGGTGTAGGAATTGATCGGGGGTTCCTTCGAGAGAAAACGTTTCAATCTTGACCATTCCATCCAAAAATCGGTCGACAATGTCCTGCGAAATCCAAAGCGGGAGAAGTGGTGCGGGGAAGATGGCTTGAAGGGTCCGTACATCCATCCAGGGGGTCTCGATCTGAAGGCCAAGTCTTTCGGGCATCCCGTGAGCCCATTGGATTTGAAATCGGGTGAGTAGGGTGGTGTTCGGTAGATCCAGCGCAATGGCGGCATGGATGCCGGTGTTCACCTGAATAGCGGCTGAAACAGTGGCGGTTGCGGTCGGCAGCCGGTAGTCTTTTTCACCTCGATCCGTTTTGAGGCGAAAGCCGGCGTTCCGGGTGTAAAGGGAGCCGGTTGCCCCGATTGGTGCATCGATATTTCCGGACAGGCTCAGTTCCATATCGGACGTACCGGACAATCCTGCGATCGTTTCTGTGGGGAGAGGCAGACGATGAAGGTCAATGTGCTGAGCACGGATGACAGCATTGATCGGAAACGGTGACGACGTTCCCAGGCTGCCTTGGATGGAAAAGGGAACGGTCGGGTTGGTGTTGTCAATGGTTCCGAACAGTTGAAGGAGGAAGATCTCATTTGAGATCGATGGGCCGACATAGGCTTGTTCCAGCTGGATGGTCGGGAGGGCGGGAACCCCCGATATCTGAATCCGGTGCAGCTCCCACATCCCGAACCGAGGCAGTTCGGAAAGAACCTGCTTCACCGATTCTTCCATGTCGATTCCAGGCGGTGGGGACGGAAAGGTTGTCGGGATGGCGGATCTGCTGCTCCAGTCGATGCTGACGCCCTCGATGCGGGTGTGTGTCGGTCGGAAACCATCTCGGAAATTCCCGGCAAGAAGGGTTCCGATCTGTTCGATCTCCAGTCGTTTTCCGTCTCGAAGAAGGATTCGGAGTTCTTCAGCTTGAAGGATCGTCTCCGGTTTCCATTTCACTCGAATCGAACGGGCATGGACATCGGCATCCAGCAGTGCGCCGGCGATCCGACAAAGCAGAGGTGTCTGCCAACGGTCGACGGTTGCAACGCCGATAACCGCCAATACTGTCGGTATCGCGATCAACGTCAAGACGACGTATTTCCAACGGGTTTTCATCTGAAATGTGTTGAACGGTGATAATGGCAAGGATCCGCAAGTCCACTCTGTCTCATATGTTTCATGAGACGGTTCTCAAATGAGACGAACGTTGAATCAACCCAGTCCATGCATGCCCTTTCCAAGGCATCCAGGGGTTTGGATAGATCAAAACATTTTAAATGAATTGTACCAAAATTCGTTGATCTTTCATAGACCATTCCGTTCGACATTTTCTAAGCAGCTGATTCTCTACTGCAATTGATGAAAATCACTACCGGTTGCAAACATGGCATGGCTTTTGAAACAAGCAAGGGTGAAAGGCGGGCGGATCGAAAACCCGCTGTGATGACCACCGGATTTCGACATCTGAAGGAAGCCGATATCGTGAGACCCTGCAATGCCAACATCCAAAGAACGCTTGAACTGGTTCAGGACATGATTGCCCTGGCCGACAAGGGAGACATGGAACGTGAGGATGTCGGGTGCGGCATCATGTATGGAATCATGCGGGATGCCGCCTACAGGTTGAAACAGATCGCTGAGAAAGAGAAAGAGGCCCACATTCTGAAAGGATGGTGGAACGCCTCCTGCTGAGGCGCTTTTCCTTCGGAGATCGTCGGGAGGTTCGGTGTTCTTCGGAAAAACCCAAACCCTGAATCCAATAATCACCATCACACATCAAAGGAGGGAATATCGTGGCAAGTGTAAAAGGCACCAAGACCGAAAAGAATTTGCTGAAGGCTTTTGCGGGTGAGTCCCAGGCCCGGAATCGTTATACGTATTTTGCAGGCCAGGCTCGCAAGGACGGTTATGTGCAGATTGCGGACATTTTCGCTGAAACGGCCGACCAGGAAAAAGAACATGCCAAACGTTTCTTCGGCTTTCTGGAAGGTGGAATGCTCGAGATTACGGCCGCCTATCCGGCGGGAAAAATCGGCACGACCCTCGAAAACCTGTTGGCAGCCGCAGACGGAGAACACGAAGAGCACACGATGCTGTATCCGGAATTTGCCCGGGTTGCACGGGAGGAAGGGTTCGAGGCGGTTGCGATGGTCTTTGAAAAAGTCTCCGTGGCGGAAAAGCAGCATGAGAAACGGTATCGGGATCTGGCGGCCAACATTCAGGCAGGCAGAGTGTTCAAGCGTGAAAAGCCGGTGACGTGGCGGTGTAGAAACTGCGGATATCTTCACGAAGGTGAAGAGGCCCCTGTTTCGTGTCCAGCCTGTGCACATCCCCAGGCGCATTTCGAGTTGCTTGGTGAAAACTGGTAATCCTTGAGAATCGTTTTGCCGGCTTGCTCCTATCGTGGGAGCGGGCCGGTTTGCCCCATGAGAACTGTCCTGCAGCTTGGTTCGACCGGATCGTAAGGCCTGACACAGCCGGCAGGGGCTGTGCGGGCGATCATCATCAAATCCCATCTGGAAAGGAAAATGCCATGGCGGAAAAACTCGGAATATACAAATGTGAAATTTGCGGCAACATCGTGGAAGTGCTTCATGCAGGCGGAGGGGAGCTGGTGTGCTGCGGTCAACCGATGAAGCTGATGGTTGAAAACACCGTGGATGCAGCCAAGGAAAAGCACGTTCCGGTGATTGAAAAGGCGACCGGCGGCTACTGGGTTAAGGTTGGAAGCGTCTCCCATCCGATGGAGGAAAAGCATTACATCGAATGGATCGAGCTGTTGGCGGATGGAAAGGCCTACAGACAGTTTCTGGCGCCCGGTCAGAAGCCGGAAGCCTTTTTTGCTGTCGATGCGGCAACGGTCAGTGCCCGGGAATATTGCAACCTGCATGGACTTTGGAAGGCCTGATGGCCTGGGAGGCGACAATGGCAAGTTGGAAATGCAAGAACTGTGGTTACACGATGACGGCCGACGCACCTCCGGATGAATGTCCATCCTGCAAGGAAAAATGTGAATTTTTGGACAACAGCTGTTATACGCCCGACTGTGCGGCCGAAGGGATGGATCCTCGTATCGCCAGGCAGTGA
This sequence comes from Thermodesulfobacteriota bacterium, assembly GCA_040755275.1. Taxonomy (GTDB): domain Bacteria; phylum Desulfobacterota; class Desulfobacteria; order Desulfobacterales; family Desulfatirhabdiaceae; genus Desulfatirhabdium. The sequence goes on along the minus strand of JBFMBE010000162.1, from coordinate 1,314 downwards.
CGTCATCGAATGTCCGAAAGCCTATGAAGACAGGAGGAAGGGTATATGGCCAAGGCCTTGATTGTGTATGCGACTCGAACGGGAGAAACCGAACGGATCGCCGAGTTGATTGCGGAAGGATTGCGGATTTCCGGTATCGAAACCGACATGGTCAAGGTCGGGGATGTCAAGAAAGCCGCAGAACTTGAATCCTACGATGCCCTGGTTTTCGGGGCACCGACATATCACGGGGATATGATCCAGGGAATGAAAACCTTTCTGTTTCTGGCCGAAAACGCCAATCTGGCTGGAAAGGTTGGAGGGGCTTTTGGTGCCTTCGGCTGGAGTGGCGAAGCACCGGATCGTATCTACGACACGATGAAGCACATCTTTAAGATGAATATGGTTGGGCAAGCCCTGAGACTCAAGTCGAGCTCTTTGGGGGGCGGTGTACAAATGGCCCATGAATACGGAAAATCCATTGCTGCCATGCTTCGTTGATGGTTCCACCCATACGAAAATCGCTGCCATCTTCCTCAAACGAGTAGATGGCATGCGCAAGTCGCCACCGTGTCATCCATCTCACCCAGAATAAGGAGGTTGATCATGTCTACCCCTCAGCATTGCCCCGGATTTGAGCAGTTCAAGCATTTGAAGTCCTTCTCCTGCAAATGTCCCCAATGTCAGGAGGAAATCGAAATCTTCTCGGATGAGTTCGACAAAGCGCATACCTGCAAGAAATGCGGTAAGGAAATCGATTTTTCGCAGTGCACCCTGTCCGGTGGGGTCTGATCGGAGGAGAACATCCATGAAAGTCCTTCTGGCGGTTGCATGTATTGGATTGGCACTCATGTGGGGAGGCGGAGCTGCAGCTCAAAATCCGGAGAAAGGTGCAAAGGAGATGACATTGAGCGGAGGCAGTCAGGGAAAGGTTCCGTTTCCACACCATACCCATCAGGCCGTGCTGGCTGATTGCAATGCGTGTCATGCGACCTTTGCCCAGAAGGCTGGCATTATCGACGAAATGAAACAGGCTGGTTCGCTCAAGCCGAAGCAGGTGATGAACATCCTTTGCGTCAAATGCCACAAAGACAAGCATGCCTCTGGTGAAAAGACAGGGCCCTTGACCTGCGCCCAATGCCATGTCAAATAACCGGGAGCCGCTTGCTTTTTTCCGCCTACGGGAAGAAAGGAGGCAGATGGGTCGTTTCTCTGTCTCCTCATCTCCTGATGGCCCCGCAAAAAGTCGCCTTTCCCGTGCTTTTTGTAAATGCCTGGCATAAGCGGGGTGGCTGGGGAACCTTTGTCGCTGCAGCGAAAAAGGTTCCCCAGCCA
>JBFMBE010000161.1:0-8379 GCA_040755275.1 Thermodesulfobacteriota bacterium | reverse complement strand
GCAAGCCATTGCGATTCCACGAGCCTGTATTCACTGTTTGGCCATCCGTCCGATCCTACGAGATCGGGCGGCTGAGTTTTTTCGCAGCAGCGAAAAAGGTTCCCCAGTCACCCCGCGACTCGACAGAGACTTCCTGACTTTTTGCGACTGCATCATACCATGGCGTTTTTCGGCACATGCAGCAACGTCATGGTGGCCTCGTAAACAGTCAGGCCCTCTGGGTTGACCTGGCCTCCTGCTGGAGGCCAGGCTTTGAAGGAAAATCGGTGGTGGGCGGCTTGTTGCGACTCCATCATATACTTTCGATTCGAGAAAAGAGGCGATGATGAAACATCGGTGTTGGTTTTGGACGGTTGGAATGGTTCTCTGGATGGGTTGGAGCATCTTGAATGTGGGGTGCGGTTCAAGCGGGGGCTTGGTGCAAGTCGGTGGGGGGATTGCTCTTTCGGCTTCCCCGACAGTGATCGAAGCGGACGGAATGAGTTCTTCCGTGATTACAGCTACCGTTACATCAACCGGCGGAACCCCTGCACCCATCGGGACGCAGGTGACGTTTTCGACGGATCTGGGGCGGTTCAGCAACGGCTCAACTGTATATACGGTGACTATCTCAAATGGGACAGGTACGGTGACGGTCACGCTGATATCGGGAACCGCTGAAGGAACGGCTACAGTGAAATGCAGTTCAGGCGGAGCGTCCCAGACCATTCAGGTTTATATCGGAAACGTGTCCATATCGAATATTCAGCTGAGCGCATCACCAACGAGTATCCAAGCAGGAGGTGTTACTTCCTCCCTGATTACAGCCACCATTAAGGACAGTCTGGGAAGTGCCGCCAAAGCGGGTACTCCAGTCAGCTTTAGAACAACGCTGGGATTCTTTTCCAACAAACAGTCGACCTATGCAACTCAGACCGATACCAACGGCTTGGCGTATGCCACCCTGTTTGCAGGGGATGTTACTGGAATTGCGGAGATCGCCTGCACGGCAGGTGGTGTTACATCAGTTGTTTTTGTGGAGATCGTCCAGAACCCCAACCCCACTCCGGGAGGAGTCGCCAACATAGCCGTCAGTGCTTCACAGCTTTCCATCTTAGCCGATGGGATCAGCTTTTCAACCATCAGCGCCGTTCTGAAGGACCTTAACGGGACTCCTGTGGTTACCGGAACACCGGTTTCGTTTGTCACCACGTTGGGGGCCTTTTCGAATGGTTCCAAAACGTATTCCACCACGACGACATCTGCGGATGGGATTGCTACGGCAACGCTGTTTGCAGGAACCACCCCGGGCACTGCCAAGGTGACGGTGTCCTCCGGGGGGGTGAGCAGCTTGATCTATATCGAGTTCCGATCCTTCTGAGAGGTGAAATCCCTCTGTTCAGCAAGCCATACAAAACAAAGACTGTTCAGTAAATCCGCTGAGGAGTGAAAACGTGGGGCTGGCATAGCCTTTTGTCTGGATCCCTGCTTTTGCGGGGATGAGGGTCTTTTGTTCCTATGATGTTGTATGCGTGATGGCCTCGCAAAAAGTCAGGCCCTCCTGCTGGATGCCCGGCTTTGAAGGAAAATCGGTGGTTAGCGACTTTTTGCGGGGCCATCATGCGTGAATCCGTGTGAAACGATGGAGCGTTATCTCTCGATCCCCTCGATACCGATATAACTGAACGGCGTCAAAGCGAGCAATTCTGCCTGAACGGATTCGGGGATGTTTAGAGAATGAATGAACGATCTTACGGATTCCTCGGTCACTACTTCATGTGTCCGGGACCATGCCTTCAGTTTTTCATATGCATCGGTAACCCCTTCCCGTCTCAATATCGTTTGAATTCCTTCCGTAACGACGACCCAATGATTTCGTAAATCCGCCTCGATGGCCTCCCGATGGACGATAAGTTTCCCCAAACCTCTTTTTAGGGAAGACAGCGCAATCAGGGTGTGTGCCATCGGTACGCCGATATTTCGGGTAACGGTGGAATCCGTCAGATCGCGTTGTAGTCTCGATATGGGAAGTTTGGCCGAAAGATGCTCCAGGATGGCGTTGGCTATTCCGAGGTTGCCTTCGGCGTTCTCAAAATCGATGGGGTTGACCTTGTGGGGCATTGTCGAGGAGCCGACTTCATTCGGTTGAATTTTCTGATGGAAATAGTTCATGGAGATATAACTCCAGATGTCTCTGGCCAGATCGATTAAGATGGTGTTGATGCGTTTGATTCCGTCACAGAAAGCGGCCAAGTTGTCATATGGCTCGATCTGGGTGGTCACCCGGGTTCGTATGAGCCCCAAATCCTGAATGAAATGGTCTGCGAATTTAGGCCAGTCTACATTCGGGAATGCTGCGACATGTGCATTGAAGTTGCCGGTTGCTCCCCCGAATTTCGCCGAAAACGGCACTTGCTTGAGCAGATGCACCTGAGCGATCAGCCGTTCGACGAAGACTCGGATTTCCTTGCCGAGGGTTGTCGGGGAAGCCGGTTGCCCGTGGGTTCTGGCCAGCATGGGAATCGTCCGCCATTCATGTGCCATGTGGTCGAGCGTGCAGATGATTTCATCGAGTTGTGGGAGGTAGATGCCGGCACAGGCATCCCGAAGGCTCAAGGGAAGGGCGGTGTTGTTGATGTCCTGGGATGTCAGACCGAAATGAATCCAGGGCGTCCAGGCGGAAAGCCCGAGAAGTTCCAGTTTTTCCCGCAGAAAGTATTCCACTGCCTTGACATCATGATTGGTCATTCTTTCGATTTCTTTGACGCGGCGGGCATCCTCGATACCGAAATGCTCAATGACCGTCAGGAGTTGTTCACATTGTGACGGCGTGAATGGTTTGAGGGAAGCAAGCCCTGTCTTCGATAGGGCGATCAGATAAGCGATTTCCACTTGTACACGGTATCGGATAAGCGCGAATTCCGAAAAATAATCGCCAAGCGGTTCCGAAGCCTTTCGATATCTGCCGTCTACAGGCGAAACGGCTGTCAGGGGGGACAGTTCCATCAGTGAAGCCTTTCGTTTCTTGTTATCGTTGGGGTAAATGCAAAGGGTGTTGTTTCAGGTGTGGAACATTCGATATCATTTTAATATGTTTCCGATCCAAAACATGCGGACGAATCGCTGATCGATCCGGTCGGTCGATATCCAGCCCAACTCGGATTCGATATCCTGGAACCACTGATGGAAAACGTTGCCGAGCCGGGAATGCATTTCCGATGGATGAACACCGATCGCGTTGGAAAGCCATTGGAGAAAATCCGACTGGAAGCCTTCGGAAATATGCTTTTGCCCTTCGGCATGCGGATCGGCCCACAGAGATTCGAAAAAGGTTTGAAAACGAAGCGGATCGAGAGGGAGCTCTTCGGTCGGCGTATGCATTCGGGATGCTGCATGCAAGGTCAATAGAAGGCATGGATAAGTCAGATGCCGGCTTCGGAAGGCCGCCAAAACGTCCGACGAAAGATCCGCGCACAGGTTCTCCAGAATGGCATCTATCATTCTGTAAGTGTCGAGTTTGTGCTGCGTGTTCTGAATTTCCGCAAGAGAACCGAATTCCCGATAGGAGGAATCGTTGAATGTCGAGTCATAATACTTGGGGCGGGGCAGCAAAATACCTCCGATAACAGCCATGCCATCTTCTTCCCAGAAATCCAATTTCATTCCCGCCCTTCGAAACCAGCTCTTCCGAACCCAATGATCGGTTTGTCTGTGCAGCAACATGATCCGGCCATAACCGACCCTGAAAATAGCCGATAACGGATAAAGCCTCAGAAATTGAGCGGCTGTACGAGGATGGAAAGGAGCCTTCGAGAGAATCTCGATACCGATGCCCAGATACGCACGAACTTTTCGAATCAATCCTGCCAGATCCTCACGTGAGGACAGGTGAACTCTGTCGGCGACTGCTATCTGGTTTGCAAGCGCCCCAATTTCGGAGAGGATTTCGAGAAATAGCGGATCGTCGCGCATCTCATCGAAACCGATATCGATCGGATGTTGTTCCGGGTTGATGACGATGGATGGAATGGCAGACGTAGGATCTCTTGCATCTTGCTGATTGGAGGGGCGACTGATTCTGGGAAGAAGATGTCCAGGGTCGAGCGGTTGGTAGAGCGAGATCGCCTCTTCGTAAGGTAGAAATCCTTTTTCGGCAAGACGAATGCATTTCAGGCGGTAAGCCTCGTCTTCGATTTCCGATGGAATGATCCAGCGGCTTTCCAGCAGGAGGTTCTGAAAGATGGAATGGTTGTCCTGATCGTAGAGATGGTTGAAGAAATCGTTTAAGAAAGGTTCGATTTCAAGAGATGGGGGCGGGTCTCCTTCATTTGAATCGAAGGTATTTCGGAAGCGGATATAGTAGATGCCATCGTATGTGAATGTATCGTCCGGGAAATCAGACGGATCCATATCGTGTTCGAGAATGAATACCTCAACATGCATGTTTAAAAAACGCTCGATTGGTTCGAGTTGTTCGTTCAACACCCACTTGATGAACCGTTCGGGATCCGCATGAAGCAACAGCTGCATCCAGCGGGCAAACCGTTGGGGATGGATCCGATCTCGATCCCAGATTTCCATATCCACACAAAACTGCCACTGGCGATTCGAAGCGAGTGACAGCAAAGGAAGTGCATCGTCAGGCCCGATTTCCTGGATGAGCAAATAGAGGTCTTCTTCTGGGAAGGATTGTACCAACGCCATGCATTTTGGATGGTCCAGTATTTCTTCCATTGCTTTTTCTGCCGGAAGCCCCATCAGACGATGCCGCTTTTCGGCCAGGGCATCCAGAATTCTTCTGACGTCAGGTGGTGTTTGATGCTGAGGGTTCGTTGTAGCCATCCAGTTCACTCCTCCACGACTTGGCGAAGAAAGGTAGACTCGTATGAGAATGATGGTCTTGGAAAAAATCGCTTTTCCCGTGCGTTTCGGGAATGCTGGGCATAAGCGGGGTGGCTGGGGAAGCCTTTTGAGCTTGCTGCGAAAACGTGTTTGAAGCCGCCGGATATCGTTGGATCGGGCGGACGTACTGGATCGAAATATCGATTGAAAAGCAAGTCGTTGCGATTCAACCAGCCTCTGTTTACTGTCTGGCCATCCGTCCGATCCTACGAGATCGGGCGGCTGAGTTCTTTCGCAGCAGCGAAAAAGGTTCTCCAGTCACCCCGCGACTCGATAGAGATTTCCTGACTTTTTGCGAGCCCATCTTCGAATGACGGAAGGAGTATGTTCTCGAGTCCTTGCGTACGCTTTCGGATGAGGTCACAAAAACCTCCAAAAAACCTAAACTCGTCATTCCCACAAAAGCTGATTGCAGTGGTTTCAGGCGATTGGAACGATGCTGGGCCCGATCTCCACGGGATGACGACTGGATGCAAGAACATCCTTTGTGAACGCGATGGGTTGCATTTGATAAAAAAGCATATCGCAACAGATGGTCCCCTGCAAAGATTTTTTATTGACAACGAAAGCAGCATTGGTGTAGGGAAAATGACAGCATGCGGATACATGATATTCGGAAACCGATAGACGTGGTTCTGTTCCGGAATCCGAGAATCTTCCGCTGCGTTATGGGAAAGAATTTTATTTTCAAAACTCTCCAGCTGGTCGATTGTGAAATTTACGACGTTCTCTGGCTGTAAGCCAACTATCGTTAAAAGACTGGAAGAGCCAGCTTGTTCGGGTGCGATCGGTTTCCGATGTCTGCATCAAGGCGTTCCGCCTGTTTTTCCAATCCTTCACTCAGCCGAATCCCTCCGTCTATTTCTTGTTCGTCCTGTTGAATTCCTTTCCATCCCATCAACGTTGCCTCCACCAGGCATTCCTTGGAACTGACCGAATGGATGATTTTTTGTACAACCTTCGAAATTCTGCCAGAAAGAAGTCCAGCGATCGGAGACGAAAGTCTTTTGATGGGAATTCATCCGGTGGAAACCGAAAAATTGAACGGGAATATCCTCAGGAAAAAGTCGGGGACAATGTGGCCCGTATACTGACCGACGGGCGAATCGACCGATTGGAAAAAATCCTGCAGGAATGGATCGATGCAATCAAATCGCTGGAAACCGTTCATCGACAACGATTGACGACCGAAGAGCGCCTGGCATCGTCCATGGATCGTATTGCCGATCAACTGGAGAAAATTGCGGCAATGGGAGTGATAAATGAATCATCTCCGAGTGTCGTGCAGAGAAAAGCATCCCAGTTGCAGGATTTTCAGGAAAATCCGGATGATGTGCATAGAATAAAATCCTGGTCACGTGAAGCCATCGTGAACTATGTCCAGAACTTGCATCGAGAAGGAATGAATGAAGAGCAAATCCTGGTGACCTTGACAGCAAGCAAAGTTCCAACCTTGAATGGTAAAGGAACCTGGCGGATTCAAAGCATCCAGCGAATTTGCCGACAAATGCAGCAACCATGAGTTGTATCAAGGGATATCTAACTGTATTCCCTGTTTTTATCACCAAAAAAAGAAGGAGATGTAGGTCATGGCAAAAGGGATTGTGAAGTGGTTCAACGACAAGAAGGGGTTTGGGTTTATCGAACAGGAAAATGGCAAGGACATTTTCGTTCATCATTCGGCAATCAACATGCAGGGTTTCCGAACCTTGGCTGAAGGAGACCGGGTCAGTTTCGATATCGAGGAGACGGATCGGGGCCCGGCAGCCAAAAATGTCCAAAAACTCTAACAACGCCATGTTGCCAAAAACCATGAAGGCTGTCGATCGCCTCGCTAGGTGAACCGCTTCGGTCCTAATGGCCTGATGGAAAGAAGAACCGGTATATTCCCGAGGGAAATGCCGGTTCTTTGTTTTATAAGTGAAGTGATCCTTCGGTTGTCGATAGTGACATGAATACCCTTCGAACGCTGATTCGCACGATGTCCTATATTTTGGGCCGGCATCCGGATGCCTACGGTTTGATTCCAGAGGAAAATGGTTTCGTCCGGTTGCGACATTTGCTTCATGCATTGCATGAGGAAGAAGGATTTCGGCATATCCGGGAGGTAGATATCCTTGAGGTGGTTCATCAAGAGGGAAAATCTCTGTTTGAAGTCCGGGATGGGTGGATCCGAACGATGGATCAGGCACGGGTTCCCAGCATCCTGGAATGTTCACAGCCTCCGAAGGTGCTCTATACATGTGTTCGACGAAAAGGTTATGGAACGGTTCTCGCCGATGGAATTCGACCGACGGCATATCGATATGTTTGGCTCGTTCCGGATTCGGAAAGAGCCTGTCGACTGGGCAGACGGATCGATTCAAAGCCGGTGGTGATTGCAGTTCACACGAAAACAGCGATCGAGGCCGGAGGAAGATTTCTGATTATGGGGGAATTGTACCTGAGTACCTATCTGCCGAAAGGCTCGTTGATGGGGCCTCCCTTCGAAAAGGTGATCCAGCAGAAAAAGGATGATATTCCCACAAAACCAGACAAAAGCATTCCGGAAGATGTCGGCGGCTTTCGTATCGATCTCGATACGTTGTATGATCATCGATTTCAGGTGATGAAATCGGGTCGGAAAAAGCGCATTGATTGGAAAAGCCAGAGAAGAAAAACCATCCGTGAAGGATGATGGTCCCGCAAAAAGTCGAGATTTCCGATTTTCGCACGTGTAGTATACTGAATTTATAGGGTTGCAATTTGCAAAAATGCCTTTTTCCCGACCTTTTACAGCGCCGTCAAGGATGAATGTCATGAAGGACATTGGGTGAGAACATCATCGATGCCCAGCTCCGATGAAAGATGCCATGATCAGTGAATATCAGCGGGAACATCTGGATACATGGATTGCCGTTCGAAATGTTTGTAAGAGGATGGAACAGGCCGGAATTCAAGAGTTGCTGGTTGCCATCTCCGAATACCTGGCTTTTCGAAAAGAATTGCAGTCTTTCTTTGATGAACATTTGAAGAGCTATTGCCAAGAAAAATGCTTTAGCTCTGATCTTTCGGCATGTTGCGGGAAGGACAGCATCGTTGTCCATTTTGCAGACATTGCGATCGATGTCCTGCTGTCGGAAGATACTGAGATAGATCCCATCCTTGAGGCACTGAGAACCGATCCCCGCGGACTGTCCTGTGTCTATCTCGGCCCGAAGGGATGCCTTTGGAAAATGACCCCCATCGTTTGCGCCATGTTTCTATGTGATGGTCTGATTGACGCCCGCCTCAAGGGGAAGCGAGGCTTTGAAGAAACGTGGCATCGTCTCCATGAAAAGCGGAAAGCCTTTACCTGGCCGGATCGGCCCGTTCTTTTCGATGAAATAGAGAAAAGATTCCTGACGTTGGGTCTTCAATCACCCCTCATGTACTATCATTTCAGCCCCGGCCTGCTTCGAATCAAACGAAATGCAGGCCTGATGACGACGACGGCCAAGTCCCTAATTTCACCTAGAT
>JBFMBE010000160.1:0-8461 GCA_040755275.1 Thermodesulfobacteriota bacterium | reverse complement strand
GAACTCCGTCCGCTCCTCGAGCTGGGAGACCTGTGCCCGCAGCTATTTCAATTGGTATCAGGAGATGATGGAGTCGCAACAAGTCCATCATATGGACGGCTTCGAAAAAAGGCCGCAGGCAAGGAGTCCAAATCCCGAGGAGTGAGGCGTACTTAAAGGTACGCCGCAACGACGAGGGATGCAGCACGACACAGCATCCGGCCTTTTTGCGAAGCCGTCAGGAGATGATGGAGTCGCAACAAGTCGGAAAGTCTTATCATCGTCGCATGGCGAAGCAACCGCCTGTTGATGCTGCATCGGATGAACTCAGCCGCCCGAGCTCGTAAGGTCCGGGCGTCAGGGCAGTCATTCGATACAGGCCATCCAAACGGAACGGATTGATTTTCATACGATTGTAGTTCGTTGAAGGACGCCCGGCCCAACGATCTCCGGCGGCTTCAAACAAGCATCCGCTGCAGCATCAACAGGCGGATGCTCCGCCATGCTCAGGCCCGGCAATCGACACAATCGGGGTAGAGGCGACTTTTTGCGCCTCCATCAGGAGATGCTTTGACCGCATGAACGTTCTACACGTCCTGAACGACTCGATCCCCCGGATCTCCGGCTACAGTTCCCGGGCCTACGCCATCGTCAGCGAGCAGGCCCGGCTCGGCATGCATCCGGTCGTCGTCACATCGGTGCGCCAGGGTCCAACCTCTGAGGCCGTGGAATCGATCGACGGCATCCCCTACTACCGGACGACGGTTCCGGCCCGGCTTGCCCCCGGGATGAGACACATCGGCCCCTTGGGCATCGGCATCGAAATGATGCTGCTCGAACGGCGGATTCGTTCCATCCTCCGAAGGGAATCCATCGACATCGTGCATGCGCACTCCCCGGTGCTTTGCGCCTTTCCGGCATGGTTCGCCGCCCGGAAAGCCGGTCTTCCCTTCGTGTACGAAATCCGGGCGTTTTGGGAAGATGCAGCCGTCGATCGAGGGAGAACCCGGGAGGGGGATTTGCGGTATCGGTTGACGCGCGGCCTGGAAACGGCCGTCATCCGACGGGCCGACAGGATCGTCGTCATCTGCGAGGGACTGAAGCAGGACATCGTCGCCCGAGGTGCAGCGGCCCCCTCGGCCGTTCATGTCGTTCGAAACGGGGTGAACGTCCACGAATTCACCCCGCAGCCGAAAGACAGAGCGCTTGCCGGCCGACTCGGCCTCGAGGATGCTGTTGTGATCGGTTTCGTGGGCACATTCTACGCGTTTGAAGGGCTGCCCCTTCTGATCGAAGCCCTCGAGCGACTCATGGAGGATCATCCCCGGCTCTTCGGCCTGATCGTCGGTTACGGCCAGACGGAAGCCGAGCTGAAGCGGCGGACGGCCTCGAGCCGGTTCCGCAATCGGTTGCTTCTTCCGGGCAAGGTGCCCCGGGATCAGGTGGCCGCTTACTACAGCTTGATCGATGTCTGCGTCTATCCGCGGGAGCGCCGCCGTATCACCGAGCTGGTGACCCCGCTCAAACCGCTTGAAGCCATGGCCATGCAGAAGGTGGTGGTGGCCAGCGACGTCGGGGGTCTTCGGGAGCTCGTCCGCGAAGGCGAAAACGGCTTTCTGTTCCGAGCGGGGGATGCCTGCGACCTCGTTCGGGTGTTGAATCGCCTTTTGGAGATGCGCCGGATGTGGCCGCAACTGGGCGCCGGAGCCAGGCATTCCGTCATCGACCGCCATCGATGGGACGGTATCTGCGAAGAATACCGGCGCATCTATGCGGTGGTGCATCGTCGCCGCGAAGGGGAGACGCTATGAGGGGGGATTTTCTGGAGGATGTACGCGTTTTTCTGGAGCAGGAATTCGAAGGGGCCTATCCGCTGTGGCAATGCCTGCTGCGGCTGGTGTTCGTCCAGGGCTTCATCGCTGTAGCCGTCTATCGCTTCGGCCGATGGGCCTATCGGCTTCCCAAACCGATCGCCGTCCCCTTTCGCATCCTGTGGTTCCTTCTTTCCAAAGGGGTCGAAATCGTTGCGGGGATCATGCTTCCGGCCAGTGTCGAGGCCGGTCCCGGCCTTTATATCGGTCATTTCGGCCCAACCATCGTGAACGGGGGGGTGAAGATCGGCCAATACTGCCAAATCGCCCACGGAGTCACACTCGGAACGAAGGGGGCCGGCCGCGGGAACGGGATCCCGGTGATCGGAGATCATGTCTACATCGGCGCGGGCGCCAAGGTGCTCGGCCCCGTTCGGGTCGGAAACCACGCCGTCATCGGCGCCAATGCCGTCGTCGTGAAAGACGTACCGGATGGGGCCGTCGTCGGCGGAATTCCGGCACGGATCATCGGGAAAAACGTCGTCGGACATGCAGGAGGCTCGCCATGAAACGCATGCTTGCCGTGTGTGCTGTACTGATGGGGATCGGATGGATCGGGTGCATCGAGAGCCACGCCGACATCCTGTGGTGCAATCCGGCCAATACGGGCGAACAAACCGGAAAGACGAAGGCCACCGGATTCCGCACGCTGTGGGACGCCATGCGGGCCATGACGCCGGGTGACACGGTGAAGATCGCAAACGGCGACTGGAGCCGCAATGTTCCGGGCATGACCATCGAAAGCGTGGATCACCTGCCGGCTCCGGGCATCCACTACGACATGATGAGCGCCATCGAGGCCGAGACCGACTGGAAGGTCATCCTTCCGAAAATCCAGGACCTGGGCACAGGCCGAAACTATGTCCGTCTGCGGGGGCTTGTCGTCAACCAGGAATTCACGACCCTCTATGGATGGACGAACAGCAAGATCTACCGATGCGGTTTTCTCGGCGCCAAGAAAGACGGCAACGTCGCCACCTTCGCCCTGTTCAAGGGGAACTACAACGTCGTTGAGGAGTGCATCGCCTGGGGCGGCGGCCGGTACAAATTCATCGATTACCAGGGGCATCACAACATTTTTCGGCGGTGTGTGGCCCGGCACGACTGGTATATTTCGCCGGGATGGGCAGGACAGGAAAGCAATTTCCGAGGATACGGCTGCAATCACTCGGCCTGGCAGAACTGCATCTCCATCGATTCCGACCGGGAAATGTACCAAACCCCGGCATCGACGGAAGACGCCGACTTCTGGATCGGGGATCAGTCCGGAGCCGGCGGAAACGTCGTCACCGGCTGCATCGTCCTGCACGGCATGTATCAGGCCTATTATCTTGCCGGTCCGAACGAAAAGCCGCTGAGCGCGACGCTGACCCATTCGATCGCCGTGGGGCCGTCTCTCGTCGGCCAGGAACACCTCAGCGGAGCCGTCACCTTCGGCACGGTGGACGCCCACATCGAAAACTGTCTGTTCTGGGATTATCGCAGGGGGATCCAGCATGCCATCAACCACAACAAGGAAATGGGCGGTCTCACCCTGAAGAGCAGCGTCTTTCGAACCGTCGGCAGGCTCAACGCCAAAGGCCTGAAGGCCGAAAACAACCTGTATTTCGACACCGAATCTTCGGCATACGGATCGGGGTCCATCGAGCTCGATCCGGTGCAGAACGGGTTTTCCTATCCCTGCATGCCCGATCCAGGATCGAAGGCCGCCGCGATGGGCTGCGGCCCCATTCTCCTCAAGCGCATCGGAAAACCCCTTGCCGCCATGGACGAACCGGGATGGGACCTAACGACCGACGAGAACCTGTGGCCGTTTCCGAACGAGGCCGACATCGGCAGGCTCATGAAGCAGACCGTGGAAGGGGTCAGCGGGGCGTATGGATTTACGGCCGAAGGACAGACGCTAAGCCACTACATCTGGGGCGCATTCGGAAAAACCGTTCCCCCGTTTTTGATCAAGGGGGTGGCCGGAAACGGCAAGGCGCTGCTGCAATGGGCGCGGGTGGCGCCTGCATCCGAGAACGGTTTGACGGGATACCGAATCTACGATGTTTCGGGCCCATCGCCCGTCCTCTTGAAAACCTTGGCCGGAAAATCCTTCGATGGTGTGCTGCTGACCGATCTTCAGAACGGCAAACGCTACCGGTTCACCGTCACAGCCGTCAACGCCCAAACCGGTGAAAGCGGCTGGGTCTACAGCCTCCCGCTGCAACCGGAGGCGACGCTTCCGGATATTTCGGTGAAATGACCGCCCCGGGCATGAGGCAAGGTACCTGCAGCCGTCACCATATGGGCGGGCATGGGATGATGTGTCTTGATCCGTGATGAGGTCGCAAAAAGTCGCTTTCCCCGTGCTTTTCGGATGTGCCGGGCATGAGCTGGGTGACTGGGGAAGCCTTTTGAGACTGCTGCGAAAAAGGTTCCCCAGCCACCCAGCGGCTCACCTGAGACTCTCTGACTTTTTGCGACTTCATCATCCGTGATGGCCTCGCAAAAAGTCGGGCTCCATGAATTCACCCGCAGGAAGGCGGGTGAATGTTGCTCAACGTCGGGTATCCGGATCGAATCCCGACCGTTTCTTCCCTTCTTCCAAACGGTATCGATATGTATCCGTTCCGAAAGACGATCTTGTCCATCCAACGGGCGCGGTTGACTGCCACCGTCTTGTATTGCGCCCTGCTCGCTGCAACGGTCTGGCTCACCGCTGTCGCAGCCGTTACCTGGTTCACCGACCGGCTGGTTTCGATCGAGAAAGGCTGGCTGGATGCGCTGGTCAACTGGATCGTAGCTCTTCTCGGCGGTGTTGCGGGCTGGTTCGTGCTTCCCGTTTTGACGGTTCTCATCTCCAGCTTGTTTCAGGAATCCATCATCGAGCGGGTCGAACGCTCGGAATATCCCCAGTCTGCTCGTAACGAGAACCTGTCGTTTGGGTCCGAAATCCGGCACGATCTGATGTTTACCCTGGAAGCCGTCGGATGGAATGTGCTCATCCTGCCGCTGTACGCATTCGGAATCGGTTTCGCCGTTTCTTTCTTGTTGAACGGGTATTTGCTGGGGCGGGAGTTTTTCGAAACGGTCGCCGGATACCATCTGGGAAAGGAAGCGGCCAACCGCTTGTTCAAACGGCATCGAACTCCAATCGTGATCGGCGGGTTGATCATCATGACGATGGCACTGATTCCCTTGGTCAATCTCTTCGTTCCGGTTGTCGCCGTGGTCTGGATGGTGCATGTCTATCATGCCCTGCCGTATCGACCGGCAGGCTCCTGACAACCGAGCGCAACATCGTTCACCTTCCATCGGATGACTTCAGAGCATCTTATATGACCGGCATCGAACTGTTCATTTCTTGGCTGACCCTGACGGCACTCGAGATCGTCCTCGGGATCGACAACATCGTATTCATCGCCCTTCTTTCCGAAAAACTTCCTCCGGAACAACAACAAAAAGGAAGAACCCTCGGCCTTGCCATGGCGTTGGTGACCCGAATCGCACTACTATTGTCCCTGACATGGATCATGAGGTTGACGCGACCGCTGTTCACCGTCTTTTCTCAGGCCTTTTCCGGAAAGGACCTGATGCTGATCGCCGGCGGGCTGTTCCTGTTGGCCAAGAGCACCGTCGAAATTCACGGCCTGATGGAGGGTGAACCGTCTCGCGGGCAAGCACCGGAGGCATCGCTTCCGGTCGTATCCCTGGCAGGCGTCGTCGTTCAAATCGCACTGATCGACATCGTTTTTTCGATCGACTCGGTGATTACGGCGGTTGGTCTTTCCAACCGGATCGGGATCATGATCGGCGCGATCGTTGCAGCGATCCTCGTCATGATGATCCTGGCCCAACGCGTATCGGCATTCATTGATCGGCATCCGACCATCAAGATGCTTGCACTGAGTTTTCTCCTGTTGATCGGCGTGCTGCTCATCGCCGACGGCTTCAGCCTCCATATCCCTAGAGGGTACGTCTATTTTGCAATGGCCTTTTCCACCTTCGTGGAAACGCTAAACCTGCGTGTGCGAAGCCGCGCCGGCCATTGACAAGACGGGCAGAGGCCGATCCTCGAAGCGGACCGCTGGGTCGAGATAACGGCGATCCAGCCAATCGCCGTTTCCCCCAGCCTTTGGTGACCACCTATGGATCGCACCGCTCATACCTCCGGAACCGCACATGCCGAAAGCAATGGGTCATCTGAATGGTGCCATCGGGAAGGCGGATTTCGGATGCTTCCCTTCGCGTGGTGGCATAGATGGGAATGAGCTTCAGGCGGAACGCCGCCTGCACCATATAGAAACAGGCCCCGAAATCCCCCTGGATCAAAACGAAATCGCCCGCCTCGCCTTCGCTTTCCAGCCAGCGCCCCACAGGCTTCAACACATCGCCCAGCCGGGGCAGATCCGCCGGAATCTGCCCCCACAGCCGCTTCACCTCAGCAGGCGGAACGATGATCGATTCGACCTGCAACTCCTGCTGCGCAGCCGTCTTCTGTTGCGCGGTCCATTCATGATTGAACAGCAGCAGCAACCGGCTCATGTCAGAAGGGCGCTTTCTACCTGAGAAACCAGTTCCTTCAATTCATTTGAAAATTGAGCCGCTCGACTCAGCGATAGGGCGTTGTTGTTGTGCCCCGCGTGGTTGAGATCGTTCCGACGCTCCCGAATCTTGCCATAGGCCTCAACCAGGCCGGGTTTTTGCCGGATCCAATCGAGCATGGCTTCGACCTCCTGCCGGTGATCTGCGGCCGGTTGATTCCAACCATCCGGCTTCAGTTTGTTGCTGATGATCCCAAAGCTCTGGGAGACGATATCCCGATAGGTCATGTTTTGTAGAATCTTTTTCTGGTCAGGGTCAGGATAGAGTTCCAACAACACGGCGGAAAACAACAGCTCTTCCAACAAGGTGAAACCCTGTTGGATCAGGCCGTGCTCGCAACACCACCGGACGGCGATCAGCCCATCCCGGACATGGTCTTTCGAAAAACCACGAATCCGTTCCTCGATTCGATCGAAGAGTTTGGCAAATGGGGGCAGCAGATTCAGCCGGCTGCATACGGCCGACTGTTCTTTCAATTGAAAGGCCGCATCGCTGATTTCCAACCCCCGACAGGTGGAAAGCGCCATACTGAACGCCTCCAAGCATTTCCCCAGTTTCCGGACGGCCCTTGCCCCCTCATCCGCCCCCCTGGTTTCCTTCAGAATAGGCTCGACACTTCTTCGGGCAAGCTCTCCGATCATGGCCGCATCCCCACCCTTCAGAAACCGGTCGGTTGCAACCGTCCAATCCATCAATTCGGCCAGCGGTTGCAGATCGATGATCGGCGCCTTGCGATCCTCGGAAGAAATCTTTTTCACCTCTTGAAAAGAGCCCAGCGCCTCGAACGCGCCGTAATAGATCCCCTCTACCCCGATGGACTTGAACACCCGCGCATATTGAATGACGACCATGGCCAACATGGGGATGGAACGAAAGGCATGGGTGATGTCGAACACCACATGATCGCCGGGCTTCAAGGCTTCGAAGATGGTGTCGAACTGCCGCCAGATTTGTTCGGAATCATAGCCCGGTTCGATACGGATGGGGTGAACAGGCGTTTTCAGGTTGAGCTTGGCCAGCCGGCTGCAAAGCCCTTCGTGTGGAACCTTTGAATCGGGATCCACATGCCCCCCATCCTTCCAATTTTTGTTTTCCGCCTCTTCCGTGGTGAAGATGAGAATCCGATCCTCGCTCCCCCAATTGGAGCAGCGGTAGCGAACGGTGGCTTCCTGAACAAACCGAACCGGTTCCGGCGTGATGAAGGACGCCGTATGGTAGTGGCAATGCAGGTAATTGTTCGTTCCCAGAAAAGAAACATAGACATTGGCCATCGGAACCTCCAGAAGAATCCGTCAAATCAACGATTCGTTGGCATGAGGCCGGCTGACAATATCGGACACCAGATAATTATGTTGCCCTTTTGATTTCATCCTACATTCCACACCCCTTGCCAGGGGTGAAGGGGTCATTTTAGATCGACTTTTTCAGAACTCAGCTCGTAGAATGTGGTAAAAGGATTGGCCATGAAAGTGCCAACTCTCATTCAAAGCCGTCTGGTTACCGACGGGGATATTGGTTTTATTTTCAGCCGTTGCAATTGCTCGATCTCTCTTCTCAGACACTGAAAGCCATGTTTGCCTGGCTGCTGGCTCGTTACCACTATCTGAGCTTCACGCAACCGGTGGGAGAGAATCGGTTTCTCATCCTGCCCTGGGTTCAAGTCCCCTGCCTTGCCAGTCATGTGTTGGCAATGATCTCCAGACGGCTGAGCCGGGATTGGCAGAAGCGTTACGCCCATCCCATCCTGCTGATGGAGACATTCGTCGATCGGCGATTCCAGGGAACTTGCTACAAGGCGGCAAACTGGCATTTCGTAGGCCATACAACGGGCCGCACCCGTAACGGCTCTTCTCAACCCATCGCTCCTGTCAAAGATGTCTATGTCTATCCTCTCCACAGCCAGGCACGGGTGATGCTCCAATGAACATCTCCGATCTACTGAAACAGGCAAGCCGGCTTGACGTTCATCAGGTAAGCTTCTTTCCCATTTTCCGAGCTTACATGCAACGGCTCGGCCTGGT
>JBFMBE010000159.1:0-8566 GCA_040755275.1 Thermodesulfobacteriota bacterium | reverse complement strand
GACGGATGGCCAGACAGCAAACAGAGGCTGGTTGAATCGCAACAGTTTGTTTTTCAACCTAAATTTCGATCCAGCACGTCCGTCCGATCCAACGATATCCGGCGGCTTCAAACAGGTTTTCGCAGCAAGCTCAAAAGGCTTCCCCAGCCACCCCGCTGATGCCCGGCATTCCCGAAAAGCACGGGAAAATCGACTTTGTGCGACTCCATCATGTTTGACGGCCCGGCAAACAGTCAGGCAGTTTCTACTGACCCGCAGGAGGGCGGGTGAATTTTGCGAAGCAGCGGAAAAGGTTCCCCAGCCACCCCGCGACTCGACAGAGACTTCCTGACTTTTTGCGAGGTCATGTTTGACAGTCTTCATTTCGATGTGATAAGGAAACAACCTTTTTCTCCCAAGAATGCAATCCATTTTTCGAAACGATTCCTCTCGTCGAAAGGAGGTCTCATGCTATTTCCCATCGCAGGTATCGAAGTCGCCCCCTGGATTCCCCCTCTGGTCGCTTTCGTCATTTCCTTCTTCACCTCCATGGGCGGGGTATCAGGGGCCTTTCTGCTGCTGCCCTTCCAGATGTCCTTCCTTGGATACACCCATCCGTCGGTCAGTGCCACCAATCAGCTGTTCAATATCGTCGCCATCCCGAGCGGGGTATACCGTTACTGGAAGGAAGGCCGAATGGTCTGGCCCCTGACATGGGTCGTCGTGCTCGGTACCTTGCCCGGAGTGCTGATTGGAGCCTTCGTCCGCATCGTCTATCTTCCCAATCCTAAGAATTTCAAACTGTTTGCTGCCGCTGTCCTATTTTATATCGGGTTTCGAATGGTGATGGATCTTCTCAAGAAGGGAACAGGAGCGGACAGTAAGGCAGCCAGCGAGAAACGGTTTCAGGAAATGGTGCGCCAATACCGTTTGCAGGCAGGAAACGGACAGACCCTCCAACCGCTTCCTGCCATCCGCGTCACCCATTTCAATCTGAAACGGCTTGGCTACACGTTCTACGGGGAAACCTTCGACGTTTCGTTCTGGGGGATTTTCAGCCTGAGCTTCATCGTCGGCATCGTGGGGGGAATCTACGGCATCGGCGGTGGCGCCATCATCGCACCGTTCTTCGTCACGTTTTTCGGCCTGCCGGTTTATACCGTAGCCGGTGCCGCACTGATGGGCACCTTCATGACCTCCGTTGCAGGAGTCGCCTTCTACCAGGCCATCGCTCCCTTCTACCCGAACATGTCCATTGCTCCCGACTGGCTGTTGGGCGTGTTGTTCGGCCTAGGTGGCATGGCTGGCATGTACATGGGGGCACGCTTTCAAAAATTCGTGCCTGCCAAGGCCATCAAGTGGATGCTGGCCGGAATCATCGTATTTACGGCAGGAAAGTATGTCGTCGATTTCTTCCGATGACCCGGTCGACCAGCCATGACGATCTCGCAAAACATCACCCTCCTTCCTGATGGAGGCCCGGCATTCAAGATAACTTTCCGGATAGAAGCGATGATTTGCGGGACCATCGCCTAATCGTTCCTGCAGAACTCAGAAGTTAGAAGTCAGGAAAAAAGCGAAGTCGCCCCGGTACCTTTGATTCATCACCGGGGCGTAGGACCAGGTTTAGACTACGCTCCCCATCCCGTCATTCGGCAAGTGGAACCACCAACACCGGAATGGTGGATCGTTTGAGCACCCGCTGTGCTGTGCTCCCCATCACCATCTGTTTGAGCCCACCATGACTCTGGGTGCCGATCACGATGAGATCGCATCCCAGGTTTTCGGCAGCATCCAGAATCACATCCACGGGAAGTCCCCGTTTGACTACGACATCGTCCAGGATAAACGACTGATTTTCAAGGTCTGCTGTGGCATCCCGGAAAATGGTTTTCAGTGCCTCACGAACCTCCGGATTTTCAGGCTTCCGTTTTCCGATGATCGCCTCTCTTGCCGACTGCTCGTTCCTCCGTTGAATTTCCGCCCATTTCTCCTGACCTATATGCGATCCGATGGCTGCATCGATGGCCGGTGAATCCTCCAGTGCATGAACGATCACGATGCCGGCTTTGTAGAGATTGGCGATACTGACGGCATAGGCAAGCGCCTGGCGGGCGTTTTCAGATAGGTCTGTGGCGAACAGAATGCGTTTGACGACGACTTTGGGTAGAATCATAAAACCTCCTTGGAATATAGATGACCCTTGTTTACGAACCTTATACCACCCCCGCCACCTCATGTCAGCGTTTTCTTGACCCCTCTGGCGGCAAGTGCGATGAACCCAACAGCGAGAGCCGTCTGGCAAGCAATCGGATGCCATAGTGCCCGGATACCGACACCCTTCATCACGATGCCTCTCAGAATTTCAAGATACCAGCGCATGGGATTGAGCCAAGTGGCGATCTGGATCGATTCGGGCATGTTGCGGATTGGAAACATGAACCCGCTCAGCAGCACACAGGGCATGAGGATGAGGAAGGCCGTCAGCAGTGCCTGCTGCTGGGTTCGAGCGCCGGCACTCACGATGAGTGCAATGCCCAAATTGCCGAAGAGATAGATGCCGGTCAGCAAATACAGCAACAGGACGCTACCATGAATGCGCACCCCAAAAACCACCATAGCCACCGTCAACATGAGGCTCATGGTGACATAACCTGCAGCCATGTACGGGATGGTCTTTCCAAGGATATATTCCATCTTGCGAATCGGTGTCACCATGATCTGTTCGATGGTGCCGATTTCTTTCTCCCGGACGATACCGATACTGGTGAGCAGAATGCTGAAGACGAGAAGCATTACGGCGATCAGGGCCGGAACGAAATAGAGTCTGCTTTCGAGATTCACGTTGAACCAGGCCCGGCTCAGGATTTCTGGACCACGCATCGAAAGAGCGGCAAGACCGAAGCGCTGGATGATAGCCATGGCATATCCGAGAACGATCGCACTCGTGTTGCTGTCGGTTCCGTCAAGCAGGATCTGAACGTCAGCCGTTCTTCCAGCCTGCCGGTCGTTTTCGAACCCGGCCGGAATCACCACGACCGCAGTCACCCTCGCATGATCGAGCAGGACCGAAACATCCCGATCGTCCAGGAGAACCGCATGGATGTCGAAATATCCAGAAGCCGTGAAGGCATCGAGGAGTGCTCGGGATGAAGGTGTTCTGTCCCAATCCAGCACTGCCGTCCGCACCCGGGTGACATCGGTTGTCAGGGCGAAGGCCATGATCATCATCTGGATCACCGGAAGGCCGAAAACCACCGCCCGCATCCGTACATCCCGGATCATCTGCAGAAATTCCTTGATGAGCATGGGTTTTAACCGCTGCCACAGGTGCATCATTCCAATTCCAGTTTGAGTTTGCGATGCGCTACCGCAATGAAGCAGGTTGCATAGACCAATAAAAAGACCGCCTCGATCCCGAGCACTTCCCACCCAACACCCTTGAGGACGATGCCCCGCAGAATGGTGATGAAATACCGCCCGGGAAGAAACATGGTCAGCCACTGCAGGGGTCGGGGCATGTTCCAGATGGCAAAGACGAACCCGCTCAGCATCAGAGTGGGCAGAAACCCGATGGCTATGGCCAGTTGGTTCGCCAGAACCTGGGATTTGAGGACGATGCTGAGGGTCATCCCGAGAAAAAGCGCCCCGGTCAGAAAGACCGCAGCCATCAGAAAGAGCAGGGCCGGATTTCCACGAAACGGTACACCGAACACCCAGATGCTCATACCGAGGGCGATGGCTACATCGAGCATGCCGATGGCCATGTAGGGAACGGTCTTGCCGAAGATGAGCTCCGGCACGCGGATGGGTGTAGAGATGAGCTGCTCCATCGTGCCGGTTTCCCATTCCCGAGCGATGGTCACGCTGGTCAGCATGGCTGCTATCACCATCAGAACGATGGCGATGATGCCGGGCAGAATCGCGTTCTGGCTCTTCATCTCCTCGTTGTACCAGACCCTTGGCTTGAGCTCGACAGGGGACAACAGGCGACTTCGGTCCATACGGGTGTTTTCGGAGACGACGGTTCTGCCGAATTCGAGTGCCATCAGCTCCAGGTAATTCAACACCAGCCGGGCTGTATTGGCGTCGCTTCCATCGATCAGCACCTGAATCGGCCTGGGAAATGCAGTCGGCAGACGGTCGGCAAAATCGGCCGGAATGACAAGACCGACCATGGCGTTGCCGGTCTCGAGCGAGTGCCGGATATCGACATACGTCTCACAGTACCCGACCAGTACGAAATAGGGCGAACCTTCCAGTTGGGAGAGAAACATCCGACTTGCAGGCGTTTTCGACCGATCCCAGACCTGAACCGGGACGTTCTTCACATCGAGGGTAAGGGCATAGCCGTAGAGCAGAATCAGCAGGATCGGAATGGCGATGGCAAGGGTCAGGCTTCGCCAGTCCCGGACGATGTGAATCCACTCCTTTCGGGTGACAGCCATCAGCCTTCGAAACGACATCACCCCGTTCCTCCTTTCGGCGCGATGGAAACCGACGGTCCGAATGGGGATTCTGCTATCGTTCGGTCCGTCTCTTCGATTAAGGAGACGAACACATCCTCCATTTCGGGCGCCACAGGTTGGATGCGCTCGACACGAACCGGGCCGGAACGAAACGCCTCCTTCAGGGCTGCGGCTGCTGCATCGGCATCGTCCACAACCACATGAAGACCGGAGCCAAACAGCATGGCATCAAGAACGTGCGGCAATCCTGCCGTAAGCTCCAGGGCATCCTGGGCATGGGTGCACCGGACGTCGAGAATGGTACGGCCTCGAAGCATGGTCTTGAGTTCTGCAGCCGTACCCAGTGCCACGATCCTGCCGCGGTAGATCAGGGCCAGCCGATCGCAGTATTCCGACTCTTCCATGTAGTGGGTCGTCACGAGAATGGTGATGCCGGTTTCGGCCAGTGCGTGGATCATGTCCCAGAAGCGGCGTCGGCTCAACGGGTCCACACCGCTGGTGGGCTCATCGAGGAAAACGATGGGTGGTTCGTGCAGCAGCGCACTGCACAAGGCCAGCCGCTGCTTGATCCCAGACGCAAGGCTCCGGGTTGGCCTGTCCGCAACGGCATCCAGGCCGGTTGTCTGCAGGGCCCAGCGGATGCGGTCCCGAAGATCGGCATTCTTCAACCCGTAGATGCTTCCGTAAAAGGCCAAGTTTTCCCGAACGCTGAGATCGTCATAGAGGGAGAACTTCTGGCTCATATAGCCGATGCGCTGTTTGATGGCCTCGGCCTCGGTGCCGATATCCAGGCCTGCCACCGTGCCGCCGCCTTCGCTCGGAGCCAGCAGCCCACAAAGCATCCGGATCGTCGTGCTTTTTCCGGCGCCGTTCGGTCCCAGAAAACCGAAGATTTCACCCTGTCCCACATCGAGGTCGATGTGATCGACTGCGACAAAGTCACCGAAACGGCGGGTCAGGTCCCGAACGGATACAGCCCGCTCCAAGGGGATATGCCTTCTTGCGGGTTCGATGGTCATGGCACCCGGATGGGCTGCTTCTTCACGGCCCAGAAGCCACACGAAAACGTCCTCGAGACCGGGCGGTCTTCGATGGATGTCTACCGGAGGAAGGCCTGCGTCGGCCACCCATCGGGAAATGGAATCGGCCACATCTTCCTGTCCGTTCTCCTGAAGCACATGCAGCCGGTTTCCGAACAGAACGCTCCGCACATCCGGAAGTCGGTTCCGGACAAGGTGTTGCACCGATCTGGCGCGGTGGCTCTCGAGCACCAAGAGGGTCGCTGGAATGCGCTTCTGAATGTCCTGAGGAGTTCCGGTGATGAGCATCCGACCTTCGTTCAGCAGGGCGAGCCGGCTGCAGCGCTCGGCCTCGTCGAGATAGGCCGTTGAAATCAAAATGGCGACTCCTTCACCGAGCAGCCGATGCAGAATCTTCCAGAATTCCCTTCTGCTCAGGGGATCTACGCCGTTGGTGGGTTCATCGAGAAGCAACACGCGGGGCCTGTGGATCAGAGCGCAGGCCAGCTGCAGCTTCTGCTTCATGCCTCCCGAAAGATCGCCAGCTTTCCGCTGTACAAATGGCCCCAGCCGGCTGAAGGCCAACAGTTCGCTCAAACGCTGGCTTCGCTCCCGCCGACCGACCCCGTAGAGATCGGCATAGAACCGCAGGTTTTCGGCCACGGTCAGATCGGGATAGAGCCCGAACCGCTGGCTCATGTAGGCCAGAAGCGGCTTGGCTTCTCGAGGCTTTGCCCGAACATCGATGCCCGCGATCCGGACCTCTCCGGCATCGGGGGCCAGCAGTCCGGCGATCATGCGCAGGGTGGTCGTCTTGCCGGCTCCGTCGGGTCCGACCAGCCCAAAGATCTCTCCGGCTTCGATCCGAAGTGCGAGGCTTTCGACTACCACGTGATCGCCGTAACGCCTCGTGAGGCCTTCAGCCCATATGGCAGGAGGGGAGGATCCATCGGCCATGACCGTCATCCGATCGGGACCATCACGACATCGGCCGGCATTCCGGGCTTGAGAACCCGATCGGGATTTTCGACCGTCACCTTGATGCGGAACACGAGCTTGACCCGTTCCTCGGTCGTCTGAACGAATTTGGGGGTGAATTCGGCTTGATCCGAGACATAGGAGAGCCGTGCTTGGAACTGCCGCTTCGGATCGGCATCGATCGAGACGAAGGCTTGCTGACCGATACGAATCCGACCGACATCAGGCTCGGAAATGTAGGCTCGCACCCAGGGATGCTCCAGATCGACGATGGTAAGAACGATAGCTCCGGGCTGCAAGAATTCGCCGGGTTCTGCGGATTTGCTGACGACAATCCCTTCGATGGGAGAGAAAAGCCGGGTTTCGGCAAGGGTGATTTCGGCCTGATGGACAGCCTGTCGGGCCGCATCGACCTGGGCCTTGGCTTGGGCGATCTGCTCGACCCTCGGCCCTGCGACGACCCGTTCATAGAGCGCCCGGGCCTCATCAACGCCGGCCCTGGCCTGAGCGATCTGTTCTTTGCGGACGCCCTCCTCACGCAGACTCAACCGCTGAGCGGCACTTTCCCGCTGGGCACGAGCCTGATCGAGTGTTGCCTTCGCCGTTTCGAATCGAGTTTCGTGCCCCTCCCATTCACGCCTGCTGATGCCACCCTGTTCAAAGAGATGGTAAAATCGCTCCCGGTCCGAAGCAGCCTGCCGCAAGGCGCTTTCGGCGCTTCGCACCGCTGCGTCGGCTCGTTCCACTTCCCGTTTGGCATCGGTGATTTCCTGAACCCGACTGCCCCGAACGGCCTCATCCAATCGGGCCTGGGCCAGATCGAGTCGAGCCCTGGCCTGCACGATATCCTCTCTTCGGCTTCCGGCGACAAGCTCCGCTAAAAATGCCTCCGAACGGGCTAGCTCCGCCCGGGCCTGATCGAGACGGGTTCGGTAGTCGATGTCTTCCAGGGTTGCAACCGGTTGCCCCTGCTGCACAGGCCGGCCTTCATCGACGAAGCGGGCCGCCAACTTTCCGGGAACCTTAAAGGAGAGCCGAACCTCGGTCGCCTCGATGATTCCGCGGGCCATAACGGGATGCTCCGGACCTGCAGCTCGGTATCGAAGAACGTACCATGCTATAGCCCCCCCCAGAACGACAGCAAGAACAAGGATCACCCGAACGACGGGTACGCGAAACGATTGAATGATCATCATGTCACCATCATGCAGCGGTAAAAAGCGTGGGCAAGGTCATCGGAACGCATGGCCATGGTTGCAGGAGCATTTTTATCCAAAAAAGTCATTTGATCCCGAATCCCGACATGATAGGAAAACGACCGATCCTCGATGGGCTGTACGATACCCTGCATCTCGCAACGTCCACCTGAATGTAAAGAATTTCCGTGTTTGTAACGTGCAGCCCAAATATGATGGCCCCGCAACAAGTCGATTTTCCCGTGCTTTTCGTAAATGTCGGGCATAAGCGGGGTGGCTGGGGAAGCCTTTTGAGACTGCTGCGAAAACGTGTTTGAAGCCGCCGGATATCGTTGGATCGGGCGGAGATGCTTCATCCATATTTGTTTGAAAAACATCATGTTGCAACTCAACAATTCTGTTTTCCAAGTTTGGCTATCCGCCCGATCCTACGAGATCGGGCGGCTGAGTTTTTTCGCAGCATCGAAAAAGGTTCCCCAGTCACCCCGCGACTCGACAGAGACTTCCTGACTTTTTGCGGGGCCATCAAATATCACCTTAGATCATGCATCCGAAGATTGCAACATCTGGCACAGCCTTCCGTTATCATAGATAAATTCGAAAATACTCCTGTATGATGAGCTCGCAAAAAGTCGATTTTCCCGTGCTTTTCGTAAATGTCGGGCATCAGCGGGGTGGCTGGGGAAGCCTTTTGAGACTGCTGCGAAAACGTGTTTGAAGCCGCCGGATATCGTTGGATCGGGCGGAGATGCTTCATCCATATTGGTTTGAAAAACATTATGTTGCAACTCGGTAATCCTGTATTCCAAGTTTGGCTATCCGCCCGATCCAACGAGATCGGGCGGCTGAGTTTTTTCGCAGCATCGAAAAAGGTTCCCCAGTCACCCCGCGACTCGACAGAGACTTCCTGACTTTTTGCGAGGCC
>JBFMBE010000158.1:0-8578 GCA_040755275.1 Thermodesulfobacteriota bacterium | reverse complement strand
ACATCCCGGATGGAAACGACAAGAGGGTTTCTTTTTTATCTGTTGGTATCGATTCTGTTGCTGCTGAGCGGGACCTTCGGTTACATGGCCATCGAAGGATGGGATTTCATCGATTCCATCTACATGACCATCATCACCTTAGCCACCATCGGATACGGCGAGGTGCATACGCTGAGCCGGATCGGGCGAATCTATACGATGGGGCTCATCCTGATCGGCGTGGGTTTCGTCGGGTATATGGGTGCCGCAATCATTCAATTCATGGTGGAAGGGCGCATTCGTGCCGTATTGGGGAGAAGGCGATTGGACCGGAAAATCGAAAGACTGAAGCATCATTTCATTGTCTGTGGTTATGGACGGATCGGGAAGGTGTTGTGCGCCCATCTGAAACACGAGGGAGTACCGCTGGTCGTCATCGAAAAGGATGAATCTCAGCTGCCCGTGCTCGAAGACAGCGATCACCCTTTCATGATTGCTGACTCATCGAATGAAGGCGTCCTCACCAAGGCCGGCATTCAGCGTGCCAGAGGATTGATCGCAGCTCTTGGAACGGATGTGGACAACGTGTTCCTGGTGCTTACGGCGAGGCAGCTTCGATCCGATCTATACATCATGGCGCGAGGGTCCTACGCCGAGAGCCGATCCAAACTGAAGGCCGCGGGTGCATCCACAGTCGTCTCTCCTTACGAAATTGGGGCCGTCAGTATGGCCCAACGTATTCTGAGGCCGACCGTCACCAATTTTCTGGATTTCGCCCTGACCTACAAGCGGAAAGACATTCAAATGGAGGAAATCCCCGTGAGTCCCCACAGCGGCTATGTGGATGTGACGTTGAAAGACTCTCGGATTCGGCAGGAGATGAATCTCATCATCATTGCCATTAAACAGAAGGACGGAACGATGATGTTCAATCCATCCTTCGAAACGAAGCTCGAAGCTGGTACAACGGTCATTGCCGTGGGGCATCCCGAAAACCTCGCCCGCCTCGGAAAAGTGTTGAACCCCGTTCGGATGGATATGGAGTGAGTGCAGGGTCATGACGATGAAACGATTTGCCGGACTGATGAGGATGGCTGTGGTGGCGATGTTTCTGCTGGGGGCGGCAGTGGGATGGTGCGAAACCCTGCCCGACGGTATCGAATGGCAGACCAATACGACCGATCCAGTATTTGCATCCCCAGAAGCCGTCAAGGGCGGGACCCTGCACCTGGCGCTGCTCTCCTTTCCCATGACGTTTCGGACCGTCGGTCCCGATTCGAACGGAAGCTTTCGAAGTGCCATTCTCGACAACCAGCTCGCCTTGATCGATATCCATCCGAACACCCTGAACGTCGTTCCACAGTTGGCCACGCACTGGGCTTACGGGAAAGACAAGAAAACCATGTACTTCAAGCTCCATCCGAACGCCCGGTGGTCGGACGGAGAGCCCGTGAAGGCCGACGATTACGTCTTCACCCTTGAATTCATGCGATCTCCCCATATCGTCGCGCCCTGGTACAACGATTATTACACCCACGAAATCGATCGGGTCATCGTCTACGACGAGCACACGATCGCCGTGGTCGCCGTCAAACCGGGTCCGGACCTTCACTTGAAACTCGGCATCAGCCCCACCCCCAGGCATTACTACGGTACCCTCGACAAGGACTTCACGGCCAAGTACAACTGGAAAATCGTTCCCAACACCGGCCCATACCAGATCGAGGCGTTTCAGACAGGGAAAATGGTCCGCTTCAAACGCAAGAAGGATTGGTGGGCGCAGGATCTCCCCTATTTCCGCAACCGGTTCAATGCGGATCGGGTCGTGTTCACTGTCGTACGGGACTTCAACATGCAATGGGAATATTTCAAAAAGGCCCGATTCGATGTGTTTGGCCTAACCATTCCCAAGTACTGGCACGAACGAACGAAGATCGACATCTTTCAGAACGGTTATGTAAACCGCTACTGGTTCTACAACGACACGCCGCAGTCGGCCATGGGGATGTGGCTGAACCAGGATCGGGAGTTGTTCCGGGACAGGCGGCTTCGGTATGCCTTCGCTCATGCCATGAACGTCGAAAAGGTGATCCAGGAAGTGCTCCGGGGGGATTACGAGCGGCTGGAGCAGGGTTTCATGGGCTATGGACCTTACACCGATCCGACGATCCGAGCCAGGCGCTATGATATCGCAGCCGTAGAAACCCTGATGAAGGACGCGGGCTGGTCGAGGGGGCCCGATGGCATCTGGCAGAAGGATGCGAAGCGGTTTTCGGTGGAAGTGACCTACAGTCACGAGGAACACACCCCACGGCTGGTCGTTCTGAAGGAAGAGGCCAAGAAGGCCGGCATCGAACTGAATCTGCAACAGCTTGATCCGGCCGCAGCGTTCAAGAAGTTTCTGGAAAAAAACCACGATGTCGCCTGGATGGGGTGGAGCACCTCCCTGCGTCCGCAGTACTGGGAGCATTTCCATTCGGCAAACGCCCACAAACCGCAGACGAACAACATCACGAACACGGACGACCCGGAAATGGACCGGCTGATCGAAGCCTATCGGCAATCCCTCGACGAACAAGAACGGATGGCGCTTTCGAAACAGATTCAGCACAAGATTCACGAAATCGGCTGTTTCGTTCCGACCTTCATGGTGCCATACGTAAGAGAGGCTGCTTGGAGGTGGTGGCGGCTTCCGAAACCCATCGGCACCCGAACGTCCGCAAGCCTCTTTGATCCTTTCGGGAGCTCGAGCGGCGGCCTCTTCTGGTTCGATCGGGAGCTGTATGAAACTACCCGGGAGGCCATGAAACAGCACGTGAAGCTGGAGCCTGTCGTGGTGGTGGACAGAACGTATCGGGTGGTTCCCTGAGGCGCTCGGATGAATGCCCGGCATTCTCGAAAAGCACGGGGAAAGCGACTATTTGCGAGGCCATCATGGGTGATGACGTCGCAAATAGTCGCTAACCACCGATTTTTCTTAAAAGCCGGGCCTCCAGCAGGAAGGCGGGTGGTGTTTTGCGAAGCAGCGGAAACTGTTTGAAGCAGCCGGAGATCGTTGGATCGGGCGGACGCACATCATTTGTTTTGGTATGTAAAACAAGATGTTGGAAATCAGCAAACCATTCTTTGCATTTTGGCCATCCGCCCGATCCTACGAGCTCGGGCTGCTGAGTTTTTCCGCTGCTGAGCAAAATTCACCCGTCTTCCTGCGGGTCAATCCAGGGGTCTGACTGTTTGCGAGCTCATCATGGCTGCTGCTCCTGTCGGGTTTTCCCCTTCTGCCGAGCATTTCGAATGCGATCCATTTTTCGACCTTCCCTTGACCAATTCGACGGAATGCTTAAGGTCTATTCGATACCCGTCTCCAAAAAATATAGGTTGACTTTCCTTTTCTCATAGCATAAATAGAAAAAATTTTTCGATTGTGGGCTCTATCCGGAAAGGGTGGCAGCAGTCCATGGTTATCCCCAAGGAGAAGGTTGCACAGATCCGCCAGTCTGTGGATATTGTCGATCTCATATCCGAATCGGTTCTGCTCCGGAAGACAGGCAAATCATTCATCGGGCTTTGTCCGTTTCACGCCGAAAAAACTCCCTCGTTTACCGTTTCCCCCGATAAACAAATCTATCATTGCTTTGGCTGTGGTGAAGGCGGCGATGCCATTTCATTCGTGATGAAACATGAGGGGGTATCCTTCACGGATGCCGTTCGCATGCTGGCCAGAAAGTGCGGCATCGATGTCGAGCCGAAGCCGGGGCGCAACCGGACCGACCTGCGGGAGGCCATCTTGGAAGCGAATCGGGTGGCTGCGGAGTACTATGCGGAAACCCTTCGAAACGAGGAAAGCGCTTCGGCTGTCCGTCGATATATCGAGAATCGCGGGATTTCCTGGAAAACGGTCGAGGCATTTCATTTGGGGTATGCGCCTGATCGTTGGGATGCCCTCGTCAACCAGTTGCGAAGGCGCACCATCGATGTGGGGGTCGCCGAAAAAGCCGGCTTGATTGTCCGTAGGGATCAAAAGCCGGGGCATTATGACCGGTTTCGCAACCGGTTGATGTTCCCCATCCGAGATGCCCACCGCCAGGTCGTCGCCCTGGGCGGACGGGTGCTGGACGACAGCAGGCCGAAATATCTCAATTCTCCCGAATCGCTCGTCTACCAGAAGTCCCGTCACCTCTATGGCATCGACAGGGCCCGACTCGCCTGCCGAAGAACCGGCGAAGTCTTCGTCACCGAGGGCTATCTGGATCTGATCGCCATGCATATGAACGGGTTTGAACATACGGTGGCGACTCTGGGAACGGCCATGACCGTGGAACATATCCGGATGCTCAAAGGTATGGCCGAACGAATCGTTCTGATGTTCGATTCGGATGAAGCTGGTTTGAAGGCTGCCCTGAGGTGTATCGAGCTGTTCAAAACCGAAAAGCGTCTCGATGACATCCGCATATTGGTGTTGCCCGAAGGTCACGATCCGGATTCCTTTTTGCGCAAATTCGGGGCGGATGCCATGGCGGAACGCATGAAGGCATCGCTGAGCGTGTTTTCCTTTTTGATCGAAACCGCCGTTCGGCAGCATGGATTGGGTTCGAGCGGAAAGGTCCGGGTCGTCGAGTCCCTCATCGAGCCCATAGCGGCCATCGAGGCCTTCGACAGCCTGAGCCGTTTTGCCGCCATCCGGGAACTTTCCGAGAGAACGGGAATTTCCGAAACCGCCATTCAGGAGCGGATCCGTCAGGCAAGCGTCCAGACCGGCCCGAGGCGGCCTCAGGCACCAGCAGCCGCTCCACCCGACATCAACCGGCTGGAGCGATCCCTGGCGATGATGCTCTTGCATTTTCCCAAGACCATTCCCACCTTCAGGAACAGCCCTTGGTGGGGAAAACTGGAAGATTCGATGCTCAACCATCTGGTCCTGCGGACTTGCGAGCGGTATGGCAACGGTACGACCCCCAAACCGATCGGCGAGGTGGTGGCTGCCCTGATCGAAGAAGCGGACACACCGGAAGAAAAACGACTCATCACGGAATTGTCGATGAGTACCGATACCTGGAACGAGGCGGCATGCAGGAGACTTTTGGCGCAGTATACCCTGCGAAGAAGACACGATATGCACGCCGCCTGGAAACAAAAGATACGATTTGCAGAACAGACACAGGACACCGAGGCCCTTCAGAAATTGATGGAAGACGCACAGTCCGCTTTTAAAGCCACAGGAGGGATGGATCCATGACCAAAGCATCCAGCGGCAAGCGAAAACCGGAAAACAAGCCCACCGGCAAGACGCTCAAGGACTTGTTTGCCAAAGGAAGAGAAACGGGTTCCGTTACATACGACGAAATCAACCGAGCCCTTCCGGATTCCATCATATCGCACGATCAATTGGATGAAACCCTGATGATGTTCGAAAACCGAAAAATCAACATTCTCGAAGAAAAGTCTCGAACCGATTCCGATGAAATGAGCTCCGTACCATCGGATCCCAAGGATGCCAGTGTTACGGAGTTCGGTTCTGTCACCGACCCGGTGAAAATGTACCTGCGTGAAATGGGAATGGTCACGCTGCTCAGCCGGGAAGGGGAGGTGGAGATCGCCAAACAGATCGAAGAGGGGGAGCAGGAGGTGTTGAAGGCGCTTCTCCAGACATTGACGGCGGTCGACAGCATCTTGATGCTGGGAAGCTATATTCAGGAAGGTGTCCTTCGGCCGAAATATGTCCTCAAGGATATTGACGAAGGGGACACCTACGTCGACGAAGTGGTGCAGACGGAAAAATTCCTGAAGACCATCGACCAGATTCGGGAAATCCACCGGGAGAACACCGAGTACAGACAGGCCATCGCAACAGGGGGGCTCTCTGCACCGGAAGTACAGGCGCTCAAGCGTCGGATCGCCCGTCGCAACGTCAAAATTTTCGAGATGCTCAAGGAATGGCGTCTCGAAACCAATGTCGTCGACAAAATCGAGAAGGCCATCAAGGATCAGATCGACTGGCTGGAGACCATGAACCGAATGATTGCAGCCGTTGCAAATGCCCTTCAGGTTGCTGTGCCGCAGTTGGTCGAATGGCTCTCCGATGCCGAACTCTGGCGGTCTGAACTCATGAAGCGAGCTTCGCTTTCTCCTGTTGAAAGCGACCGGCTGTACGAAGAGGTCAAGCGCATGGTCGAGGGCATTGCGGAGAAGGAACATGCCATCCATTCGACAGCGACTCAGCTCAAGCACATTATGGCCGAAGTGGACGAGGGGCGGCACAAGGCCAAGGAAGCCAAGAGCGAGTTGACCCGAGCGAATCTGCGTCTGGTGGTCAGCATCGCAAAGAAATATACCAATCGGGGGCTTCAGTTTCTGGATTTGATCCAGGAAGGCAATATCGGGTTGATGAAGGCCGTCGACAAATTCGAATACCGTCGGGGATACAAGTTCAGCACCTATGCCACCTGGTGGATTCGGCAGGCTATCACCCGAGCCATTGCGGATCAGGCCAGAACGATCCGCATACCCGTTCATATGATCGAGACCATCAACAAGCTGATTCGCACCTCGCGCTATCTCGTCCAGGAGCTGGGCCGGGAACCGAGGCCGGAGGAAATCGCCGAAAAGATGGAGATTCCGCTCGACAAGGTCCGCAAGGTGCTCAAGATCGCCCGGGAGCCCATTTCCCTCGAAACCCCGATCGGCGAGGAAGAAGACAGTCATCTCGGGGATTTCATCGAGGACAAGAAGTTCATGCTTCCTTCCGATGCGGCTGTCAGTATGAATCTGGCGGAACAGACCCGCAAGGTGCTGGCCACCCTGACCCCGCGGGAAGAGAAGGTGCTTCGCATGCGCTTCGGCATCGGGGAAAAGGCGGATCATACCCTCGAGGAAGTCGGACAGGACTTTGCCGTGACCCGGGAGCGGATTCGACAGATCGAAGCCAAGGCGCTGCGCAAATTGCGGCATCCAACGCGCAGCAAGCGACTGAAGAGTTTCATCGAGTCCTGACGGGGTCCTGGGGGGGGGCGGCTTGACAAAGCTCCCCCATGCAGGTAGACTTCTCCCAGACGATATGCGGATTGGAACATTGCAGGACGCCGTAACCATGGACGGGAAACACCCGAGCCGATTGTGCCGTACGATTTTTCACGGGCCCATAGCTCAGCTGGAAGAGCCACCGGCTCATAACCGGTCGGTCCCTGGTTCGAACCCAGGTGGGCCCATCCCTCAATCTGAAGACAAGGCGTGGATCATCTCCACGCCTTCTTTTATTCCCGTGACGGCACAGAAGTGCCGACAGCCGAACTGGCTCGTTTGAAATGACCACAGTTGCAGACATCCTTGCCGTGCTTCATCGAATGGCACCTCCGGAACTTGCCGAATCCTGGGATTCGATCGGACTGCAGATCGGGGATCCGGCGGCCGAGGTCCAACAAATCCTGGTCGCCCTCGATCCGCTCGAAAGCGTCATCACAGAAGCCTGCTCCAGAAACGCCGATCTGCTCGTCACGCACCACCCACTGCTCTTCAAACCCCTGTCCGTCATCGATCTTTCAACCCCATTGGGCCGCATGATACGTCAGGCATCCATCCATCGACTGGCCGTCTGTTGTGCTCACACGAATCTGGACAAAGCCGTCGGGGGAACCAACGATTGCCTGGTCCGGATGCTCGGGCTCGAACATCTCCAGGTGATGGTGGATCCGGAGATGGAACAACGGTTCAAGGTGGTGGTGTTCGTTCCCGAAACCCATGAAAACGCTTTTCTGGATGCGGTTCTCACGACCGGTGCCGGACGGATCGGATCCTATCGGGGGTGTTCCTTTCGGGTCAGGGGAAAGGGGACGTTTGAACCCCTCGATTCGGCTCGGCCTTTCGTTGGAGCGATCGGACAACGGAACGAAGTCGATGAAGTGCGTATCGAGATCGTCGTGGAATCGACGCATCTAACCGATCTCCTATCGGTGATGCGAGCCCATCATCCCTATGAAACGATGGCATACGACGTATATCCGCTTCGGAGCGAAGCATCCGGGGCCGGAATGGGGCGGGTGGGTCGGTTGCCGCTCGAGATGACGCTCGAAAATTTTGCACGATGGGTTCGGGACCGGATACAGCTGAAGGGGGTTCACGTTGTCGGTGATCCGCAGATGGCGGTACGGCGGGTTGCCGTTTGTACCGGAAGCGGATCGAGTCTGGTCCGGCGTTTTTTGCGATCGGACGCCGATGTGTTCGTCAGCGGCGATCTGCACTATCACGACGCCCGGGATGCCGAACAGGCGGGAAAAGGCCTCATCGACATCGGTCATTTCGCATCCGAACATTTGGTCGTTTCGGATTTGGCCCGTCGCCTCGGGGAAGCTCTGGCGGATCGGGGCATTCGGGTTGATGCCTGTACCATCGAAGAGGATCCATTCCGGTGGATGAGTGCCGGCCCGGCGTAAACAGCACCCATGTATGATGGAGTCGCAAAAAGTCGCTTTTCCCGTGCTTTTCGGGAATGCTGGGCATAAGCGGGGTGGCTGGGGAAGCCTTTTGAGACTGCTGCGAAAACGTGTTTGAAGCCGCCGGATATCGTTGGATCGGACGGACGCGCTTGAACGAATGGACATTGAAA
>JBFMBE010000157.1:0-8657 GCA_040755275.1 Thermodesulfobacteriota bacterium | reverse complement strand
AAACAGTCAGGAAGTCTCTGTCGAGTCGCGGGGTGACTGGGGAACCTTTTTCGCTGCTGAGCAAAATTCACCCGCCTTCCTGCGGGTCAAATGAGAGGACCTGACTTTTTGCGGGGCCATCATAATTTACGGCTTCGCAAAAAAGCGGAAAGTCTTGTATCGTCGAGGTGTTGCCGGGATCGCTCATGTCGGCAACCGCCGATCGAAAGCGACCCGTACTCCTTCGGATGTTCTGTCGATTAGTGCCCGAACGCGAAACACATCCGCCAACAGCTCCGGTGTCAACACATCGGCGGTGTCGCCGAAAGCGACCACTTTTCCCTGCTGTAGCACGATCAGGGCGTCGCAGTACATGGCGGCCAGGGAAATGTCCTGGATGGCTGCGATCACCGTTCTTCCCCATTCGACCACCCGTGCCCGGACCCGATTCATCAGGTGAATGCACTGATGGATGTCGAGGTTGCTGGTTGCCTCATCGAGAAGCAGTACCGGCGTATTCTGGGCAAGCGCCCGAGCGAACACCACCCGCTGTCGCTCGCCGCCGCTCAGATCGGTCACCGGTCGATTTGCAAACCCTCCCAGGCCGGTTTCGACAAGAATCCGTTCCACGAATTCCTTTTCTTCAGCATCCATGCCTCCGAACCGCGATGCATAGGGATATCGACCCATCGATACGATGTCGCGGACACTGAAGGGAAAGCGGATGTCGAAGCTCTGGGGAACCAGGGAGATGTTCCTCGCCAGCTCCTTTCGGGATATCGACGCCATATCCCGATTGTCGAATCGGATCGTTCCGAATTGCGGCTTTCGATGCCTGACGAGCAGATCGAGAAGAGTCGTCTTGCCGCTTCCATTGGGGCCTAGGATACCGTACAACCTGCCGGGTTGGATGTCGAGATCGATCCCGTCGATAGCCGGGTGGCTTCCGTGATGAAAGCGGACGGACATCAGCTCGAAAAGAGGCTTTCCTGAGCTCATCCCCCGCTCCAGGCCGATGCCCCCATGCGCTTCTTCTTCAAAACATAACAGAAGAACGGGCCGCCGGTGAGTGCCGTCACGACACCGATCGGGATTTCCTTCGGGAGGACGGCCCTGGTGACGGTGTCTGCTCCGAGAAGCGCAATCGCGCCCGCCAGAAGCGACAGGGGAATGAGGCGGCGATGATCGGGGCCGAAGAGGCTTCGAACGATATGCGGCACCAGAAGCCCCACAAATCCGATGATTCCCGATACCGATACACAGACAGCAGCCACGAGCGATGCCGCTACCATCGAGACGGCGATGACCCGCTGGGGATGGACACCGAGTGAGGCTGCGGTGCGCTCACCCAACACCAACAGATTGATGTCCCGGGAAAATCGCATCAGGATCAGAAATCCGAGTGCCACCACCAGGAGGGTCACTCCCGTGTCGTACCAAGTTCGGGATGCGAAACTTCCCATCAACCAAAAAATGATGAGCGATACCTGCTCATCGGCGATATATTTCAGGAAACTGATCCCAGCCGACAGAATGGCCGCCGTGATGATGCCGGCCAAAATCAGGTTCGTCGAGGAGAAACCCCCGGTTGTCGAGGCCAGGTACAGCACGAAGACGAGGGTGAGTATCGCTCCCAGAAAGGCGCAGACCGAAATGCCGACGGCGTTGAGCTTCAGTAGAAAGGCGACAGATGCACCGAAGGCAGCCCCAGCCGATACGCCGAGGGTGTAGGGATCTGCCAGGGGGTTGAGCAAAATTCCCTGAAATACGGCTCCTGAAATGGATAGTCCGCCACCGACGATGGCTGCACACAGAATGCGGGGCAGCCGGACATCCCGGATCACCACAGGCAATACCCGGTCGAGATGTCCGGTCAGATCGGGCATGCCCGGAACTGCGGATAGAAGGACACGCGCGACATCTCCCACGGAAACCGAAAGGAACCCCATCCCTGTCGCTGCAAGGATCAGCAGCAGAAGGGCTGTACCGAGAATCCCCATCCAGGGCCAGAAAGGCTGTTTGCTGCCGGTGTTTTGGGTGGCTTTCATGATGTTGTCGTCGGGTTCAAAAATGATGGCCTCGCAAAAATTCGCTTTTCCCTGTGCTTTTCGGGAATGCCGGGCATCAGCGGGGTGGCTGGGGAAGCCTTTTGAGCTTGCTGCGAAAACGTGTTTGAAGCCGC
Organism: Thermodesulfobacteriota bacterium; assembly: GCA_040755275.1. Classification (GTDB taxonomy): domain Bacteria; phylum Desulfobacterota; class Desulfobacteria; order Desulfobacterales; family Desulfatirhabdiaceae; genus Desulfatirhabdium. The sequence goes on along the minus strand of JBFMBE010000157.1, from coordinate 6,496 downwards.
CGGATATCGTTGGATCGGACGGACGTACTGGATCGAAATATCGATTGAAAAGCAAGCCGTTGCGACATAACCAGCCTCTGTTTGCTGTCTGGCCATCCGTCCGATCCTACGAGATCGGGCGGCTGAGTTTTTTCGCAGCAGCGAAAAAGGTTCCCCAGTCACCCCGCGACTCGACAGAGACTTCCAGACTTTTTGCGGGGCCATCAAAAATGGAAAGCCCTTCACATTCCCAATGGAATCTGAAGGGCTTTCCCCGGTTTACAGGCCCGTCTGGTTTCGAATAGGGTGTGGTTTCGCCCGTTACCAGGGGCGAATCACGACGTTCTGCATGTCCGGCAGGTCTTCTGGCTCTCAGATCGTTCTACTTTCCGCGCCTTCCCATCACGCTTCGGCGTGACAGTGACATGATGCGGAGTTCGTCCCTGACAACAGCGGCGGGTCCGCTCCCGATTCTCACGGGATTCCCTCTTCGGCTCGGCTCGAGCACCTGGACATGAATGATTCGAGATTACTGGATGAATCGACTCGAAGTCAATATCAAATTCGGAATCGCGACTTGATCCTGCCGATCTTTTCCTTGATCATCCGTATCAAACAGGTTACTGATGATGAGCCCGCAAAAAGTCGCCTTTCCCGTGCTTTTTGTAAATGCCGGGCATAAGCGGGGTGGCTGGGGAACCTTTTTCGCAGCAGCGAAAAAGGTTCCCCAGTCATCCCGCGACGCGACATAGACTTCCTGACTTTTTGCGAGCGCATCACTGATGAACAGCCTCGCAACATGTTGATGCGTTTTGAGCGAGTCGCTGCTGGTTTCCAATTTCAGGCTCCTGGCCCTTGAATTCCGGTTTTCTCCCATCATGATCAAATCCAACATCCAACTCAACGTCTTTGCTCTGGTCGCAGCCGCCTTCACCACCATCTACATCACCCAGCCGGTGCTGCCGGTTCTGCAGGCGGAATTTCATACGACTGAGGCACGTTCATCTCTCACGATTGCAGCCGTCATTCTGGGCATCAGTCTCGCCAACCTTCCGTTCGGCATGCTGGTCGATCGCTTTCCCATCCAGCCGATCATTGCCATCGGCGGATTCGTCATCGGTTGCTGCGGTTTCTTTTGTGCTGCAACCGGCAGCCTGAACGGGCTGATCATCGCCCGCTTCATCCAGGGGCTGTTCATCCCGGCGCTGACAACTTGCCTTGCTGCTTTTCTTTCCCAGAATCTTCCCAAGGATCGTCTCAATGTGGTCATGGGGTCCTATGTTGCGGCCACGGTTGCGGGAGGCCTGGGGGGAAGGTTGCTGGGCGGTCTGATCCATCCGCCGCTGCACTGGCGCTATGCCTTCGTCAGCGCATCGATTTTTTTGTGGATCGTTACCTGGATGGCTGTCCGATATCTTCCTGCACCCCAGAATCGATCGACCACTTCGGACCCAACGGTCGGATTTCTCCGGTTGATAACATGTCTTCCGGTTCTGCGCATCTTTCTCGTTGCTTTCGGATCCTTTTTCGTGTTTTCTTCGGTTTTCAACTTCATTCCGTTCTATTTGGCCGGGCCGCCCTTCCATGCCACCACCCGAACGATCACGTTCCTCTACCTGTCCTATGTCATGGGGATCGTCATCGGCCCGGTATCCGGAAAACTCAGCAATCGGATCGGGAACGGGGCATCCATGGTGTTGGGCGCGGTGGTGTTCGCTTTGGCACTGATCTTGACCCGCATCGCTTCGACAGCGGTCATTGCCGTAAGCCTTTTCGGGGTATGTGCCGGATTTTTCACCATCCATTCGGCTGCAGCAGGCCTGTTGAATCGAAGGCTCAGCTCAGGGCAGGGGCGGGCGAATTCTCTGTACGTGCTTTTCTATTATCTGGGTGGATATGCCGGAATCACCTCAAGCGGCCATCTCTATGCCCGGATGGGGTGGATCGGGGTGGTTCTGCTCTGTCTGGGCATGCTGCTGGTTCCCCTGATGGTGGGTGTTGTTGAAATCCGAACAAATCGAAGGATACGGTGAACCGAAAATGCCCCTGAGTCGTCAACACGCCGTCGCTCTGCTGATTTTGGCAGCCGTTTTGCTCAGTACCGGCGGGGTGTTCATCAAAATGATCACCTGGAAAGCCCCTGCCATTTTAGGCGGAAGAGCCATCGTGGCGCTGATCGTATTCCTCATCTATCTGCGTCCGAAGCGACTCGAATTCTCTCGGGTGCGGATGTTCGGTGCGGCAGGCTACATGTTCGCGCAGCTGCTGTTCATCCTGGCTACGAAGATGACCACGGCGGCAAACGCCATTTTCCTGCAATACACCATGCCCATCTACGTGATCCTGCTCGGATACTGGGTGCTCCAGGAAAAACCGCAGAAGGCCGATTGGATCAGTCTCGCCTTCATTCTCCCGGGTATGATCCTGTTCTTTGCCGACGATCTGCGGTTCGACGGTTTCATTGGAAATGTTCTGGCCATTCTGAGCGGTGTAGCGATGGCCGTGATCGTCGTGTGCATGCGGCTCGATCGCGATGCGTCTCCGGGCCATACGCTTCTGCTCGGCAATGCCGCAGCAAGCCTGATCGGCCTGCCGTTTTTGGTTGCAGAATCCTTCGATGTGTGGAATGTCCTCTACATCCTCTATCTCGGGACGTTTCAACTCGGCCTGGCCTTCGTCATTTACAGCATCGCCATCCGATATATCCAGGCCCTCGAATCCACGCTGATTTTGACCCTCGAGCCCATCCTGAACCCCTTGTGGGTGTTTCTCGTGATTCAGGAGAAGCCGGGGAGCATGGCCCTGTGGGGGGCTCTCATCGTTATCGCTGCCGTCCTGGGAAGGGCGCTTGTCGGAATGAAGCAGCAGTAAATTGTTTTCCTCCCCTTTCCCCGTTGCTGCGAGGTGACCTATGGAAGAATCCGTATCTCCTGCATCCCGTATCGAGGCCCTCGAGTCCGAAGTGCAACGGACCTCTATATCTCTTGCCGAAGCCAGGCACGAGGTCATGGAATGGGAAACCACCTTCAATGCCAGCAGCGATGCCTTCTGGATTCTCGACAAGGACCACCATGTTCGGAGGTCGAACCATGCCGCAGAGATGATATTTCAAAAACCTGTGGATATGATGATCGGAAGGTTGTGCTGTGAAATCGTTCATGGAACCTCATGCCCCATTCCGGAATGTCCCATGCGTCGCTCCCGTTCAAGCCTGCAGCGGGAAACCATGGAACTGCATGTCGGAGATCGATGCTATCAGATTAGCGTCGATCCGATTCTGGATAGCGAGCGCCGCTTCGATGGAGCGGTTCACGTGGTGAGTGACATCACCGAGCGAAAACGCACCGAAGCCGCGCTGCAGCAAAGCGAAGCGATGTACCGCGATCTGGTGGAACACAGCTCCGTTTTGATCTGCACCCACGATCTCGACGGCCGGGTGTTGAGTGCGAACCATCGGGCTGCGGAAGCATTGGGATATCCGGGTGTCGACACCCGGACCATCGCCGAGCGGAAGGTGTACATCCAAGACTTTCTGATACCGGAGGCTCGCGCCCTGTTTCCGCTTTACATCGATGAGCTCAAAACGAAGGGTGTGGCGGCAGGCGAAATGGTCGTGCTCGATGCCCAAGGCAACCGTCGGATTTGGGAGTACAACAACAGCCTTCGTACCGAGGGCGTGGAACAGCCCATTGTCCGGGGGATTGCCCAAGACATCACGGAGCGCAAGACGGCCGAACGTGAGCTGCGACGAAGCGAGGAGGATTTTCACCAGCTCTTCGAGGCCGAATCGGATGCCATCTTTCTCATCGACAACGAAACCGGCTGCTTGCTGCGGGCCAATCAGGCGGCATGCGACATGTACGGATACAGCCGGGAAGAACTTCTGACCATGAAGAACACCGATCTGTCCGCTGAATCCGAGGAAACCCGGAAGGTCACGGTAGAAACGCCTCCGATTCAGAACCGGATCATTCGGATTCCCCTGCGGTGGCATCGCCGAAAAAGCGGGGAGCGCTTCCCGGTTGAAATCACCGGAAGGTTCTTTCTGCGCGAAGGAAGGCCCGTTCATATCGCAGCCATCCGGGATATCACCGAGCGGGTGAAGGCCCAAGAGGAAAAAGAACAACTGCAAGAACAGCTGTTTCACGCCCAGAAACTCGAATCCATCGGGAGACTTGCCGGCGGTGTGGCCCACGATTTCAACAATATGCTGGCCGTCATCATGGGCAGGGCCGAAATGGCACTGGTGAAAGCAGGGGATAGCTCTCCGATCAGATCGGACATCCAGGACATTCTCCATGCTTCACAGCGATCTGCGGAGCTGGTCCGGCAGCTGTTGGCCTTTGCCCGCAGGCAGACGGCAGAACCGAAAGTGCTCGATCTGAATGATATCATCACCGAAATGCTCAAAATGGTCCGACGGCTCATCGGGGAAGACATGCGCTTGACCTGGATGCCTGGCCCAAACCTCTGGCCGGTCAGAATCGATCCGGCTCAGGTGGATCAGATCCTGGCCAACCTGTGTGTGAATGCACGTGATGCCAAACATCCCGGAAAAGAAACCGGCATCATTCAGATCGAAACCCGAAAGGTACGAATCGACGAGGGTTACTGCAGCGGACATGTGGAGGGCGCGCCCGGAGACTATGTCATGTTGGCCGTGAGCGATGACGGAATCGGCATGGACCGGGAAATTCTGTCTATGGTTTTCGAGCCCTTCTTCACCACCAAGGAAGTCGGCAAGGGAACCGGCTTGGGCCTGGCGACGGTATTCGGCATCGTCAAGCAGAACGGCGGGTTCATCAATGTATACAGCGAGCCTGGGCATGGAACGACGTTCAAGATCTATCTGCCGAGGGTTCAGGAGGCTTCCGTTGCGGAAGTGACGGAAGAGCTCACTGTCCGGCTCGAGGGCACCGAGACGGTGCTTATCGTCGAGGACGAGGCAACTGTTCTGGATCTCGCAAAACAGATTCTCGAGCATTACGGCTATCGGGTGCTTGCTGCGAGAAGACCGAGTAAGGCCCTTGATCTTGCGCGCTCCTACGGAGATCGTATCGATTTGCTGGTGACCGATGTCGTAATGCCGGAGATGAACGGCAAGCAATTGAAGGGCCTGATCGCAGAAAACCACCCCGCGATCCGGGTCCTCTTCATGTCCGGGTATTCAAGCGACGTCATTCAGCAAAAGGGCATTCTCGACGAAGGTATTCACTTCATCCAGAAGCCATTTTCCGTGAGGGGATTCGCCGAAAAGGTGCGGACGATTCTGGGATGAACTCTGTTTCATCCAAGAGCCTCCCGGATCGGGGCAGGCACGAGGGGATGATTAGCCGTATTCGAAGGCAAAATGTCGATGTCATGCATTGGAAGACCGTCGCTCACCCAATCCCATGAAAAATACGCTTGAACCGGCGGATGTCTCGGTCATCATTCCTACCTTCAACCGATCCCGATGGGTACGGGAGGCTGTCGAGTCTGTTCTCCATCAAACCGTGAAACCCCGGGAAATTCTCGTCGTGGACGATGGATCGACGGATGATACGGGCGAAATTTTGAGCGGGTACGGGGATGTCATACGGGTGGTGCGCCTGGAGGAGAACCGGGGCGTATCTGCGGCGCGGAACCGAGGCATCGAAGCCGCAGCCTGTCGGTATGTCGCCTTTCTCGATTCGGACGATTTGTGGCTTCCCCGAAAACTCGAAGCCCAGATGGCTCATGTTCAGGAGCATCCCGAGATCCAGATCCACCAGACGGATGAAATCTGGGTTCGGAACGGCGTGCGGGTGAACCCCGGCAATCGTCACCGGAAACCCGAAGGCTGGATCTTCGAGGCATCCCTCCACCTCTGTCTCATCAGCCCGTCGGCCGTCCTGATCGACCGGCGGCTCTTCGATGAAGTGGGCCTGTTCGACGAACGCTATCCGGCCTGCGAAGACTATGACCTGTGGCTGCGGATTACCTGTCGTTTTCCCGTAGGGCTCCTTCGACAACCCATGATCGTGAAGCGGGGTGGACATGCCGACCAGTTGAGCAAATTGCCGGTGTTGGACAAGTACCGCATCGAGTCGATCCGGAACCTTCTGCAGAGCGGATTGCTTTCCGAGCTTCAGTATCGGGCTGCCGTGGATGTGCTTCGGCAAAAGTGTGACATCTATGCCACCGGGTGCCGGAAGCGGGGGAGGCTCGAAGAGGCGGAGCGCTATCTTCGGATAGCACGGGAATACGCCATAGATCAGGCCTGATGGCCTCGCAAAAAGTCAGGAAGTCTCAGTCGAGTCGCGGGGTGACTGGGGAACCTTTTTCGACGCTGCGAAAAAACTCAGCCGCCCGATCTCGTAGGATCGGGCGGATAGCCAAACTTGGAATACAGAATTGCTCAGTTACAACATGATGGAGTCGCAAAAAGTCGAAACACTAACTCATTGAAAAAACTATATGGTAATAATTAATTATGTTGACATCTATCTAATCAAATTATATATTCTGGCTATATTCTAAAGCTATTAGATAGGAT
>JBFMBE010000156.1:0-8659 GCA_040755275.1 Thermodesulfobacteriota bacterium | reverse complement strand
TTTGGGCAAGTGATATCACCTACATCCGCCTGCGCCGAGGGTTTGTCTACCTGGTAGCCATCATGGACTGGTTCAGCCGGTATGTAATCTCCTGGTCCGTATCGATCACCATGGATGTCCACTTTTGTCTGGAGGCATTAGATAATGCTTTGCTCAATGCAAGTCCCGAGATTTTCAACACCGACCAAGGAGCTCAGTTTACAAGCCGGGAGTTTACTAAAAAACTCCAGGAAGCAGGGATCCGAATCAGCATGGATGGCAAAGGCAGATTCTTTGACAACATCTTCATCGAGAGGTTGTGGCGTTCCCTCAAATATGAGGAGGTCTACAACAAAGACTATGAAAACGTGCCTGCCTGCGTATCCGGATTGCGGAGCTGGTTCCAGCTCTACAACGATCAGAGACCACACCAGGCACTTGGATACAGAACTCCACGTCAAGTCTACTTGGAACAGGTCTGATCCTTGGGGGACCCTGTCCCCCAAACCCCCTGGGGTTTAACGCTTTGAAGGACTCAAGAGGGGCAGGATAGAAGAAAGGCAAAGCACGAATGCTCTGCCCCTCTTTCGTCCTCCCGCCTCAGCGCTCGGGTCGCTCCCCAGCGTTTCCCTATCCTCTGAGCGGGTAGGATCGATTCTATCAAAGGCAAACCTTGCCATTCAAGGAAAAGGATGTCGGGACAGCACCACCTTAAATCAGCCTCTTTTTTGTCTAGACAAGTGGGTACACCTTACTATTTTGATCCTCATGAATGATACGCTCGCAAAAAGCGCCAACCACCATTTTCCTTCAAAGCCCACCCTCTTGTGGATCAATCCAGAGGGTTTGACTGTTTGCGAGCCCATCATGAATTGCGTATACCGATCGCCTTGGACCAATTTTACGGCTATTGTGACGACATTGTCTAATGATGAAAAGGGGGGATGTAACTTATTTGATTTCATTAAGAAGACTACCAAAAGGACCTTAAAAACAAACAATCAAAAAGCGGAGAAGAATATGAAACGATCAAGATTCCAAGGCCCATTATGCGTTACGATAGTAGGAATGTTATTGACGTTGGCAGTTTTTATGATGGCAGCTGCTTTGGCAATGGATCATGAACGGCCACAAATCAGTCCTATGAGTTCTGAATTCCTGGAATATATCCACCGGCTGAAACAAAGTCCTTCTTTGCAAGTTACCGATGATGGCCATTTCCTGGGATTCATTCCAGGCCCTCAAATCATGCCGTCCTTTCAAGAATTTCAACCGCCGGAAAGAGTAGGAGCATTTCCATCGACTTATGATCTACGAACACAAAATAAACTAACCCCGGTCAAGGATCAAGGCGATTGTGGTTCCTGCTGGGCTTTTGCTACTTTCGGATCCTTGGAATCATTTTTAAAGCCTGGCGAAACAACGGATTATTCTGAGCAACACTTGATCGATAACCATGGATTTGACTGGGGACCTTGCGATGGAGGTAATATTGTCCTGTCCACTGCATATCTTGGTAGATGGACGGGCCCGATCAATGAAGCGGAAGATCCGTACATCTATACCGCTCCTTACCAGGCAACGGTTCAAAAACATGTCCAGAATGTCATATTTCTACCCGCACGGACAGCCTCGACGGATAATGATATCATCAAGCAGGCAGTAATGGATTATGGGGCGATTTATACGTCTATGTATTATTCTAAAAGTTACTACAACCCAACATATACAAGCTACTACTATTCAGGTATCAGTTCGACCAATCATGGGGTTGCGATCGTCGGGTGGGATGACACTTTCGATAAAAACAAGTTCTCCACACCGGCACCGCAAAACGGTGCATTCATTGTTCGAAACAGCTGGGGCACAGGGTGGGGAGATAATGGCTATTTCTATGTATCCTATTATGATAATGTATTTGCTCGAAAATTTTTTAACAGTAGTTTTATGGCAGAATCGACCTCCAACTACAAAACAATTTATCAGTATGATCCCTTGGGTTGGGTAGGTGGATATTGGGCTGGGACGAAAGGTACTGGATGGGGGGCAAATATCTTTACGGTAAATACTGACGAATTGTTATCTGCTGTATCTTTTTATGCATTGGCAGCCAACACGGCATACGAACTCTACGTATATACTAATGTCACGTCCAACAATCCAAGAAGCGGCACCCTGGCTACTTCAAAAACAGGGACCTTCACTTTGCCTGGATATTATACGCTTACACTTCCTCAGACTGTTTCTATTTTAGCCGGTCAAAATTTTTCTTTGGTGATTAAATTGACAACACCCGGATATGATTATCCGGTTCCTGCTGAGTATTTAGTAAGCAACTACAGTAGCAAAGCAACATCCAATCCTGGCGAAAGTTACTTGTCCGCCGACGGTTCTTCTTGGTATGATCTTGATAATTTTTTTCCCGGTGCTGAAATGAACGTGTGTTTAAAAGCCTTCGGATTGGGCGCTTCCAGCAACTGGTCATCGGCCTATGGTTTGATGGGTATTCCATCGAAAGATCTCTTGCTGTTGAGACACTATCGAGATAAGGTTCTTAAACAAGATCCGATTGGTAACCGATATGTGGAATTGCTTTACAACAATTCTGCCACGGTTCTGAACACTCTTCTTAAACATCCCCCATTGCTGAAAAAGGCTGGGCGGGTATTGGCTGAAAACCGGCCGGCACTTTCTGCTGCAATTGCTGGCGAAGAAGGGGTTGTTGAAAACACACAGGCTATCTTAGATTTTCTGAACGACTTCTTATTTCATACTTCCAAGGAGATGCAGGTAATTACCCAGGATATCAAGGAAAAAATCCAACAGCATCAACTGTCAGGAATTGGTTTACTGGGACTATTGTTTCATTAAAAACAATAGTTATGGCAACTATCCCTCTATGTAGAAGTAGGTCTCGTTATAAAAGCCAAGAGCTATAGGTTGAATCCTGTTGAAATTCATTTTATATCCTACATTCCACACCCCTTGGCAGGGGCGAAAGGGTAATTTTTGACCTACCTTTTTTCTGGACTCAGCTCATAGAACGTGGTATAAGGGTTGGCCATGAAAGTGCCAACCCTTATACAAAGCCGCCTGGTTACCGACGGGGATATTGGTTTCATTCGGGAACTGATCGAACAAAATCCTTCCTGGAGTCGATATCGGTTGAGTCGGGAACTTGCAGAACGTTGGAATTGGCGAAACGGCAACGGGCTGCTTAAAGACATCGCCTGCCGAAGTCTGCTGCGAAAGCTTGACGAAAGAGGCCTCATCCATCTGCCGCCTCCAAGGGTCCTTCCTCTCAACCGTTTCCGGCATATGCCGATACAGCCTGTCGAGCACGATACCACACCCATCGTAGAGCCGCTTGCTCATCTTCAGCCGTTGCAATTGCTCGATCTCTCTTCTCGGACACTGAAAGCCATGTTTGCCTGGCTGCTGGCTCGTTACCACTATCTGATCTTGTCGCTGATCGCAACGGTCGGCCACTGGCCTGTCTTCTGTTCGGTTCAGCCGCGTGGAGTTGTGCCCCCAGGGATCGCTACATCGGTTGGACTGCTGCACAGCGCCAAAGCAAGCTGCACCTTGTGACCAATAACCATCGGTTTCTCATCCTGCCCTGGGTTCAAGTCCCCTGCCTTGCCAGTCATGTGTTGGCAATGATCTCCAGACGGCTGAGCCGGGATTGGCAGAAGCGTTACGCCCATCCTATCCTGCTGATGGAGACATTCGTCGATCGGCGATTCCATGGAACTTGCTACAAGGCGGCAAACTGGCATTTCGTAGGCCAGACAACGGGCCGCACCCGTAACGGCTCTTCTCAACCTATCGCTCCTGTCAAAGATGTCTATGTCTATCCTCTCCACAGCCAGGCACGGGTGATGCTCCAATGAACATCTCCGATCTACTAAAACAGGCAAGCCGGCTGGACGTTCATCAGGTAAGCTTCTTTCCCATTTTCCGAGCTTACATGCAACGGCTCGGCCTGGTTGAGCTGATCAACCAGATGGTTGGGGGGCAAATGAAGATCAAGCCCGGCTTGATCGTTGCGGGCATGATCCAGGACACGCTCTGCGGCCGCACGCCTCTGTACCACTTGGAGCAGTTCTTTGAAGATCAAGATATCGAGCTCATGCTGGGTGAATCGGTACCGGTCTCCGTTTTTGCCGACCATAACGTCGGCCGGGTGCTCGATCGAATAGCCGAAATCGGTGCAAGCAAAATCCTCGGCGAAATCGCCCGAAGGGCTGCTTAAGTGTTGACCACCAAGTTCCGTTATGTCCAGATCATGCGCTGTGGCAACATACGGATGCTCCAGAAACCGCTCAAACCGTTTTAACTGATTTATCTCCAGGCCCTTGGCCTTATCGAGAATATTTTTACATCCGGCCTATCGCCTCCCTTTACGGAATAATCAACCAGATAACGACTCAAAAGGGTTCAGAATGTGGGGGTGAAATAGCCTGCCCCCTCGTTCACGCCCAAACCCATGAGAATTTTCCATCCGAGCAAGGAACGTCGACGGAGGCATTACCGTTTTCGTCTTGTAAATAGAAGGGTAAATCATGTAGATTGAATGAAGGACAGTGCGATGGACGAAAGGGATGCAGCCAGGAGTGCCTGATGTGGAAATGTGAAGGTTCAGGAGAGGGGTACCCGGTACGACTACTGGAGGCAGACATTCGGGGAACGACTGCTGGCGCGCCTGGCAGGATTCGAACCTGCGACCTACGGATTAGAAGTCCGTTGCTCTATCCAGCTGAGCTACAGGCGCATTGTCATCATGTATTGTTACCATAGACGCTTGGTGAAGTAAACAGAAAACCGGGCTGACACAGGGTTTCGGACCAGTGGTTATCCAGTCCGGACGATGCCCTGCCGAGGGCCTCGTATTTTCCTATCTTTGGTGAAACCATACAAACATCCATGAAAAAAGCCAACAACGATCATTCGCACGTTGCCTCCGAAAAATCCCTCGTTCGTTTCGATCCGCTTCAGCGTTACCTTGCGGAAATCAGCTCCTACAAACTGCTGACGAGGGAACATGAGCGCGAACTGGCCTTGCGCGTCTATCATGAGAACGACAGCGCGGCCGCTTATGAGCTTGTCACATCCAATCTGCGCCTGGTTGTCAAGATAGCCCTCGAATTTCAGCGGATCTGGATGCAGAACCTGCTCGACCTGATTCAGGAAGGCAATATCGGACTCATCCACGCCGCCCGAAAATTCGATCCCTACAAGAACGTCAAGTTTTCCTATTACGCATCCTTCTGGATCAAGGCCTATATCCTGAAATTCATCATGGACAACTGGCGCTTGGTCAAGATCGGAACCACCCAGGGGCAGCGCAAGCTCTTCTTCAAGCTCAAGAAGGAAAAGCAGCTCCTGATCGAGCAAGGGTTCGATCCCAAGCCGAAGCTTCTTTCCGAAAAGCTCGGGGTTTCGGAGAAGGAAGTGATCGATATGGATCAGCGGCTCGACGGATGGGATATTTCCCTGGATGCACCGCTCAAGGAAGATTCGGATTCCGAGAGGATCGATTTCGTGAGCACGGAAACCGAATCTGCAGAAGATCAGCTCGCCAGAAAGCAAATCGAGGGCATTCTTCATCATAAGCTCGAAGGATTCAAGAAGTTGCTGACCAAGCGGGAACTCGAGATTTTCGAACTGCGGGTTTTCTCCGACAATCCGGCTACCCTTCAGGAAATCGGCGATCGTTATGGCATTTCGAGAGAACGGGTACGACAGGTGGAAAAGAGCATCATCAAGAAGATGCAGGAGTATTTCAAGGATGAGCTTCCGGATTTTGCAACCTATATCGAAGACGGGTTGGCGGATTAGGACATCGTGATGAAATCGAGCCATATTGCATTTCTGTGCGGAATCGTTTCCTGTACGGTTTTTCTGGGATGTGGGGCCTTGACGCCCAAACCGGATGTCGAAATACCGGCTGCGGAAAACAGGCGTGATTCCGCAAAAGCCAACACAGCCGATCAATATGCCGCCGTTGCAGAAGCCATCCTGGAGCGCTCCCGAGGGAACCTCGACAATGCCAGCCTTCTTCTGAAAAAAGCCCATGAAAACGATCCCGATTCAGCTTTCCTGAAACGGGAACTGGCCATGCTCGCTTTGCAGATGGGTCAACCCGATCAGGCAGTTCAATGGATTCACGCCATCATCGCCGTCCATCCCGAAGATGCCGATGCTTGGTTTCTGCTGGGTCGGATCCATCAGGAGCAACGTCGGGAAAAGGAGGCGATATCGGCATTCGAAACGGCCATCGTGTTCGATCCGGATCTGATCGATGCCTATTATGTGTTGGGCGATTTGTATATGGATCAAAACGACATAACGTCTGCGAAACGCATATACAGTCGGCTGGTGGAAAAGCAACCGGAATCCTACGTGGCTCATTTCTATCTCGGGAAGATCGCTGTCCGAGAAGGTCGGACCGATGTCGGAGAGCAGGAACTGCTCAAAGTGATCGAATTGGCCCCTGATCTCACCGAACCCTGGTTCGAGCTTGCAGTCATCTATCGGCAAACCCAGCGAACGCAGGATTTGCGTAAAGCCTATGAAGCCATTGTGGAACGCAGCCCCGACAACGTGCGCGCCTTGCTTTCTCTGGGCATCCTGTATGCCCAGAACGGCAACACAGAGAAGGCGAATCCGATTTTTCGGAAGCTGGCTGAAAACAGTCTCAACGATCCGAACATTCTCAAGGTGATCGTGCAGGATTATGTGGAGCCCGAACGGTTTGCGGAGCTGGAGCCGGCCCTTGCGGAAATGCTGAAGACAGCTTCCGGAAGCTCCGAGTTGCGGTATTTGGCTGGAATGACCTACGAAGCGGTGCATCGGGAGCGAGAAGCCGTCGATCACTATCTTCAGGTCGGCGCCGACTCCCGTTTCTATCCGGCCGCAGTCAGTCGGGTTATCGCTTTGTATCAGAAACTGAAACAAACAGACAAGGCCAAGGCGATCGTTCAGAAGGCCATCGATGAGAACCCCGATATACCCGAATTTCATGTGTACCTGGGGATGATTCTGGAAGACGAGGGGCAGCTCGAAGGGGCCAGGGAAGCGATCGCTCATGCCATTTCCCTCAATCCCAGAAACGATCAGTTCCATTTTCGACTCGGTGTCGTTCTGGACAAAATGAAGGACAAGGCAGGCGCCATCGAAGCCATGAAGCAGGCCATCGCCATCGATCCGGAAAATCCGAATGCACTGAACTATCTGGGCTATACCTACGCCGAAATGGGGATCGAGCTGGACGAAGCAGAGTCGCTCATCCAAAGGGCCCTGGAGCAGAAACCCGACGACGGTTTCATCATCGACAGCCTGGGCTGGGTCTATTTCAAGAAAGGAAATTACCCGAAGGCACTGGAATATCTTCTGAAAGCCGTTTCTCACGTTCCGGACGACCCGACCATTCTCGAGCATGTGGCAGATGCTTGGGTCCAGATGAATGAACCGCAAAAGGCTCTCGAATTCTACCGGAAAGCGCTCGAAAAGTCACCCAAGGACCCGGCAGCCGTCGAACACAAAATTCAATCTCTGGAAAAACGATGAACGGAAAACTGCTCTGCAGTGTTCTTCCAATTGTGCTCTCGATCACGCTATGGACGGGATGCGCCCTTCGATCCGGAGGCCTGCGTGTGAAGGCTCCGGAAGGACCGGTTTCGCCGGAAGCCGCTGCCTTGTTGGAAACCTGTCGATCGCTCAACGGTGATGTGTTCAGCATGAAGGCGACCGGTGATCTGCGGATGGAAAATCGTCAGGGCGTCCAGACGGCTCAGATCGCTGTCACGGCTGTTCGCCCCGACAAGCTGCGTCTGACGATTCTCGGATGGACAGGGTTTCCCATTGCAGACATGGCTTCAGACGGCAGCCTCCTCACCCTGGTGGATCACACGAACCGACAGCACTACCGGGAAGAACTGCATTCCGGAAGCCTATCGCCGATTCTCGGTCTGGCAGTTCAGCCGGCCGATGCCATCTCCATCCTGTGCGGAGCGATTCCTGAAAGGGACCCGAAAACGCTTCTGTTGACCGGTCCAGAGGAGACATCCTTGAGGCGGCTGACTTTGTTCGACGATCGAAGAGAGCCGACCCTTCAGCTCCTCGTCGACACTTCTCAGGGCATTCATCAAATGGTCGTTTTTGATGGGAGCGGAGATGAGGCCTACAGCATTACGATCGAGGATCGGACGTCGATCGACGGCGTTTCGATGCCGTCACGACTCACGTTTCGAAAAGAAGGGGGGGCATCCTTTCGCATTCGACTGGACCGTATCTGGATCAATGCAGGGGTTTCTCCGGACATCTTCGTTCTGAATCCCTGACGGCTGAGCAAAATTCACCGCCCTCTTGCGGGTCACTCCAGAGGGCCTGACTTGTTGCGACTTCATCCTTTATACTGGACTCGCAACAAGTCGCTTTTCCCGTTCTTTTCGTAAATGTCGGGCATGAGCGGAGTGGCTGGGGAATCCTTTTGAGGTTGCTGCGAAAAAGGTTCCCCAGTCACTCCGCAACTCGATAGCAACTCCCTGACTTTTTGCGAAGCCGTCCTTTATAACCCTCATTGTCATCAGCACCATGCCGTTTTCCCGGACCATCATCGCCCTGGAAAGGCGACTCAGCGCCTGCCGGAATGTGCGTACCCTCGGTGTGAAACCCC
>JBFMBE010000155.1:0-8802 GCA_040755275.1 Thermodesulfobacteriota bacterium | reverse complement strand
AACGGCTTGCTTTTCAATCGATATTTCGATCCAGTACGTCCGTCCGATCCAACGATATCCGGCGGCTTCAAACACGTTTTCGCAGCAAGCTCAAAAGGCTTCCCCAGCCACCCCGCTTATGCCCGACATTTACAAACAGCACGGGAAAGACGACTTTTTGCGCCTCCATCATGTCTGAATGCTCTCGAAAACGAACACCCTAAACTGCTGTTGCCATGGTTCCATAACTGTAGAAACGCCTGTAACCAGACCCGATCCCTGCTGCAGCATCAACCGGCGTTCGCCGTTCCCCGCTGATGTCCCGCAACAACGGAATGCCGCGGTCTGAGAGAGGATTTGGGAAGCCATCTTCAGATGTATCAATGATTGTAACAGGACGGAGGAGAATGCCGCTAAAACCGAAATCAGAATGTATCCCGCTAACTCCACAAATTCCGCGGATGTTTTCCGAAGAACCTACGGACTACGATGAAGCGGTATTTGCCAAAATTACGACGATTCAACTAACCCCGGAACAAATCGATCGAATCGTCTATCCCAACACGACCTACCCTCGACAGAAAAACGTTCTGGCTGTGCACTGGCATCCGGAACATATTCCGTTGGATTTGATCGAAGAACGGCTCAAGCGGACTTTTCCCAATGCGGAACACTCATTGATCATTCCGACGCAGCACAATGAGCTTTTGTATTTCCATGAATATGCCGGTGTCGAGGTGGATGCCTATTCAAGAGGGTTCAATCAAAAAGTGCAATTGCTGCTGCACTTTCATGCTGGACGCGTCCAATCGGCTCATATACTCAAGTCCATGCTGGCATATACGCTGAAATACCGCCAGCATCAGATGAACGATTTCCTCGATACCCTGATCAAACCCAATGAATTTCGGATTGAGGCCGCCGCTGCAGAGACAGGTGCCAGTGATGAATGTATCCGCTTTGTTCGGGCTCAGATGAAGAAGCTCTCCATCTTGATTGAGCGGCACTATGACAAAGTGCCTGTCGAAATGTTCAAGAACAAACTGCTTCGGGATTTTTTGGATGAATACCGATCCGAATATGGGGATGCATGGATCAATCGAGCCCAGACCTTTTTACAAGCCGTCAAACAAATCGTCAAATCCCAATTTCCCATGCGTTATTTTTATCGAACATCCGAAATCATCGAAGAAGCCCGATCGCTGGGAGGATGTGTCGTCATTCCGCATCCCGAGCAATTCTGGCCGATTTTGCTGGCAGACTATGATGTGGACGGCTATGAGGTTTGGAATCCCCAATCTCAAAGGTATACGGAATTCCTCATTTCCGTCGTGAACCGGAAGAATGCGACTGTCAAACGTGGCGATCGACCGGTGCTGATCTTCATGGGCGACGATACCCACATGAGTGAAAAAATCCGGGACATCGAAAAGCAGCATCCGGAAAAAGCCGGTCGTGAAATCGGCGTTCAACCCGCCTGGGAAGATATCTATATCCGCAAGGCCCTCATCGCGGCCAATATGAGCCGAAAACGTATCATTGAAGAATATCAGGCCCGCTTGAAAGGGAATACGATGGAGATTGACGAATCACCAACCACTGCCAAGGGAAAGGAGGAAACCCATGGGTGAAATCGAGAAATTCGATTATGAGGCTATTCAAGACAGGAAATCGATGCGGCAATTCCTGAACACCCTTATCGAAGGCATTGAAAACGGCAAGATTTTGTTGAGTTCGGACAAGGATAGAGTGCTGCTGGCGCCGACGGAATTGATCCGGTTCACCTTGAAGGCCAAACGAAAGCCCGGAAAATCCAAGATTACGCTCAAGCTTGCCTGGAATGACTTCCCTACAGACATCACTCGAGATAAAGGCAATGCCATCCAAATTTCGGCCTGATGCCTCAAACAAATTGGATGAACTACGGGAAAACCTGAAATTCCTGTGGATTGAAATCGTCGGGCTGATTCAAACGACGAAAGCCTTGTTGGATCAGCCGGGATCGTTGTTCTACAAGAAGATGGCTTCCCGGGATGACTATATCGACAACTTGAAGACGATCGTCGAAAATGCTTGCTTTTTCAGAATCCACGGAGGGGATGCTGTCGAGCGGGAGGAAATCAACCTGCTTCGGAGCATTCATACCATATCCATCAATCTGGAACGAATTGCGGATTTTTGTGTGAACATCGCCCGGCAGGTGGAATATCTGTCTGATCCCATTTTCGTGCAGCGTTTCGAATACAAAACGTTGTTGGAAGTCATTGAATCGGAGACGATGAAAATCCTGCCCGCCTTGGACGAGAGAGATCTTTCGGCCGCACTGGAAGTCTGCCGATCGGAATATCGGCTCGATCAGTTGTATGGGGAAGCCTTTCGGAGCATTCTGCAGGAATTGCAACTGGGGGGACCGGCTTCCGATCTAGTGACCAGCCTATTCATTTTTCGATATCTCGAACGCATCGGAGATTCGTTGCTGAATATCGGAGAGGCGCTCTTGTTCCGGATCATGGGCGAGAAGATCAAAATCCATCAATTTGAAGCCCTTCAGCAAACCCTCAGCCATAGCGGATATACGAGCGATTTTTCGAACATTGAAATGAAATCGATCTGGGGAACCCGATCCGGATGCCGGATCAGCCTGATCGAATCCAGAGAGGGAGCTTCCGAAAAATCTCAAGGAATCTTCAAGGAAGGCAATCACGACAAAATCCTCCGGGAGAAAGACAACCTGATCCGATGGCAATCCATCTTTCCCGGCCTGACACCGAGGGTGTTTGGATATCATGAAACCAGCGAGACGGCTTCACTGCTCATCGAGTTTTTACCGGGATGTACGTTTGAGGAAGTGCTCTTGTCTGCAGAGACGGACATTGTTCAAAACGCCCTGTTCTTGTTGCGGCAGGTCATCGAGGAAATCTGGAATCATACGTGCTGCAAGCAGCCGGTGCCTGCTCGCTTCATGCATCAACTTCTGGCTCGCATCGATGACAGCAATCGGTTGCATCCATCCCTGGTGAGACCGGACAAACAACTTGGCAAGCTGCCGATACCATCGACAATTCGATTGATCCGGGAATGTGCGGATATCGAGAAGGACATTGCATCACCGATATCCGTATTCTGTCATGGGGATTTCAATCTGAACAACATCGTATACGATCATGAAGCCCAACGCATTTATTATATCGATGTCTACAGATCCCATGAAGGGGATTATATCGAAGATGCCGCCGTATTGCTGGTTTCGATATTCCGACTGCCTACGTTTGAGCCCATTCTGCGGGAACGCTTGAACGTGATGATTGCCGAGTTTCTCGATCTGTTGCTGCAATTCTCGAAACTTCAGGGAGATACGACGTTTCAGGTTCGTCTGGCTTTAGGGCTTTGTCGGAATTTCCATACCTCCATACGATTCGAACAGAACACCGGTTTTGCCAAGGAGATGGTGTTGCGATCCCATTATTTGATGGAACGGATTGTATCTCATCCCGATCGCAGCAACTGGTCCTCGTTTTCCTTTCCGGAAGATATTCTGTTTTTGGAAACCATGTGATCGAGCGCGCGAACGGAAGGCGGATATAGCCATGAAACAGCCGACAATTGCCGTCATCGGGAATCCGGGGGGCTGGTCTTCGGAACTTTTGGCGGACACGGTTGCCCGGGTAACGGGAAAACGGCTTCTGATCGATATGAATCAGGTTACACTTGATTTGGAAAACCGGAAGCTCTGGTGCGAGGGGCTGGATCTGACAACGATCAATGCCGCCATTGTCAAAAAAATCGGTCCCTATTATGCGCCTTATCTGTTGGATCGGCTGGAAATCCTGCATTTTCTCGAGAGTCGTGGGGTACGCATATTTTCCCGACCCATTCACATCATGCGGGTTCTCGATCGGCTTAGCTGTACAACGGCGCTGCGCATGGCCGACATTCCAATGCCTCCGACCTGCATCACCGAAGACATTCAGGCTGCGCTGTGCTTTCTCAGATCATATCAACAGGCTGTTCTCAAACCGCTCTATTCCACAAAAGCCAGGGGAATGGAGTTGATTCAAGATCATCCGGATGCGCATATCCAATTGGAAACCTTCAAGCAGTACAATCCGATTATCTATCTCCAGAAACGGGTGGATTTGCGAGGACGCGATTTGGGTCTGGTCTTCCTGGGGGGAGAATATCTGGCCACCTATGCCCGAAAGAACGATACAACCAGCTGGAATACCACGACGGAAAACGGCGGCAGATATGTTTCCATTGAGCCTGACTCAGGTACCATTGAGGTGGCCCGAAAGGCTCAGAGCCTGTTCCATCTGGATTTTACCAGTGTAGATGTCGTCGAAACAGAAGACGGTCCTCTCGTTTTTGAGGTGTCTGCATTCGGCGGCTTCAAGGGGCTGAAAACGGCATGTGGCATCAACGGAGCCGAACGCTACCTCGACTACGTTTTGAAGCGGCTTACATCATGATCTGCAAGGAGCGACATTGCAACCATCTGGTGGAGCAACTCCGCAGATTGTATCCTGTTTCGGATCGTCTGTTGTTGTGTTTCGGCGATTGCATCGTTGAAGTGCATACCAACGACGTTGATCTTTGCAAAGGACTGGCAGCGTATTTCCAGAGTTTCGTTCTTGCCTCCGGAAATCCTCATGTGAGCATCTCGGTTCATGAAACGGTGGCTGTCGACATTGATTTTCCTCTGAAACCCAACATGCCGGATCCCGGCAAAACTCGCATCAAGGAAGAATATGCCGATTTGCTGGACGGTCGGATCGTTCGCAAGCGCCTGACGGGGATGGTGTTCGTGTTCGGCGGTGACAACCACCTCGCCATTGGGCCATGTCGAAAGAATCTCAACCAGGTCGTCAATTTCATCAACAACCGTTATATCGCCTGGCTTCTGGATGCCGGTGGCATTCTGGCACATGCAGCAGGCGTGATTTTCCATGGGTGCGGCATTGCTCTGGCGGGCTTTTCCGGTAGGGGAAAATCCACACTCAGTCTGCACTTTCTGAACGTCGGCGCCGACTTCGTCAGCAACGACCGGTTGATCCTCAAACAGGAGAAGGGGTGTCTCTGGATGCACGGTGTTGCCAAGCTACCGCGGATCAATCCGGGGACCATCCTGAACAATCCCAGTTTGCATGGGATCCTTTCCGGGGGCGATGCCCTTCGGTATGCCCGCATGGCTCCGGCGGACCTCTGGGCTGTAGAAGAAAAATACGATGTCCCGATCGAACGCTGTTTCCCAAAGAGTCGGTTTTTGCTCTCCTCGCCCATGCATGCACTGGTGATTCTCAACTGGAAATTGCACGGCGGCTCGGTGCGGATCCATCGCCTTTGTCTAGATGAAAGAAGAGATTTGCTGGGGGCTTTCATGAAATCGACCGGACTGTTTTTCCTCGGATACAAGAACGGTTCGGCAGAGGAGCCTGGGGAGGAAACCTATTTGGCCTATCTAAAGGGGATTCGGGTATTCGAAGTCACCGGAGGGGTTGATTTTCATGCGGTTCTTGATTTTTTCAGCAACCTGAATGAATGATGGCCTCGCAAAAAGTTCATCATATGGACGGCTTCGAAAAAAGGCCGCAGGCAAGGAGTGCAAATCCCGTCTGTGAGGCGTACGGAAACGTACGCCGCAACGACGAGGGATGCAGCACGACACAGCATCCGGCCTTTTTGCGAAGCCGTCAAGTTTATCCGTCCTATTATGAAAGAGAATCGACACGATGTATGTCGAGCTGACCCGAAGCGTTTCCATCCCGAATGCGGCCAAACTTGCATTGTATCGGAAAAGTCCCGAATACGGTCCGAAAATCCTCTTTTTCAGCGGTGGAAGCGCGCTCCGCGATGTTTCCCGGAAGTTGATTGAATATACCCACAATTCGATTCATATCATGACCCCTTTCGATTCAGGGGGAAGTTCGGCCGTCTTACGGGAGGCCTTCAACATGCCTGCAGTCGGTGACATTCGCAACCGGCTGATGGCACTTGCCGATCAATCCCTTCAGGGGAATCCTGAAGTCTATCGTTTGTTTGCGTACCGTCTTTCCGAGACGGAACGCCCCAACGTATTGCAGGATACCATCGATGCTATGATCGGAGGCGATCATCCCTTGACGGCCGATATCGCTCACCCGATGCGTAAAATCATTCGCCATCATTTGGCCGTTTTCAATCGTCACAAGCCCGCAAGCTTCGATTTGCGAGGCGCCAGCATCGGCAATCTCGTATTGACCGGTGGATACCTGAACTATGACCGTCATCTCGATCCGGTCATCTTCATCTATTCCAAACTGGTGCAAGTGCGGGGAACGGTTCGGCCGATCGTCAACCTGCCGCTTCATCTTGCGGCAACCCTCCAAAGCGGTGAGACCGTCATCGGGCAGCACCGTATCACCGGGAAATCCCATGCCCCGATTTCTGCTCGAATCACCGAAATTTCGTTGACCCGTTCGCTGAAACGACTGGAACCGGTATCGATCACCGTTCGGAACAAAATCAGCGCACTCATTCAGGAAGCAGACCTCATCTGTTTCCCCATGGGCAGTTTTTTCTCCAGTGTTTTGGTGAATCTACTGCCTCACGGTGTCGGGCATGCCGTGTGCCACAATCCTTGTCCCAAGGTATTCATTCCCAACATGGGGATCGATCCGGAATGTCGGGATATGACGATTGTGGATCAGATTCAATGGATTCAACGTCTGTTGGCTCGCGATCTGCCGGTTATGAGCGGGGGCATGTCTCTACTGGATATGGTTGTGTTGGATGTCGCCAGGTCGGATTTCCCGTCGACAGCCGATATCGACATGCTGAAATCCTCAGGAATACGGATCATCGCTGCAGATCTGGCCTCCCGAGAAAGGCCGGATCGGATCGATGCTGAGCGTCTGATCGCGGTTTTGCTGTCCATATGCTGAGTCGCCGTTGGGGGGCTGTGTTGTCGCAGCCTATGACAACGGTTCATAACGACACGGGTATCGGTGACCCAAGTGAGTCCCGGGAAACGAACATCAATGAAAAGGAGGATGCCATGAAACACAGCGAAGTTGACGTCAAATGCCGGATGACACCTCAATCCATCGCCGATTTGTTCGAGAATCTTGCCGAGAGTTTTCGGAAGGGAAAATTCGTTCTGCAGAAGGAATCGTCGTTTGTGACACTGGTTCCTTGCGGTGAAATCGACGTCGAAATGGAAGCAGCCGCCAAGAAAGGTAAGTTCAAGTTCGAAATGCAGCTCAAATGGCGGGAAGAGGCACCTGTGGAAGAATCCAGCGAACCGGCGTTTATCGTATCTTGCGAAGAACCGTGCACGGATTTGGAACCATCGGAACCACAGGATGCATCGGAAGTCCAGGGAACCCAGGAAGAAATACTCTACCGAAAATTTTGATAGTCGTGATGGTCTCGCAACCAGTCAGGGCGTTTCTGTCGAGTCGCGGGGAGACTGGGGAGCCTTTTTCGCAGCAGTCCCAAAAGGCTTCCCCAGTTACCCCTATCAATGTCGATGGTCATGCAATAAATCGGTTGGTTTCAAGCAGGCCCTGGAGAATGAGGCGACGGCTGTATGGGTGCGTGGGAAAGATGGATTGCGCGTCCATCCGATTGGGGTGAACCATACGGCAGATTCCAGTATATGCTCCTTTCCACCGCCCAAAGCAGTCGATGAATGTCCTCGGAATGTACATCCCCGATCGATCCAATGCGGAACGTATCTACATCGGTCACCTTTCCCGGGTAAATGACGAAGCCTCGCTGCTTGAGAAGCCGGTAGAATTCCCCGAAATCGAAAGCGGGATGCTCTGGATATCGAAAGGCTGTGATGATCGGTGAATGAAGGGGTTCCGGGAGCAAGGGCCGAAATCCCAACGCTTTCATTCCTTGAACCAGACATACCTGGTTGTTGGCGAAGCGGTCGTATCGGGCCTCAATTCCACCTTCCATTTCCAGCTCATCGAGGGCTTGTGCAAAGGCCCGAACAACATGGGTCGGCGAAGTAAAGCGCCATTTGCCAAGCTCGGTTTCCATGGTATGCCATTGGTCGAAAAGATCGAGGCAGAGCGATCGAGCACGATCACGGGTTTTCCGTAGTTCGGCTTCGCGTGCAATGACGAATGAAAAACCGGGTACCCCTTGAATGCATTTGTTGGATGAGCTGATCAGGTAATCGGCGTGCAGTTGAGCCACATCCATCGGTATGCCCCCGAAACTGCTCATGGCATCCACGATGAAGGACTTCCCATAGGCATGAACGACGTTGCCGATTTCGAGTACCGGATTGAGCATGCCGGTGGTCGTTTCACAGTGGACAACAGCTACATGGGTAATGGTGCTGTCTTCGGCCAGGGTGGATTTGAGTCGGTCGATGTCCGGCGGCTCCAATTCTCCGCTGTCCTGAACCAACACAGGGATGGCTGCTTTTCGACAGATGCGGGCCATTCGCTGCCCATAGGCACCATTGGCCAGAACGAGCACTTTCCCGTTCTGGGGTATTGCGCTGGTTAGAACGGCCTCCACTCCGAATGTCCCGCTTCCCTGGATGAGAACGGCCGTATATCCCGGTTGGGAGGTTGCCAGCGATACCAGTTTGGCTCGGATTTTCTGGACGATTGTTTTGTAATCCTCATCCCAGGTGCACCAATCCTGCATCATCACCCACTTGACACTTGCAGTCGTTGTCAAGGGGCCAGGGGTCAACAACAAATATGGGTTTGTGGGCATTTGTGTAAGGTTCATACAATTCCTTTCAGGGATCCAAAGACACGGAGACGCTTGGTTATGTTTTCGAAGGTGGCTTCAAGGATGATGAGGTCGCAAAAAGTC
>JBFMBE010000154.1:0-8806 GCA_040755275.1 Thermodesulfobacteriota bacterium | reverse complement strand
CGTAGGTCTCGGCGTTGATCTCCTGACCGAAAAGGTGGACGGAGGCCTGTCTGCCGCGTTCTTTGGCCAGTTGCAACAGGGTTTCCTCGGCCACGGTGAGCATTCCGCCGGTGCCGCAGGCGCCGTCGTAGAGCAGGTATGTTCCGTCGGTAATCTGGTCGGCGATCGGCTCAAAGATCAGGCGGGCCATCAGCCTCACCGCGTCGCGCGGGGTCCAGTGCTCACCGGCTTCTTCGTTGTTTTCCTCGTTGAAACGGCGGACCAGCTCCTCGAAGATGGTGCCCATGGCGTGGTTGTCGAGGCCGGGTAGGCGCTCACTCCCATCGCTGTTAAGTACCGGCTCTGGACTCAAGTTGATGGATGGATCGAGGAACTTCTCGATGAGCGTGCCCAGCGCATCGGCTTTGGCCAGGCGGGGGATTTGGTTGCGAAACTCGAAGTTGTCGATGATCTCCTGAACATTGGGCGAGAAGCCATCGAGGTAGGAGCGAAAATCCGCCTCCAGTTGCTGGCGGCCGGCACGTGCCTTGAGGTCGCGTAGCGTAAAGGGAGAGGTGTTGTAGAAGGCTTGACGGGCGACCTGACGCAGGGCAGCGTCCTGATTCGTGATTTTCGCCTTGTCGAGCGAAGCTTTCATGTCGAGTACGGCCTGCTTGGTGGGCTCCAAAACGGCATCCAGCCTGCGGATCACGGTCATCGGGAGAATCACATCGCGATACTTGCCGCGCACATAGAGGTCGCGCAGCACGTCGTCGGCAATGCCCCAGATGAAATTGGTGATCCAGGTCAGCTGGCCATTTTCCATGTCACACCTCACTCCAAAGCATTTCTGATAGAGTTACATCGTACTGCCAACGTTTATCCCGGCGCGGGCATTCGCCACCCCTTCAAACATGGCACACGGGCAGAATTCTGTCAAAGACAAAGGCGTCAGAGATGACGGAGTCGCAAATAGTCGCTAACCACCGATTTTTCTTAAAAGCCGGGCCTCCAGCAGGAGGGCGGGTCAATCCAGGGGCCTGACTGTTTGCGAGCTCATCTCATTTGATGGAGTCGCAAAAAGTCCATCATATGGACGGCTTCGAAAAAAGGCCGCAGGCAAGGAGTGCAAATCCCGAGGAGTGAGGCGTACTGAAACGTACGCCGCAACGACGAGGGATGCAGCACGACACAGCATCCGGCCTTTTTGCGAAGCCGTCATCTTTTAAGCCCTGTCCCCTACTGCCCCCTGTCTTCTGACTTCTGCCATCTTCCCCCTATTCCCATGCCCCACTTCTCCAATAATTTTTGTTGACACCTCCTTCAAAATGCGCTTTTATCCCCCGAAAGTGGATCAAAGTGGATCAAAGTGGATGAAAAAGTTTCGAGGCAATTATTTCCATACGTTGGATCAAAAAGGTCGATTCACCCTGCCGAGTGAATTCAAGGAAGTGCTTCTCGAGAGCGCTTCCGCCTCGGTCATGATCACCCGGATGGATGGCTGCCTCTTTTCCTATCCCCTTGAAGAATGGGATGAAATCGAAAATCGCATCCTCTCTCTATCGACCACGAGTGAAACCATCCGACGGTTTCGGCGGATTTTTGTCGGGGGGGCGTTCGAGTGTCCCTTCGACAAGCAGGGCAGGATTCTCATTCCGCCTCCGCTTCGCGAATATGCCGGTCTGGACCGGGACATTGTGCTGGTGTCTGCAGTATCCCATTTCGAGATCTGGTCCAAGGTACGTTGGGAAAATGAACTTCTGAGCTGGGAAGAAGATCTCAAGCAGCCTCAGGCTCGGGCAGATATCGCTCCTATTGGGTTTTGACGTGTGTATACACCGCATCCGACCGCCATGCTGGAAGAAACCATCGCGGGTCTGGCCTGCATGCCCGGACATGTCGTCGTCGATTGCACCTTGGGCGGATGCGGACATGCCCGTGCCGTTTGTGAGCGCATCGGGCCTGAAGGCATTCTGATCGGTATCGATCGCGACGCCGAGGCAATCGAGAATGCCCGAAGCGCTCTTTCCTGTTACCAAGACCGGATGAGACTGATTCACGAAGATTTTTCCATGTTGCCTTCCATCCTTCAGCAAATGCATATCGAAGGAGTTAACGGAATCGTGATGGATTTGGGTATGTCACGTCATCATCTGGAGGGCAGCAAGAGGGGGTTCAGTTTTCAGAAAGACGAGCCTCTCGACATGCGCATGGATGTCCGACAGAGCGTGACAGCCGAAAAGCTGCTGCAGACCCTCAATGAAGACGAGCTGACGGATGTGTTCCACAGCTTCGGAGAAGAACGGTTCGCCCGCAGGATCGCCAGGGCCGTCGTTCGATTCCGACAGAAGCATCTCCTCCGGACAACCGGGCAACTGGCCGCCCTCGTTTGCGAAGCGCTGCCGGCCAAAGCCAAAAATCAACACATTCATCCAGCCACTCGGGTATTCATGGCCCTTCGGATCGCCGTCAACCAGGAGCTGGAGAAACTCGATCGTTTCCTGCAAGCGGTTCCGGACCTGCTCGTATCCGGAGGCCGCCTGTGCATCCTGTCGTTTCACTCGCTGGAAGATCGCATCGTGAAAGGATATTTCCGGCAATGGGAAGGCAGATGTAGTTGTCCTCCCGATTTGCCGAAATGCATTTGCAATCGTATCTCTCCGATGCGGCCGGTGTATCGTCGCGCCCTTCGACCGTCTGCAGACGAAATCGCCAAGAATCCGCTGGCGCGAAGTACGCGGCTTCGCATTGCTGAAAAGAGATGATGCCTTTTCACCCACCATCGGATGATGCCCCGACATCCCCTTCGAAGGGATGGTTTGGCTTGTGGAAAGGATTCCGAAAGGGTGATGGATCGGAAAATGCTGCGTCGCACCACCGCCGATTGCCGGGTATCGTAGAGCCGCTGCCGGCCAATCGGATGACGGCGCTCGTATTGTTTGCCTTGATGGCGCTGTTTGAAGCCATCGCCCTGGTATCTCTGGATATCCGCCAGAAGAACGTCCAAAAGGAAATCCTTCAGGAAATTCAGCGGAACCAGAACCTGCAGATTCTGGAAAACAATCTCAACATCGAGTTGGCCGGTCTCGAATCTCCGGAAAGAATCGCCGAAATTGCCAGAAACCATTTGGGTCTGGCCATGCCGAATCACCAACAAATTCAGGTCTTGCCATGAGAATCGACACCATTCATTCCGTGAAACGCCGTCTGCCTTGGTTGAAGGTGATCGTGTTGGCGATTGCCTCGCTGATCTTGATGAAAGCCTTCTACTATCAGTGTGTCAAAAGCGAATGGCTGACCGAAGAGACCATGCGCAGGCATCAAAAGACGCCTGCCGTTCAGGGAAAGCGCGGTATGATCCTCGATGCATCGGGTCGGGAAATGGCCCTGAGCATCGATACCGTTTCGATCGGCATCCATCCCAAAATCATGCTTCGGGCCCAGCTGGCCGCTCAGGAAGCGGAGAACAAGCGTTCCCACAAAAAAGGAAGCACGCCACAGCAAGTCCGCTTGCTGGATACGACCATCGCCCTTCTTGCTGAAAACTCGGGCCTTTCGCCTGCGAGCCTTCGGACCCTGGTGGAAACCGATACCCGGGACTTTCTGTGGCTCAAGCGCAAACTGGCCCCCATCGAGTCGGTCCGTCTGCTGCAGCGAATCGACCAGGAGCTCACCAATCCCGAGAGTCCCCTGAAACAATATGTGGAACGTCAGGCCAAACAAGCCCGAATACCGTTTCATCGAATTCAGAAAGAAATTCTCCCCGGTGTCGTTCTCGTTCCCGAATACAACCGATATTATCCCAACAAGACCATGGCCGCTCAAGTTGTCGGATTCACCGGAATCGACGGCAAGGGTATGGAAGGTATTGAAAAACAGTATGATGCGGATCTTGTCGGCTGGCAAGCTTCAGCCCGTGTGTTCAACGACGCCAACGGCGAAAAGCTCGACATTGAGTTTCCGGATGAATCCGAATACAATGGCAATCATGTCGTTCTGACGATCGACGGAATGATTCAGTACAGCGCAGAAAAAGCCCTCGAAGAGGCGGTCACGACCTTCGAAGCCAAATCTGGAATGGCCCTGGTCATGAATCCCTATTCAGGCGCGATCCTTGCCTTGGCTCATTATCCGTTTTACAATCCCAACAACATGACCCCTGAGGACAGGCACCTTTTCCGGGTCCGGGCAGCAACCGATCCATTCGAGCCCGGCTCGACGATGAAAATCTTCAGTGTCGCCGCAGCCATCGAATACAATGTTTGCAAACCTCAGACCGTGTTCTTCTGTGAAAACGGGGCCTATCGGATCGGCACCAACGTCGTGCATGACACCCATTCCTACGGCAATCTCACTCTTACTGAAATCGTCAAATATTCCAGCAACATCGGAGCGATCAAAGTGGGACAGATGGTTGGGCCGGATATGCTGTTTCTGAATCTCAAGAATTTCGGGTTTGGAGAGCGGACGGGAATCGATTTGAGTAGCGAAAGCTCGGGCATGCTGTCGGACCATCGCAAATGGCGGAAAATCGATGCAGGCACCATTGCATTCGGTCAAGGGGTTGCCGTTACGGCCATGCAGATGGCTGCCGCAACGGCAGCACTTGCAAACGGCGGGCTGGTGGTCAAGCCGTATCTGGTTCAAGCCGTTCTCGGTCCCGATGGCCATCGAATCAAGGAATTCACTCCTGAAGTCATCCGGCGGGCCTGTTCTACCAAAACGGCGCAAATCGTCCGAGATATGATGAAGGAAGTGGTCACCACGGGTGGAACCGGGGTCAATGCGGCCATGGAAGGGTACACGGTCTGCGGAAAAACGGGAACGGCTCAGAAAACCATCGGTGGAGCCTATGCTCGGGGGAAATATGTTTCTTCCTTCATCGGTTTTGTTCCGGCCGATCGCCCGGCAGCCGTGATCCTTGTCATCGTGGATGAGCCCTACAAGCGACATTACGGTGGAACAGTCGCTGCACCGGCGTTCCGAAAGATTGCCATCGATACACTCGGTTACCTGGGGATCCCAGCAGAGATCCTTCCGAAGAAACTCATGGTTGCACTCGATCGAGGGGTCGACGGATGAGGCTTCGGGATGTTCTTGCCTGCATCCATCCCTGTAGGATCCGAGACCGTGATGGGCAGATCGTCGATGCCTTGCCCGACGATCGACTTGAAGCGCCGATCGCTTCCGTGCATTACCGCTCTCAGGATGTCATACCCGATTCCCTGTTTGTCGCCATTGCCGGAAGTCGGGTGGATGGAAATCTCTATGTTCCGATGGCCGTTTCGAAGGGAGCCACCGTCATCGTCGGCGAACAGTTGCCTCAGGCAAACGGGGCGGTCGTTCTTCAGGTCGAAAATGCCAGAAAGGCCCTGGCCCGCATCGCCGCACGCTTTTACGGAGATCCCTCCAGGGATCTGACCGTCCTTGCCGTTACAGGAACCAACGGCAAGACGACTACGGCCTTTCTGATCGAACACATCCTCCAGCAGGCCGGATACCGCACAGGGGTCATCGGCACCCTGAACGCCCGTTACGCCGATACGGTCGTGGACATCGGCATGACGACCCCCGAATCGCTCGATCTGCAGCGGTTGCTGCACGACATGAAAGCTGCAGGTGTCACCCATGTCGTCATGGAGGCTTCCAGCCACGCCATCGCGCTTGACCGGATCGAGGGGTGCCGAATCGATGTGGGCATTCTGACCAACGTCACCCAGGATCACCTCGATTTTCACGGCACCATGGAGGCCTACTGGGGGGCCAAGAAGAAACTCTTCACGCATCACCTAATGCTGCAAGAGGCCGAACATCGACCCCACCCTCCGGTTGCCGTCATCAACCGCAAGGATCCAAGAGGCTCGGCCTTGTGTGGGGAACTTTCCTGCCCGGTCATCGATGTCGGCCTGACATCCGAATGCCGGGTGAGGGCCATTCCCGTTCGCATGGATGCCAAGGGAATCGAAACCGTCATCACCACCCCGCAGGGATTGGTGCACATCCACAGCCCCCTCATCGGCGAGCACAACCTCGAGAACATCCTGTGTGCCGTCGGTGCAGCATCGGCTCTCGATCTCTCCCTGAAAACGATCCGGGAAGGGATCGAATCCGTCGAGTCGGTTCCGGGCCGGCTCGAACGGGTACCCAATGGCGCCAAACGACTTGTTGTCGTTGACTACGCCCATACCCCGGACGCCCTGGATCATGCCCTCAAGACCCTTCATCGGGTGACGACCGGAAGACTCATCTGCGTGTTCGGCTGCGGAGGAGATCGGGATCGCGGGAAACGTCCCATCATGGGAAAGATCGCCGCCAAATGGGCCGATATCGTCATCGTCACTTCCGATAATCCGAGAACCGAAGACCCGATCACCATCATCGATGCGATCGTTGAAGGTTTGACGGCCACCGGATGGGAGCGCGCAGACCTCGATTGCAAACGCATCGAAAAAAGCAACGATCGTTTCTGGGTCGAACCGGATCGCAAACAGGCCATTCGTCACGCCATTGCCCTGTCGAAGCGATCCGACACCGTTCTGATCGCCGGAAAAGGGCATGAAACCTATCAGATCATCGGCTCGGAGCATATTCCGTTCGATGACCGGATCGAGGCCTCCATTGCCCTGAAAGAACTCTCGGAATCGTCCAAGCCACCCAAACACCCCTAAGCCCATCATCGGAACACACCGATCATGAACTGGTCCTTGCAGGAAATCATCGATGCAACGCAGGGTTTTTGTTCCACCGTTTCGGAACAGGAGCACTTTGCTTCGATCGGCACAGATTCGAGATCGATCGAACCAGGCGGGGTGTTCGTCGCCCTGATTGGAGAGCGGCATGACGGCCATCGTTTCGCCGATGCGGCCGTGGATCGGGGAGCCCGAGCCCTCGTACTGCAGCAGACATCGACCCGGCCCGATTCGCTCGATGCCTGGGCCAAACGAGGGGTTTGCTGCATCCTCGTATCCGATACCCTGAAGGCGCTGGGCGATCTGGCCGCTTTCCACCGCAGGCGGATGAAGGCTCTTCGAGTGGTGGCCATCACCGGTTCGAATGGAAAAACCAGCACCAAGAACCTCACGGCGGCCGTACTTCGGCAACAGTCTCGCGTTCTGTCGACGGAAGGCAATTTCAACAACCTGATCGGGGTCCCGCTCACCCTGTTCCGTCTCGACACCGACCATCGGTGGGCCGTGATCGAAATGGGGATGAACCGTTTCGGAGAAATCGACCGCTTGGGAGAAATCGCCTCCCCGGACATCGGCGTCATCACGAATGTGGCTCCAGCCCATCTGGAAGGACTGGGCTCGATCGAGGGCGTGGCACGGGCCAAGGCCGAACTGATTCCCCATGTGCGACATACGATGGTTCTCCATGCGGACGATCCCCTCGTTCGCTCGATGAAGGAGCGGGTCGGCGGTAAGTGCTTGTTCTTCGGTCAAGATCAGCAGGCGGATGTCCGCGCGAAAGACATTGAGATGGATCTGACGGGAAGCCGGTTCCATCTGGTGCTTCCGGGCCGAGATTGGGTTTCGGTCCGGCTGCGGCTTTCCGGAAAGGCCATGGTGGCCAACGCCCTCGCTGCAGCCGCTGTGGGGTACGCGGCCGGCCTTTCACCGGAGACGATCGTCTCGGGGCTCGAATCCGTCGAACCCACGGCGGGCAGGATGTGCTGCATCGATACCCGCTCCGGCATTCGGTTGATCGACGACACCTACAACGCAAATCCGGGTTCGATGCGGGCGGCCCTCACATCGCTTGCGCAGTTTGGCAAACAACATCGGATCTTTCTGGTATTGGGAGACATGCTCGAATTGGGGGACGATTCGGCCATGCTCCACCGGCAATTGGGAAGGATCGCTGCAGAAGGTGGTTTTGAGCGCCTTCTCGTATGCGGCCGGTTTGCAGAAGAGACGGCTGGCGGGGCTGCTGAAGCGGGGATGGATCCGTCTTGCATCCGGATCGGCGAAAAACCGGAACTAGAAGCCGAACTGAAAGACCAGCTTCGAGCGGGGGACTGGGTATTTGTCAAGGGCAGTCGTGGCATGGGCATGGAATCCATTGTGAACGGATTGCGCACCTGGGCGGAAGGAAAGTGACGGACCATGCTGTATCTGCTTCTCTATCCCTTGAGTACCTCCTTCACGGTGTTCAATGTCTTTCGCTACATCACCTTCCGCACGATCTACGCGAGCCTTACGGCCTTCTTCATCTGTTTTCTGCTCGGCCCCTGGATGATTGAAAAACTCAAGGCCCTTCAGGTTCGCCAGTATATCCGACAGGAAGGCCCCCAGTCCCATCAGAAAAAAGCCGGTACACCGACGATGGGTGGCCTGCTGATTCTCACCGGGTTGACGATTTCGGTGTTGCTCTGGGGAAACCTTCGAAACGGATATCTATGGATCACCCTTTTTGTGACCCTGGCCACCGGTGCCATCGGATTTCTCGACGATTACCTCATGCTGGCCAAGAAACAGAACAAGGGTCTCTCTGCAAGGGAAAAGCTCGCCTTGCAGGTTCTGGTCGCTTTGTGTGCCGGTTTTCTGCTGCTGAACGTTCGCGGGTTTTCCACGGAAATCACCTTTCCGTTCTTCAAGAAAACAGCCGTGGACCTAGGCCCTGGATACATTCTCTTTGCCGCACTGGTGATCGTTGGAGCATCGAATGCCGTCAATCTCACCGACGGACTCGACGGCCTGGCGATCGGACCGATGATCGTGGCCAGTGTCACCTACATGGTGTTCGCCTATGTGTGTGGTCATGCCCGGATCGCATCCTATCTTCAGTTGTCCTATGTGCCCGGTGGAGGCGAAATGACCGTTTTTTG
>JBFMBE010000153.1:0-8826 GCA_040755275.1 Thermodesulfobacteriota bacterium | reverse complement strand
TTATGGTGGACTTTTTGCGGGGCCATCCAACAGAAGGAATTGGCTTCCGGCCTCGACAAGCGCGAATCCCTCCTCCGGCAGGGCGACCCAACGAGGTCCAGCATAGGTCAACCTTCTGAGTTCACGCGTCGGCCCAGAACGACGCAAGGCTTTTCACACCCGGGACGATGAATCCCGTCATCACCAACGGATTTCGTGAGGATATTCATGAAAGCTGCTGTATTGCATGCCTGTGGTCAGCCCTTGGAACTGTTGGATACAACCCTTCCCGATATTCAGGAAGATGAAGTGTTGCTTCAGGTGGAAGCCTGCGGCGTATGCCATTCCGATCTGCATATCGTGGAAGGAGACCTCCCGGGATTCAACGCCATGATGAAACTGCCCATCATCCCGGGGCATGAGGTCGTAGGGCGAATCGTGCGGAAAGGGTCAGCCGTCGATCGGTTCCAAATCGGAGAACGGGCAGGAGTCGCTTGGATGTATTCCAGCTGCGGTACTTGCGATCCCTGTCAGGAGAATCGCGAAAATCTCTGCCGTAAAGGAGTGGTCACCGGGCTTATGGTCAACGGTGGTTATGCGGAGCTGATGGTTGCAAAGGCCAGCCATGCCACCCCCATACCAGACAATCTCTCCTCGGTCGAAGCCGCTCCCCTGTTCTGTGCTGGCGTCACCGTCTATCGTGCCCTCACCCAGGCCGGTATGGCTTCAGGTCAGCGTGTGGCCGTTTTCGGTATCGGAGGTCTCGGTCACCTGGCGGTGCAAATGGCTGCCAGCGCCGGCGCAGAAGTCATCGCCGTGGATGTGAGCGATGAAAAGCTTGCTCTTGCGCGCTCTCTCGGTGCATCCCTGGCCATAGACGCCAGAGACAGGCAAGCCATGCAGTCCATCCGGAAAACCGGGGGCGCTCATATCGCCGCGGTGACAACGGCATCGAAGGCCGCCTACGATTCGGCCATCCGATGCCTCAGACATGCCGGAACGCTTTGTGTCATCGGACTTCCTTCAGAACCGCTCAGCTTTCATGCAACAATGCTCGTCGGCAGCGAGATGCGCATCCTCGGCTCATCGGTCGGAACGCGGGCAGACATCCGCGCAGTGCTCGACCTGGCCGCAGCCGGCAAACTCCGCTGTCAGACGGAAACCGCTTCTCTGTCGGACATCAACGATATCCTCGAAAACATGCGAAAGGGAGCCATCACGGGAAGAATTGTATTGAAAATCCAGAATTGATGGAAGAGCTGTCCCTGTACAGGAAATCCTTTCAATCCCCATTCAGGAGATGTTTATGCCCTTGTCCCTCCTCAACCGAATGCTCGCAGAACGAGACGTTCCTTCCCTGATGGATACGGCTCTTGGAAAGATCCCGGCCGATCTTGTCGTCGTCAACGCCCGCCTTTTGAATGTCTATTCCGGAGAAATCCTCTCCGATACGGCAGTCGCCGTAAAGAACGGCTGGATTGCAGCCACAGGCACCCTGGCACCCGGAACGATCGGCTCGGAAACCCGGATCATCGATGCGGCCGGCCAGACCCTCATTCCCGGCTTCATCGAGGGACACACCCATCTGGCCACCCTCATGACCCCCGATTATTTCATCCCGCACGCCATTCGCCACGGCACAACCACCATCATCACCGAAACCATGGAAACCTATCCGGTGGCCGGGCTGGAAGGGGTGATGGATTTTCTGAGCTGCATCCGCCATCAGCCCATCACGATGCTGGCCACCGCTCCTGCACTGGCATCCATCAGTCCGGCAGGTTCTCGAATGTCCCTGGAGGACCTGCGCACCGTGCTGGATCACGAGGCCGTCATCGGTTTAGGCGAGTCCTATTGGCAGGCGGTGATGAAGGAACCCTCGCAGTATCTGGATCGGTTCCGGGAAGCCCTGCTTCGGGATCAGGTGCTGGAGGGGCACAGCGCCGGAGCCGGCGGAGCAAAGCTGATGGCTTATGCAGCGACAGGCGTCTCCTCCTGTCATGAGGCCATTTCCGCTCAAGACGCCCTCGATCGGCTTCGTCTCGGCATAACCGTCATGATTCGGGAAGGCAGCATCCGTCGGGAACTGGCCGCCATCAGTGCCATTGCCAAACAATCCGTCTCATGTCGCAGGCTGGTGCTGGTGACCGACGGGGTCAATCCCCTGCACCTGCTGCAGGACGGCTACCTCGATGCCATCGTCCAACGGGCGATCGATCTGGGTTTCCCCCCCATCGATGCCGTCCGGATGGCTACCCTCAACGTTGCCGAACATTTTCAGATCGATGCCGTCGTGGGAGGGATTGCGCCGGGCAGACAGGCCGACCTCGTCCTCATTCCTGAACCGGACTGCATCCGGCCTCGGCTGGTCATCGCACGCGGCACGCTCCTATGGGAAGAAGGGAAGGATTTGCCGGAAGTTCAAAGGCATGCCTTTTCGGATTCGAGTCGGCACACCGTTCGTCTGGGAGCTTCACCGATCGATGCCTCACGGTTCCGGATCGATGCTCCACCAACCGTTTCCGAAGTAAAAGTCCGCGTCATGAACCTCATCACCGAACTGGTGACCAAAGAGGCCCACGAATCCATGCCCGTCGTTCAGGGACAGGTTTGCAGCGATCCGAGCCGAGACATCGCCAAGGTGGCAGCCATCGATCGACGCTATTCGCCCGGAAAGACCGCGGTCGGATTCATCCGCGGTTTCGGCCTTCGAAGCGGTGCTTTTGCGACCAGCGCGGCCTGGGATACGACCGACATTGTGGTCGTCGGCGCAACGGATGCCGATATGGCGTCTGCCGTACGAAGAATTCATGAATTGCAGGGTGGCTTCGTGGTGTGCGATCAGGGCAAGGTCCTGGCGGAGCTGGCATTGCCGGTGATGGGATTGATGGCGCAGGAACCGGCTCAGGCCATCCGAGAGAAAATGGATGCCGTCACTGCAGCCGTACACGCCCTCGGCTCGAAACTGTCGGATCCAATGCTGACCCTGACCACCCTGACGACTGCGGCCATCCCCTATTTGCGCATATGCGAGGAAGGACTCTTCGATCTGAAGAGCGGGCGGTTTCTGGATGTATGTTTGTAATAAACAGTCGGCAGTCGGCAGTGGGCAGTGGGCAGTGGGCAGTCGGCAGTGGGCAGTCGGCAGTCGGCAGTGGGCAGTGGGCAGTCGGCAGTCGGCGGTGGGCAGTGGATTTCTAGCCTTTTTCATCCGGAGGAGACGGACCCCCACCATGAACACAATGGAGATGGATCATGAAACGATCGGTGATTCTGGCAGCGGCAATCGCAATGGGGATGGTGGCTATGTTCCATGCAACGGCTGATTCGGCGGACCCTTCACCCGAGGCGGCCATCCTGAAGTCCTGTACCGTATGTCATGGCGCTTCGAAGATTTGTCAGCAGATCGGTAAAAAGGATGAAGCCCAATGGAAGTCCACGATCGAGCGGATGGTGAAAAAAGGGGCCGATTTACCGATGAATCAACAAGCTGCTGCAGCAGCCTATCTGGCGGACACCAAGGCGGCATCGGGTCCCCTGTGTGACAAGAAATAGCAGCGTTTCCAACACTGCTTTGCAAAAAGTCGTGATCCACGCCGATTGGATGGATGGTCTGGCCTGGGTGCGGGAATGGAGTAGTCTGTTGAGACTGCTGGACTTTTTGCGAGGCCATCATCGCTGCTCAGTCCGAATAGTTCGGCAACTCGACCTGCTGGTTGTCCCTGTGCAGCAACGCATCGTAAATCGGTCTGTCCTTATAAAATTCCGGAATGCTGTAGGCACATAGGGACACGATCATCAACGGCAGCAGCAGATCATAGGCTCCGGTCATCTCCAGGATCAGAATGGTCCCGGTGATGGGTGCCCGAACGGATGCCGAAAAGAACCCGACCATCCCCAAAACGCCCCAAACGGTGAAATCGAAGGACGAACCGGGATGGAAGGATTGTGTCGCGTATCCGAAGAAAGAGCCCGCCAGAGCTCCCAGCAGCAGCATGGGAGCAAATATACCGCCCGGTGCTCCCGTGCTGTAGCTAAACAGGGTCAGTCCGAAACGAGCGAAAAAATACATCACGACACCGAAGAAACCGACGTCGTTCGAGAGCACTTGTTCCGTCAATCGTCCGCCCAACCCCAGCACTTCCGGTTTCCAGAAGCCAATCATCCCCAATCCGACACCCAGACCACTGGCAAGTAAGAGCCTTCCTCGCATTGACCACCGTCGGACCCGACCCGATGTCCACAGCAGGCTTTTGTTGAAGGCCAGACCGAGATATCCCAAAAACAACCCCTGCAAGACGAAGAATGGAAACATCCCGATGCCGGGAAATTGGGTTATCTGGACATGAAACACCGGAAGATGCCCCATGATGATTCGACAAACGATATCGGAGGTCACACTGGCCACAAATGCGGTAACCAAGACCGTTTGGTTCAAGCTGTGCTGCAGTTCTTCCAAAATAAAAAAAACACCGGCAAGCGGCGCGTTGAAGGCTGCCGCAAGACCGGCTCCGGCTCCAGCCGAAATCAGCAGTTTCCGTTCTACCCGGTTGGGCGCCAGCCGATCCCCCCAGATTTTGGCAATTGCCGCTCCCAACTGCACAGTGGGCCCCTCTCGACCCAGGGCAAGCCCACTTCCAATGCCCGCGACACCGCCGAAAAATTTCACCAGCAGTATCCGCCAGGCTCGCAGCGCATGCATCCCTGCCAGATACCCTTTCAGATGAGGGATGCCGCTTCCACTGGCTTCCGGGGCAAACCGAACCGTGATCCAGACGACCGTAGCTACGATACCTCCGCACAGGACCGCGAAACCGATCGCAGGCCCCCAACCCTGGGCCGCCGCCTTCAGCAAGATCCCCCCCCGAATGTCTTCCGCCCCTTCGAGGCACATCCGGAAGGAGACGGCGAGAAGGCCTGCGGTCAGACCGATCCAGAAACCTTTGAAGGCTAGAATTCTTCTCTTGAGTTGATTCATACGGAAACCGCCTGACTGTTTGGGTGCCTATCAACCTACAGGAATATGCGATTCCGGTTCCCGTCTGAAATGCATCATATAGTTGACCTGAAGATCACCGCCCAAGGAATAGGTTCGACGAAAGGGATTGTAGTGCAGGCCCGTGGCATGCAATGGCGCAAGCCCCACTGCCCGGGCCCATGCGACAAGGTCTTCCGGCCGGATGAAGCGTCTCCAGTCGTGGCTGTGCTTCGGAAGGAGGCGCAGGATATACTCCGCACCCAGAATGGCGAAGACGAAGGATTTGAATGTCTTGTTCAGGGTGGAGAAAAAGACGTCCCCACCGGGGCGGACTAGGACGGCACAGGACTGAATCACAGCCAGGGGATCCGGCACATGCTCGAGAAGCTCCATGCAGACCACCCCATCGAAGGATGCGGGAACCTGAAGGGCGAGTTGCTCGGGGCTCATCCGTTCATAGCGGATCGACAGCCCGCAAGCGGCTGCATGACGGATGGCTGCATCGACGGGCTTTTCACCCATGTCGATACCGGTCATTCTGGCTCCCATGCGGGCCAAGGCTTCGGTGAGAATACCTCCACCGCATCCGACATCGAGGACGGATTTGCCGGCAACGCCCGCCCGAGCTGCGATATATCCCGCACGCAAGGGATTGATGGCGTGCAGAGAACGACACGGACCTTCCAGGTTCCACCATTGATCGGCCTGGGACTCGAAGCGTGCAATTTCCCGATGATCGATATTCACGCCCAGGTTACGGGAATCTTCTGAAGCCTGACTCAAGGACAAGCGTCCGGTTCTGCGGTTGTGGTCAATTCCTCAAAACGAGCCACCACGCGACGATCCGCATCCAGAAAGACAATGTCCCCCACCATACCGGTGGATCGGCTTTCCCGAACTTCGAGGATGCCCATGACCCCGTCTTCCGGAAAACGCCCTCGATATTGGTGATACCGTTTGGCGAAAACCGGCTGGCACACCATGCCGATATGTTCGTAGCACCAGATGGCAGCCATCTGGAAGGCGCCGTCCAGAGCCAGCGGATCGGCCAACCACCGCTTGCGGATCGGCTCGCTCATCCAGGTTTCCGGATGGGGGGCCGACAGGAGCTCCGCCACCATGGCCCGATGGGACATGCCGATGATCCGGCGGATACCCCTCAGGTCCTTGCCATGCACGAGCACGGTACCATAAAGATCATCGAGCGTTCGGGCATATGGACCGAGGGTCTGCATCAGCGGCTCCGGATTGAAATCGGGCGCTGTCTCGAAACCACCCGTCAGAACCGCTTTCCCCCGGGTATGCACGACATCCCTTCCTTCCCGCATCCCGTCCCGGATTTCCACATCGAGCACAAAGGCCCGATCCCGCTTGACGGGCTTTCCGGTCATCAGCCGCACGATCATGGGCTGATGCTGCAAGCAAATACCCTTCAACAGCTGAATCTCCTCGAGTCCACTCAGAAAGAGCCCCGGATGTTCGTGCAAGGCGCCATACCCCAACCATTCGGTGACCAGAGAGAAGGGAACCACCGGCACCCCTTCTCGAACGTGACTGTTCAAAACGGGATAGCGCTCGACGTCGATTTCTTTTCGGATGCTCAGCCGCAGCGGATCGCTACGGGTTTCGGTTTCGGTTGCATGCTGTTGTGGAAGATCCCCGCCGATCACGACCTCCACGGCATCAGCTGCCCCGCCGATTTCGGCAAGAAAGGCCGCAGCCCCGGCCTCGATCTCGATGAGCGGCACCCCGCTTTTCTGAAACAGCCTTTTTAAACCGTCGGTCACCATCCCCCCGTTCCACGGCCCCCAGTTCAGAGAAATCACCCGCAGATCCGGATACCACCGCTTGAGCCAATGGGCCGTCTTGTTCATGGCCTCGTTCGCCATGGCATAGGCGGCCTGGCCGCGGTTTCCCATGCGACCGGCAACGGACGAAAACAGGGCGATCCATCGCGGGGGATTTCCGGAGACGGCCTCCAGCATCCAGCGAAGACCCTGCAGCTTGGGTGCCAGAACCGTCCGAACTTCATCTACCGAGGTTTCGGCGATCAGCCGATCGGCCAGCACACCGGCCGCATGCACCATCCCCGAAACCGGTCCCCACACGGCCGAGATCTCCTGAAACACGGCCCGAACGGCTTCCCGATCCGTCACATCGACGCTGCGATAGAGCACATCGGCTCCGGCAGACCGGATCGCATCGAGGGTGGCCAACATCTCCCGGTTGGCCAGCCATCTGCGTGCCATGCGGTCGATCTCTTTCGGATGCATGCCGGCATGCTCGGGCCGATGCACCAAGGCCTGCCGCATCTCGTTCAGATCGGAGGCTTCGGCCAGCCACGAAGGCTCGGTCACGGGATCCGGAGAACGGCCCAGCAGGACGATCCTCCGTAAACCGGCTTTCGTCAGGGAGATGGATACGGATGCTGCAACCCCCCTTGCCCCACCGCTCACCAGAACGACATCCCCCGGCCGAACATCGCAGGCAGGATCCCGCTCCGGATAGGCCACTTCATCGAGAACCGGTTGCAGGATGAGCCCTTCCCCGAAGGATGCAGCCGAAATGCCGAGCTCGACGGCCGAAGGATCCCATCGGGCCGTCAACACATCGGCCATCGCCGCTGCAACCGCCTTTTTATCCGTCCATGTCGGATCGACATCCAGGCAGAGGCATCGAACGCCCGACCACTCCCTGGCTGCCGTTTTCATGAGCCCAGCAATCCCGCCCGTGACCGGTCGTGAGATCACACCGTTTCGGAATCCGAATCCACCATCGAGAAAGCTCACCCCGGCCACAACGACCGGACCCGACGAAGCCGCCTGCTGCAAGGATGCGGCATGACGGGCGCACAGGGTGAGGCTGTCGATCAGATAGGCCTCGTCCGCAGGATCGAAGGGTTCGTCTTCCGATGAAACCGCAGGCGGAGCGATCAGAACCAGACCTCGAAGGGAAACATCCAACGGCCGTTCGAGGGCATCCTTCAAAGAGAGGGCTTCGACCGTGCATCGGAGCCTTCCGGACAAGACGGCGGCAAGCTCCCCCTGGATATCCGGATGCATGCCAACCACGAGAAGAACCCCTTCGTCGGTCCTGTCCCAGGCCGGATCCCGCTCGGCAAGGGTCACCTGCCTCAGCCTGACGATCCGTCGAGCCGGCAGGGAAATACCGAGCGCTGCAGGCGCCCCCTGCGTGGAAGGAACGAGCGAAGCCTCCCGCTCGAGCGGATTTGCCGAATGGCAAGCGCTCTTGCTTCCGTCGTTCGGTTCGGCCTTTCCCCGGCAGAGCTGATCGGCGATCTGCCGCAGCGTCCGAAGCCCGGCCGAAACATCCGGGGCAGGCACCACCACATCCGGAAGGGCTTCTTCCACGGCTGCCAGAATCTCCACCCGTTTGATGGAGTCGATCCCGAGGTCGGCCTCGATATCCATATCGAGTCCCAGTACATCCACCGGATATCCGGTCAGACGACTCACGGATTCGAGCAGTACGGAAAGAATCCTCGCGGACGGATCTCGGGCGGTCTCAGGCGGAAGGATGGAAGGTTTCTCCCTGGGCTCCTCCACACACGAACCGGCGATGTTCCGACAGCAGGCATCCTCCACCGCCAAGCCGCCTGCCGACGGCTGCTTTCGGCAGTCGGTCGCGCCTTCCTGCCTTCCGGGACTTTCCGCGTGCGAACCCGCCGATCCATTCAGCCGCTCCACGATCTGCCGCAGGGTCTTCAGGCCGGCCATTTCATCCGGGGCAGGCACCACCAGGCCGGCAACGGCCTCTTCCATCGCAGACAGAATCTCCACCCGCTTGATGGAGTCGATCCCGAGGTCGGCTTCGATGTCCATGTCGAGCCCCAATACATCCACCGGATA
>JBFMBE010000152.1:3435-8834 GCA_040755275.1 Thermodesulfobacteriota bacterium | reverse complement strand
TCAGGAACGAATGGATGGTATCGGAGAAAAGCCGGATACGCCCTAACTTCTGCATATTGGATTTGATGTGAATAGAATCCAAACGCTGAGTGCTGGTATCCACTCCAAACACTTCCACAAGCTTTTTTGTGATGCTGTCGAAATGGTCTCCCCAAGAGTCGTATTGGAACCGAGCCCATAAGGATTGCGGAGATTGAGAACGGAAGAAGGGTTTCATTGCAGATTGGAGTCAGGGGCTACCATCGGTTTTTCGCTTTTTGGAAATGAGGGTTGGTGCGGGTTTGCGGTTTTGGAGAATTCGGAAATAAAAGAAGAGGCTGTTGTCACAAAGGTTAGGTGACGAACGACAGAGGAGACAACAATGATCATCCGAAGACCAATCGAACCGCTCACAATCCGAATTGGACATCAGAAAGGAAAAACCCATGGGAACACTGACCGCACAGATTCTGGTCGGAAGCACTCATCCATATCACGAGGGCATCGATCCGACGCACTATCTATTTCTTTCCGAGAACAGCAGGCCGGCATGGTTGCTGACATCGCAAAACATCTTTTCCAGAGACTTCGACCGGCATCCGCCGATTCCTTCGTCCATCGTGTGGATTCCGACCGTGGAAAACATGCTCGAAGACGCCCTGCTCATGATCGCCTATTTCATCGCCCGAAACCCGGAGATCCGATCGCTGCTTCGTTCCTTTACCGATATGCCCCAGGTGCGGCGCTGCGAATTATACGATTTGTTGACGGGGGAACAGCGGCATCAGCTTTACCAGCAATGCCGCCGGATAGAGAATTTCCCGAAACTGATTGTTTCGGTCTTCCGCCATTCGACTATCCAAAAACAGATTGCCGTTTTGGAACAGTATCGGATGGATTTCGAAGTATGCATGGTTTGTTATTCGCGGTTGCATTCCGGCATGAAGGGCGAAACCGAAATTTGGGGTGCTCCGCCGACAACAGGTTCAAGATCCTTCCTGCATCGAGATCAGAAATAAAATGTTGGAGTAGAGAATGTCATCAGGAATGACCTGGCAACCCGGTCTAATCGAGGACTTGCTTTCGCGGTTCCTGAAAACAGATAACCATCCGTTTTCGATTTCCGCGGCAACGTATGTAACCATTATGAACAGGCAGAGGAGATCGTTATGAAACTATATCTATTGAATGCGTTGATCACGCCATATGACACGAAAAAAGATGAAACAGCGGTTTTTATCATGAAAAAAATGGAGATAAACGAAGTCATCCAGCTGTTCGACATGTGCCGAGAAGCCAACTTCGAAATTGTCAGCTCGATTGGGCATCAAGCGACATCCGATTTTTTGAAGGAGATATTTCCGGAAGAGATCGGCCGATATTTTTCCTATAATCGACAAGCCATCTTTTTTGAAGAAGGCGATCTCGGGCTGGTATTTCGGGTAACGGTGCGAGGGGATACCTTCAAGGAACACACCATTGAAGATTTGCGGACCTTCCATGCAAACCATAACACGGAGTTCTTGCTGATTTCCCGCGTTTATCATCCGGAGATCACATTGAACCCCTATTTTCAACAGGTGGAGGCTTGATACCATGGATTATGAAGACGCGATCAACAAGTTTGGTAAAGGGAAAAAAGTCGACCCGAACGACAAAGACTCTTTTTTTGGCAAACTGTTTCGTTTTTTTAATATCTTTGATATTGAAACGCTTTGGCATATTGTAACCCATCCGCAAAATGCCAGTGAAATTTTCGATATGGTTGATTTGGGAATCATTATGGCTGCAGTTGCTTATGTCATTATGCCACTTGACGCCGTGCCGGATTTCATTGCTGCTATGGGGCTGCTGGACGATTCGGTGATCATCACGTTTATTTTTCATAAATTCGGCACGCTGATCGAAAAATATCGGAAAACCTTCATGACAGCCGGTTAGCGGTTTATGGATCGAACGCTGACACAGTTTCAGTCGGCCTATGTAGGGATGGAGCCGTAAAAAGTCACCGTCTACGGATGTTCGTCTGAAGCCTGGATTCCAACAGGAGGGCGGGTGATGTGTTGCGAAGGATCTGTCCATGCGATC
The DNA here is from genome assembly GCA_040755275.1 of Thermodesulfobacteriota bacterium. GTDB lineage: Bacteria > Desulfobacterota > Desulfobacteria > Desulfobacterales > Desulfatirhabdiaceae > Desulfatirhabdium. The sequence continues at coordinate 6,767 of JBFMBE010000152.1, read as the reverse complement.
CTAACAAGAGCTGACGGTTGTTTTTTTTTCGCAACAGCGAAACAGTTATCCCCGTCCCCATGCGGTTCAACAGAGACCTCCCGTCTTTTTTCGACTCCATCCTGTCCTATCTCCACAATGAAAACGGAAGGCACCCGATGAAACGTCTACCCCCACCATCCATCGACCCGAAAGATATACTTTCTTCCCTTCCACAAACGACGGAATCCTGGATTGGTTACCATTGCGAACTCGTGACTCCGCTTTACGGCGGCGGTGTCGTCGCAGGAGAAGTGGACAAGGCCATGCCCATCCGGGCGACGGCCATCCGAGGCCACCTGCGTTTCTGGTGGCGGTTGCTAAACAGAAACCGTTTTTCCAGCTCTTCCGAATTGTTCAAGGCGGAACGCGCCATCTGGGGAGGCCTTGGGAAAGAGCAAGAACTCGAGGCGAGCAAGGTCAAGGTACGAATCCAAGGGATAGCGAATGTCAGCCCCAATCCATGTGCCAATTACCCTCCAGGGAAAAACTACCCCAACTGGCAACCCTGGGCGCACCCCTATGCGCTTTTTCCAGCCCAAGGAAGAGTCAGAAGCGGCCAAGTCCTGGAACATCCGAAGAAACTGGCGATCAAAGGGCTATCATTCGATCTGTTGATATCCATTTCCCAGAGATTGGATTCCTCCGATCGAAAATCGGTTCTGGATGCCGTCCGCTGGTGGGGAACCTTCGGAGGTGTGGGGGCTCGTACCCGCCGCGGGCTTGGCGCTGTTTGGGTGAAATCCGTCAGTGGAATGCCATCGTTTCAGCCGGTCTCCGAAACAGAAGCTCAGAAACAGGGGATGCGGCTGGTGTTGAGCGGCAAGACTGCAACGGATTCGATTGTTGCCTGGAAATATGGCATCGACAAGCTGAAAGACTTCCGCCAGGGGGTTGGTATCGGCAGGAATCCTGGAAGTCACCCCGGTCGCCCAGGTCGCAGCCGATGGCCGGAACCCGGAGCCATTCGTCGGATCACCGGCAAATTCCGTGTGAAAGGTGATGGGACGTCTTTTCAACCGTCCCAAGATCAACCGATTCTGTTTCCACGGGCTGCATTCGGTCTTCCGATTATTTTCCATTTTCAGAATGAACGTGGCGATCGGCAAAGAGATCCTGAAGATGTGACCCTGATGGCCATGGAGTATCAAGATCAGGAGCCGATTTTTTGGGAACGAATGGCATCCCCTATTATTTTAAGGCCTTATCCTGTTGATTCAGGTCAGTGGCGGTCCGCAGCATTGGTTCTTCCGGTTCGACCGATTAAAGACCTGTATTTGGAATGGAGGGCTTCCGGCCGCCGCATCGTCGCGCCCGACTGGTTACCCAAGAAATCTTCGCAAACGGGCGCTCATCCGCCTGTACCTCCAATGGCCGGATACAGCGACCCAATCGAAGCCTTTCTCAACTTTTTCAGAAACTGATTTCCGGGTGGAGGCAACCAAATGAACCAATACCTTATCGAGATTTCCATCGGCCCGGTTCAGGGGTTCATTGCCGCAGCCCGAAAGACCCGTGATTTGTGGGCCGGAAGTTACATGCTTTCGGAAATGGTCCGTGCTGCGGGGAAGTGCCTGCTCGATCGAGGAGCCACGTTGATCTATCCGATTCCCTCCCGAATTCAGGGGAACAACTCGGATCAAACCAGCAACCTACCGAACATCTTGCTTGCCAAGGTCCAGGCGGACGAAGCCCTTCAGGTGGCATCTTTGGCCGAGCGGGTCCGAAATGCCGCTCAAGAAAGGCTTCGAGAATACGCGCGGGAAGCATGGGGCAAATGGACCGGTGCCGGTGTGTCGCTGCGGAAAGAATTCTGGGAACGGCAGATCGAGTCGGCGATCGAATGCTATGCCGCTTGGAGCTTGTTGTCCGACGATGGATCCGAAAACGCTTACATCAAGACGTATAGCCGTCTGAAAGCCACGCTTGCTTCTCGAAAATGCACGCGGGATTTCGAGCCGATGCACACCCCCCAAACCGCTTCTTTGGCGGAGGAAGGCATTCCCAAGTCTTCCCTCGACGGGCTGTGCGAGTCGGTTCTGCCCAAGGGCCGGGAACGATTTCCCTTGCAGTTCGCACTCAGCGCCGGGGAACAGCTCGATGCCTTGGGCGCCGTCAAACGGGTGGTGGGTCGACAGGTGACCTTTGTCGCGTTGAGTCGGATTGCAGCAGACCCATGGATCCGTTCCCTATCGGAGGATGAACGAAAAGTCCTTCGGGACCACTACGAACCGCTGGTCGATGAAACACTGGCCACCCGTACCTACGGAAAAGGGGATGTGTTCCCCTACGATGCCGGGTTGCTGTATCCGGAACGGATCGACATTGTGTTGAAGGAAGTTCGATCGGACAATGCCTTGAAAACGGCTGAAGACCATCTCAAACGATTGAAGAAAGTTCTCCAACCGATCTGGAAAGCACGGAACAGACCTTGTCCCTATGTAGCCATGATCCTGGCCGACGGCGATCGAATGGGGAAGTGCGTCGATCATGCCAGGAACCTGGATCACCATGCCAACATCTCCCGTGCGGTCTGCCGATTCTCCGATACCGTTCCGGGGCTTCTCCGCAGCCACAACGGCCGGTGCATTTACAACGGCGGGGATGACGTCATGGGGATGCTGCCTCTGAGCGGTATCCTTCAGGCAAGCATGGCGCTGGCACAGGAATTTGATCGGGAAATGGCTCCCGTTTTGAATGAGCTGAAGGAATTGGCGCCTGAAGACCGTCCCAGCCTGCGGATCGGGGTGGCCATCTGTCACATATTGGAACCGCTCGGCCACATTCGGAGATGGACGGCCGAAGCCGAACATTACGCCAAAACCGGCGATGCCGAACCAAAGCGCACCGGAAATGCCCTGGGTTTGCGTCTGCACATCCGGTCCGGTCATATCATTTCGCTCCGGCTTCCCTTCGATGACCCGGAAGGCTTTCGGGCGCTGAACCGATGGACGCAGGCGTACCACAACAATGAATGTCCCGGTAGGCTTGTGTTCGATACGGCCGGTATTGCGCAGCATCTTGAGGCAGGGCTCTTTCCGCCCGCCGTGGCGCAAGCGGAATGGAGCAGGCTTCTGGATCGGGCCAGGCAGAGCGGCGGCAAGAAAACGCTGCCGGACGATCTGCGTCAGGAGCTGACGTCAAGGTTGCATTCCCTGGGCTCCGATCAGCGGGCCTTTCAACGGTTGGCCGATGAGCTTCGAGTGGCCCGCTGGCTTTCTGCTACGACTGAATCCGACATATCGGCATATGGAGGATGAACCCATGTACACCTATTGGATCGACCCCCTGGCCCCCTTGGTTTTTCGATCCGG
>JBFMBE010000152.1:0-3335 GCA_040755275.1 Thermodesulfobacteriota bacterium | reverse complement strand
GCAGCGGCAAGATTCCAGGTTTTCGTCCAGCAGATGGGGGCTGTTGGGTCTGTTCGAAAAGGCAATCGACGGCAGGTCGGTGTGCTTCGGAGGGGAGCGGCGGCTTTCGTGGTTGGAGCCTGTGGCCACCCGGGTGTTGGAACTTCCAGCGGAAGACCGAAAGGGGATCGAAGCAGACATTCGAAACACGAATCGCCTCGCCCTGACGTTCGTTACACCGGCTGCTTTTACAAACGGTTGGAAACCAGCCTGGGCCGATGGAAACCAAGATGTGCCCGGAATCGTCGGGTTGCGGTTGCGGCTGGTTGCCGCAGCCCTCGGTCGTTGGGTCGGTCATTCCGGGTGGGACCTTGCCTTGAAACGTCCAAAACCCAGTCGAGCGTTGGTCCCTGCAGGATCCACCTACTGGTTCGATGTGCTCGACCTGCCTGCAGATGCGATCGGCCGCTTGTGGTTGGCATCCGTATGCGATCATGAGCAGGATCGGAAAGACGGATTCGGATTGGTCATTCCGGGCGTGTGACGCCAAGAATCTGCAGGGTCGAAGTGCTCCCGTCGTTCAGATGCCTGTGGTTCAATGAAAATGGGCAGGGTCGTCTTGCGGCGGGTGGAGCCCATTCGTCAGCGCGATGATTTCAACATTGGGAATGAAAGGAAATTCTCATGAAAACCAGATTGTTCTATCTCCATGCCTTGTCGGCTCTTCATGTTGGGGTGGGGCAGGCGGTCGGTGCGGTGGACCTGCCCATCGCCCGCTGCCGGGCGACCAACCTGCCTTTGGTGCCCGGATCCGCACTGAAGGGGGTGCTGAGGGACGAATTCGATGGCAACCCCGATCAGGACTTGCTCTTCGGTCCCGAAACCGTGACGGACGCCGAATCGGCTCACGCCTCGGCCATGGCTTTCGGAGACGCCCTGTTGCTGGTCTTTCCGGTTCGCTCCTTTGCAGGTATTGTCGCATTCGCTTCCTGTCCGTTTGTGCTGGAACGGTATGCATCCGATCTGAAACGCACCGGATCCAAGTCCATTCCTCCAGTGCCCGAACCCCAAGGGGGTGTCGTCGTCGCAACCGACCAGACGGCGTTGAGGATAGCCGACAATCGGATCATGTTGGAAGATATGGAGTTTACGTTCAGCGTAGGCGCAATGGAATGGGCCCGTCATCTTGCCGGTGTCATTCATCCCCAGGACAAGAAGGCCGCCGAACATTTTCAAAAACGATTCGTCGTCTTGGGCGATGATGATTTCGCCTTTCTCACCGAGACGGCCACCGAGGTACGTGCCCGCATCCGGATCGACGACGATCGAGGTGTCGTTCAGAAAGGCGCACTGTGGTACGAGGAAAACCTGCCGGCTGAAAGCCTGCTGTGGGGGATGATGGCTGCCGGGCCATCGCGAAAGCAACCGAAATCCAAAGAAGATCGATTGGATGCCGAGGCGGTGTGGAAACGGTTTGAGGCCGGAATCGCCGGCGATCCATTGATCCAGATCGGTGGAAAAGCCACGGTGGGCCGCGGGCTCGTCCGTTTTCTTCGACCATAAGGGCTGGAAAGGAGACCAACCGATGCCTCGAACATATGCACAACGATTTGCCGCCATCGCCAACGAGTGCATACAAGCGGTTCCCGTCCGTGATTTTGAGGGATACAAGGCCCGTGCAGACAGTTTTCCGACCTTTGTCATGCAGGCCGGACTGGCACAGGCTGTTGGTTTTTTAAAAGCCAAGGGCTCGAAAGAACCGGTATATGCCCTGTATCTAAAAGATCTTGCGAAGGTTCTGGGCAAACGAGATGCAACTCACTTGTATCAAGAGGTCATCGCTGCCGAACTGAACGAATACCGGCTGTTGACCCGTCAAGCCCTTGCCGCGGCCGGATGGCTGAAAAGAATGGCTCAGGCCCGAAAGGTTCAGTAGCAACCATCAGGAAAGGGAAGGTTCATGATCCAATTGTGCCGAAACGCTTTGAAAGAGGTCCTGGAAGCAGGTGTCCTGCCGTATCAACCGCATCCCGGGCTGTTTCTGTCGAAAGGAATCGCCGAAATTTCAGGGGAGGAGGCAGCCGGCGATCTGAAACAAGATCACATCCGAAAGCTTTGCAGCATGGAGCCGTCGGATCTTTACAAGAATGCGTTTTCACGTTGGAAAAAAGCCACTCAGGACAGAAGCCGCTTCACGGCCTTCGAAGCCGCTTGTGAAGGCAGACTCTATATCGGTACAACCCGCGACTGTCCGCTCGAAACCGGTATCACCGTTCATCATACATACGGGATGCCCATGATCCCCGGTTCTTCGGTCAAGGGTATCGGTCGGAGTCAGAGTGGCTGCATCCAGAACGCGGATGTCGTCGAGTACCTTTTCGGAAACGACTGGGGCGAAACAGACGAAACCGCCGTTATCTCCGGCGGCATTGTCTATCACGATGCCTGGTGGGTTCCCGAGGGTAAACCCTTCGTGTCCGAAATCATCACAGTGCATCATCAGAATTATTACACGCAAGCGGGGGAGGTCGAGGCGACGGACTTTGATTCCCCCATCCCGGCGCCTCAGATAGCAACCAGCGGAAAATTCTATTTCGTGATCGAAGGCCCTCCGGCCTGGGCCGAGCTTGCCCGGCATTTGATTCAGCAGGCCCTTGCCGATCGAGGCATCGGAGGCAAACGCAGCTCGGGATACGGTTATTGGAAGGTGTTGATGACATGATGGAGTCGCAAAAAGTCGTCACCCACTGGTTTTCGTTCGAAGTTGGGCCTCCAGCAGGAAGGCGGGTGATGTTTTGCGAAGCGGAGGAAACTTGTTTGAAGCAGCCGGAGATCGTTGGATCGGGCGGACACAATTTACCTCTTTTGGCTTGAAGAACAACATCTTGAATTACAGCAAGCCAAACGTTTCTTTCTGGCCATCCGCCCGATCCTACGAGCTCGGGCTGCTGAGTTTTTCCGACGCTGAGCAAAATTCACCCGCCTTCCTGCGGGTTCATCCAGGGGGCCTGACTTTTTGCGATTCCATCATTTTTGATGGAGTCGCAAAAAGTCGAAGAGTCTCATCCGAGGCGCATGGCGGGGCATACGCCTTTTTCGCTGCATCGGATAAACTCAGCCGCCCGAGCTCGTAAGGGCCGGGCGTCAAGGCCGTCATTCGATACAGGCCATCCAAGCGCAACGGATTGGTTTTCAAACAACTTTACGTAGTGGAACGACGCCCGACCCAACGATCTCCGGCGGCTTCAAACAAGTATCCGCTGCAGCATCAAAAGGCGTATACCCCGTCATGCTCAGGCCCGGCAATTGAACAAAGCCAAGCGGTGGCGACTTTTTGCGACCTCATCATTTTTGAT
>JBFMBE010000151.1:0-8839 GCA_040755275.1 Thermodesulfobacteriota bacterium | reverse complement strand
CGATCCAACGATATCCGGCGGCTTCAAACACGTTTTCGCAGCAAGCTCAAAAGGCTTCCCCAGCCACCCCGCTTATGCCCGACATTTACAAACAGCACGGGAAAGACGACTTTTTGCGCCTCCATCAAAGAGGATCATCCACTTTTATCCTGACATATGTTTTTCTGTTGTCGAAAAAACAGGTCGCTTCAGTACTGCCGTATTTTCAGAAAGAGAACGAATGCTCATCGAAATCAATCCGGTCAATCCCCAGCCCAGACTGATCAAACACGTTGTCGATCTTTTGCTTGAAGGCGCTGTTATCGCCTATCCGACAGATACGTTTTACGGAATCGGCTGCGACATCATGAACAAAAAGGCCATTCAACGTATTTATCAGATCAAACAGCGGGATCCGGGCAAACCCTTCAGCTTCATCTGTGCAGACCTCAAACACATCAGCGACTATGCCAAGGTGTCCAATTATGCCTACAAAACCATGAAACGCCTGCTGCCGGGGCCCTATACCTTTATCCTCGAGGGGTCGAAGAAAGTTCCCAAGATGATGCTGACCCGAAGAAAAACGGCAGGTATCCGTGTTCCCGACCATCCGATCAGCATCGAAATCGTCAAGGCATTGGGAAATCCGATTCTCTCGACCAGTGCTGCGACACCCGACGGGGACATCTTTCTTAATCCATCCTTGCTTCACGATCATTATGGCAAGCAGCTCGATTTGGTCATCGACGGGGGGCCCGTGCCCGGAAAACCATCGAGTGTCATTTCCCTGATCGACGATACGCCTGTCGTGATTCGTGCCGGGCTGGGAGATATCGGAATATTTGAAACGTCCTGATCGATGGGCCGCATCGCCCCGTCTTTTTTCTTGAAAACCAACGCATTCTCACCTATAATCAGCGGACAAAATCGGTTTTTAAGCCGTCGCCTGTTCCGATGTACTGCGTTCGGGCACAGGCCATTCGAAGGAAGAGGGGGGGTAGGAGCGGTTGAAGGAAATTCATGTCAAGGTGTACGACAACGACCTTGAAAAGGCCATGCGGATTCTCAAGAAGAAGATCCAGAACGATGGTCTGTTCAAGCGGCTCAAGCTAAAGAAAAGTTATGAAAAGCCCAGCGAATACAAACGCAGAAAACAGCGTGAGGCCATTCGCAGACAGCGGATTGCCATTGCCAAAAGCAGGGCCGGAAGGTAGCATTCAACCCGTTTTTCTTGATGCATGAAGGAGATAGGCCCGGCAAAGCATTCTCATCGCTTTGCCGGGCCTTTTTTATGCCATGAGCCAACACGATATCTCTCTACAGGCGTGTCTGAAGGAATTGTACAATCTTCGACGTTTCGGCATCAAACTCGAGCTGGGGACCATCCGACGGATGTTGGCGGGGTTGGGCAACCCTCAGGACCGATTCAAGACTGTCCATATCGCCGGAACGAACGGAAAGGGATCGGTGGCCGCAACCCTCTACGCCATTTTAATGGAAGCGGGGTACTCGGTCGGCATGTATACTTCCCCGCATTTGATTCAGTTCAACGAGCGCATTGCCATCGATGGTCAATTGGCAACGGACGACGAAATTCTCGAAGCCTATTTGGCCGTTCGATCGATTGTTTCGGGTAAACGAGAACCGACCTTCTTCGAATATACGACAGCCATGGCTTTTTCCGTTTTCGCAAAACGGGAGGTCGACTGGGTTGTCGTGGAAACCGGCATGGGCGGTCGGATGGATGCCACAAACGTCATTGTTCCCGCGGTTTCCGTGATCACCAATGTGACTCTGGAGCATCAGCAGTATCTGGGAAGAACCCTTGAAGATATTGCATGGGAAAAAGGAGGCATCATCAAGAAGGGAATACCGGTGGTGACCGGAGCCAGCCAGCCGAGGGTGTTGTCTGTGCTGCAGGCTATTGCGGACATTCGGAGAAGCGAGTTGTTCCGCCTGAATACGGATTTCAAAATTCGGAAAAGACCCGATGGTACGGTTACCTATCGGGGAATGGATCATACCTGGGCGGGTCTCGAACTGCAGCTGGTCGGTGACCATCAACTGAAGAATGCGGCCTTGAGTCTTGCAACGTGTGAACTGCTTCGGGAAAAGCGGGTTCTGATCGACGAGCGCTCGATCCGGGAAGGACTTCGTCATACGCGTTGGCCAGGAAGACTCGAAATTGTACGCCACTCACCGGAGCTCATTCTGGATGGGGCGCACAACCTGGATGCAGCCAGAACGTTGGCCAAACACTTGGAAACCGCCTATGCCGGGCGCGACATCACGCTGGTTATCGGTATCCTGTCGGATAAACCCTACGAGAAGATTCTCAAAATTCTGGTTCCCCTGTGCAAACGGGTTATCTGCACCAGGCCCAAAATCGATCGGGCACTGCCCGTCGAAACCATCGAAAACATATCGCGAAAAATGGTTTCGGACGTGATCACCGTTCCGAAGGTCGATCGAGCCGTTCAAACGGCTCTGGAAAAGGCGAAATCGAACGATGTGATCTGTGTTGCAGGATCGTTGTATGTCATCGGTGAGGCCAAGGCATGGCTTGATGGGGTTCAACCTGCGATGGGACCGATTTGAACCGGCATTCGATCTACCGATACAGTCACCCCGCGACTCGACAGAGACTTCCTGACTTTTTGCGAGCTCATCATGCGTTAACGGTCTTTTTTCTTCCAAGAAATCGACAGGACAAGGCGACAGCGAGCACCAAAATGCCTGCCACCAGCCAATAGATGCGGGTTTTCTGAAACCAGCTCGGTTCCAGAGCGATGCGAACCGTGGCGGAGGCCATCTGACAGCGGTGTATTTCCGGTGTGTCGTATTCGAAGAAAGCGTAAACCGGATAGGCCGCACCGTAGAGGGCTGCAAAATTTTCCAGCTGAACGGAAACCGTCTGCTCCGATCGCTTCGGTAAGGAAAGCCTTCCCTCCCTGTTCGATACGGAAAGTTCCCGGGGAACCAGCAGCCAGTAGGTGATGGTGCGGTCTTCTTCAGCAAGGTTTTTGACGCGAAACGGCAATGCTCCCTTCCGATCGATTGCCATGTCCGTTGCTTCGATTGCCAGATCGTTCAAGGCATCTGCATTCACGTTGACAATCAGCGCAGTCAGAGCCGTGAACGGGTATTGGTTTGTATTGTGAAACTGCACCCATACGATCAGGGGGTATTGACCGGCCTTGTGCTCAATCAGCGCATGGGTGGTTGTCAGAGAGATGGGGGCTTTCGGCGGAAGGGCTTCGATGAGGGGAAGTGTTTCGGTCTTTTTCTGAAACGTCACCTCACAGGTGATGGATCGAGCGGTTTCATCGCCTTGATTGGTCAACACAACGCGCGTGGTCAGACCCGAATCGGTGCGTGTCGCCTCAACTTGGGTTTCGATCGTGATCGTTCCGGCGAATGCCGCAAGGTGCAACCCAATCAGTAGAAGAATGGCGAGCACACCAATCCGGAGTTGCATGCCGATTTTCCGTGAAGAATGTGGACAATCAGCCATTCGATGAAGTCCCTTCCCATTTCTGCCGCAGGCATTTTCCGGTCTCCGATGTCGGACATGCGGCAATGGCCTCTGGTGTTCCGATCGCGACAATCTCTCCACCGTTATCTCCTCCATCCGGTCCTAAGTCAATGACATAATCTGCAGCCTGAATCACGTCGAGTTGATGTTCGATCATGATGACGGTGTTTCCGGCATCGACCAATCGGTTGAGTACCCGAAGCAGTTGGCGGATATCCTCGAAATGCAGACCTGTCGTCGGCTCATCGAGGATGTAGAGCGTTCGGCCCGTATCCCGTTTTCCGAGTTCTCGGGACAGTTTGATTCGCTGCGCCTCTCCTCCGGACAGGGTGACTGCCTGCTGTCCCAGCGTGATGTAACCGAGACCGACATCTGCCAACACCGACAACTTGGATCGAATCGACGGAATCCGTTCGAAAAACCGGATTGCTTCCTCAACCGTCATGCCCAACACATCTGCGATTGACTTGCCCCGATAGGTGACTTCGAGGGTTTCCCGGTTGTAGCGCTTTCCTTTGCAGGTTTCGCAGGTGACGAAAACGTCGGGCAGAAACAGCATTTCGATCCGGTTGACCCCGTCTCCACCACAGGCCTCACACCGTCCACCCTTTACGTTGAAACTGAACCGGCTGGCCTTATACCCACGCGATCGGGCTTCTTCGGTCTTGGCGAAGACCTCTCGAATCGCGGAAAATAGCCCGGTATATGTAGCCGGATTCGAACGTGGGGTTCTACCGATCGGGGATTGGTCGATATTGATCACCTTGTCGATGGCCTCGATCCCAGTGATCCGCTCATGGGGGGCCGCGGGAATCCGGGATTTGTACAGCCGTTGCAGGAGGCTCTTGTAGAGGGTTTCGATTACCAGGGTCGATTTCCCGCTTCCCGAAACCCCGGTGACGCAGGTCAGGCAACCGATGGGAAAGGCGACGCTCAGGTGACGCAGGTTGTTGCCGCTGGCCCCGTCGATACGAATCTGCTGACCGGTGCCGCTTCTTCGGGGAGTGGATTCGACGATGTGTTTTCTGCCAAGGAGATACTGACCGGTCAGCGAATCGGCTGCATGTACGATACCGGAAACTGGGCCGCTGTAAACCACCCGCCCACCGGCGTTTCCGGCTCCGGGTCCCATGTCTACCACATGATCAGCGGATCGGATCATTTCCTCGTCGTGTTCCACCACGATGACACTGTTTCCGAGATCCCGCATTCGGCGCAGGGCATCGATGAGTCGGAGGTTGTCTCGCGGGTGAAGACCGATGCTTGGCTCGTCCAGAACGTAGAGGACCCCGCTCAGCTTCGAGCCGATCTGTGATGCAAGGCGGATGCGCTGGCTTTCTCCTCCGGAGAGCGTCGATGCCCCCCGATCGAGGCTGAGGTAGCCTAGACCGACCTGGTTCAGGAATGCCAGCCGATCCCGGATTTCGAAGAGGACACGATCTGCGATGGTGTGCTCCCGATGCGACAGATTCAGCCTCTCGAAAAAAACGATGGCTTCGGTAATTCGAAGCGCGGTGATGTCGTGGATGCGCATGCCGCCGACCACGACCATGCCTGCGATGGGATTCAGACGGGTCCCCTGACAGTCCGGACAGGTGCGGTAGGTTCGGAAACGGTCGAGCTCGGCTTTTTCCGAAAGGCTGTTGGCCTGTTGGTACTGCTTTTCCAAAATGGGCAGAATGCCTTCGAACCGGTGGGGGGGATGGATCCCCTTTTTTTTCGAGGAACGGCCGGCCGAAACTTTCGATGCATCGGGTTCTCCGAAAAGAAGAACATTTCGGAACGATTCGGAAAGCGATCCATACGGCTGATAGATGTCGGCATGGTAGCGGGTTGCAAGGGATTCGAGCATGTCGATGAAATCGAGCCGAAAGGCGTCCTCCCACACGGCGATGGCCCCGTCCCGCAGGGACAATTCCGGATTGGGTACGATCAGATCGGGATCGAAAGAGGAGGTGGCGCCCAGTCCGGAGCAGGTCGGGCAGGCACCCGTCGGCGCATTGAAGGAAAACGTGGCCGGGGTGATCGTCGGTGCCTGGATGCCGCATTGGTTGCATACGGCCGTTTCCGAAAACCGCATGCGTTCGCCTGTACCCGATTGCAGGACGACCGATCCGCCGCTCAGAGAAAGCGCCATTTCAATGGAGTCGGCAAGCCGGTTGTGAATGCCTTCCTTCAATACGATACGATCGACGACGATATCCATCGTCGTTCGCTCATCCGAATGTCGGTGTAGTACGTCTTCGAGTTCTATGAGGTCGCCATCGATCATCGCCCTTGAAAAACCCTGCCGGATGAGCTTCTGGATCGTTTCCTGTCGGAATGCAGACTGCGGTTCGACGGGGATGGGAGCCAGCACCGAGAAGCGGCTGCCTATCGGAAGTTCAATCACGGCATCGAGCATTTCGTCGATGCTTTGGGACTGGATGGGCTGGCTGCAGATGGGACAAAGGATTTGGCCGATTCGGGCGAACAGCAGCCGGAGGTAGTCGTAGATTTCCGTGATGGTGCCGACCGTCGAGCGGGGGTTGTGTCCCGTGTTCTTCTGGTCGATGGCGATGGCGGGGGAAAGACCTTCGATGCGGTCCACCTGCGGCTTTTCCATCCGCTCGAGAAATTGTCGGGCATAGGTCGAAAGGGACTCCACATAGCGCCTCTGGCCTTCGGCATAGAGGGTGTCGAAGGCCAAGGAAGATTTGCCGGATCCGGAGAGGCCGGTGATGACGACGATCCGGTTCTTGGGCAGGTCCAGGTCGATCGATTGGAGGTTGTGCTGTCTTGCGCCTCGGATTCGAATCTCATCGGATGTCATGGGCAAGGGTCCGTTTGCGTAACTTCCGTTCATTTGTAAACGATATTGATTGAAATCGAGAGAAATCAAGAGATATGAAGAGATCAGCTTGTCGGGGGAGTGCTCGTGCAATTTGTCGATAAACACCCAGTTCACCAAGATCATTGCCAATAAGAAGCAGCGCGTCCGTTGGCATATTCCGGATATGTTCGATGGAGAGAATCGATATGGTCTTCACAGTCAACGGGTTAAACCTTGTTCGAAATTTGCGTATGGAATTCAATCGACTCATCCATATGCGGTTTGACTCCCCGGGAGCTCTTCGGTAAAACCCTCGGCAACTTTCGATAACGAGCTTCCCTGTCAGAACACCCCGGTCTCCCGACCCGGAGGAAAAGGGCGGCTTTGTGTCGGTAAATCTCAAGCCATCGCCCCGCTGATGCCGGAAGGTGTCCGGCTCTTTCTTTTTCGCTTTTTCTCTGTTGTTCGGCAGGCAGATGCCGCAGTCTTTTCTCACACTTGTTGGATTTCCAGCAAGGATGAATCATGGTGTTTTGGATAAACGACAGTCAAAATCTGAAGGTGGATCATTCATGGAAATCGTTTGGAATCAAGTCAAATCGGCTTTGAAAGAACGAGTCAGTGAATCGAGCTATCGCATGTGGCTTGAGCCGGTTTCGTTTATCCGGAGTGACCAGGATACCATTTATTTGTCAACTCCGAACGTCTTTTCGAGAAAACGGCTGCAGGAGCATTTCGGTCAGTTGGTTCAACATGAATGGCAGGTCGCGCTGGGAAAGGACTGCAGGGTCGTTTTTGAAATCAGCAATACCCAGGGCGCATCCAAACCCTCCGACCTTCCGGAACCGCAGCTGGTGCTTCCGGATGCCGCAACGATCAATACCAGTGGCCGGATGCTCCGCAAGGAATTTACGTTCGACGAATTCGTTGTCGGGGGAAACAACGAATTCGCGTTTTCCGCCTCTCTGGCAATGGCAAGCCGCAAGAAGAATCCAGACAACACCCTGCTGTTGATCTCGAAAACGGGCCTTGGCAAAAGCCATCTGACACAGGCTGTCGGCAATCACATCTTGACCGAACGGCCCGAAGAACGGGTATATTACATTTCTGCGGAGGATTTTTCCAACGAAATGGTATATGCCATGCGAAACGACAGCGTCGACCAGTTCAAGAAGAAATACCGCTCGGGATGTGACGTGCTTCTTTTGGACGATATTCATTATCTGACCGGAAAGGAGCGCACCCAGATCGAGCTTGCGATGACTTTGGATTCCCTGATCAATTCCGGGAAGCGAATCATTTTTTCGAGTTGTTTTCTGCCAATGGAAATTCCGAAGTTGAACGACACCTTAAGAAGCAGGCTGTCCGGTAGCGTCATTTCGCCGATCGAACCGCCGAATTTCCGGACCCGGCTGCGCATCGTCCAGAAGAAAGCTGCAACAAAAGGCCTCGAGGTTCCGGAAGATGTGGCTCGGTACCTGGCAAGCGAGCTGACCGAAGACGTTCGGCAGTTGGAAAGCGGCCTCATCGGTTTGGCTGCAAGGGCTTCCCTTGTGCATACGCCCATCAACGTGGGGTTGGCGGAAAGCGTTATCCGCAATATCTCCCGTCGGCAAAAACGGATCACGATCGACATCATCAAGAAGCTGGTTTGCAAGGAATTCAACATCTCTTTGCAGGATCTGCTTTCTCCCTCCCGCAGGCAGGCGATCGTCAGGCCCCGTCAGATCGCCATGTATCTCTCGCGCAAATATACCGACTCTCCGCTTCAAACCATTGGAAAGAGTTTCAACCGTTACCATGCCACGGCCATGCATGCCATTTCCCTCATCGAAAAGTCCTTGAAGGACAATCGGGCCCTCTTCAGCCAGGTGGAAGTTCTGACCCACAAGTTGGAGACGGGGGAGTTCTGACGGCTTCGCAAAAAGGCCGGATGCTGTGTCGTGCTGCATCCCTCGTCATTGCGGCGTACGTTTCAGTACGCCTCATTCCTCGGGATTTGCACTCCTTGCCTGCGGCCTTTTTTCGAAGCCGTCCAAATGATGGACTTTTTGCGGGGCCATCAGTTCTGATGGCTTCGCAAAAAGTCGGAAAGTCTCGTCATCGTCGCATGGCAGGGCATACGCCTTTTTCGCTGCAGCGGATAAACTCAGCCGCCCGAGCTCGTAAGGGCCGGGCTTGGGGTCAGTCATTCGATACAGGCCAGTAAGCTACAAAGGTTTGATTTTCAAACATTCGTTTGTTGTTGAACGCCGCCCGACCCAACGATCTCCGGCGGCTTCAAACAAGTATCCGCTGCAGCATCAAAAGGCATATGCCCCGCCATGCTCAGGCCCGGCAATCGACAAAATCGGGGTAGCGGCGACTTTTTGCGAGCGCATCAGTTCTGATGGCCTCGCAAAAAGTCAGGAAGTCTCTGTCGAGTCGCGGGGTGACTGGGGAACCTTTTTCGATGCTGCGAAAAAACTCAGCCGCCCGATCTCGTAGGATCGGGCGGATAGCCAAACTTGGAA
>JBFMBE010000150.1:0-8849 GCA_040755275.1 Thermodesulfobacteriota bacterium | reverse complement strand
ATTTAATCTAATATTTTGGCACTACATTTACGATTTGATAACCCCACCCTTGAAATTATTGAATATTTTGACCGATGCCCCGTCAAAAGTAGTAATTTTGGGGGTAAAAACCATGAAGTTGGGTTAATTGCCGGGCCTGAGCATGGCGGGGCATACGCCTTTTGATGCTGCAGCGGATACTTGTTTGAAGCCGCCGGAGATCGTTGGGTCGGGCGTCGTTCCACTACGTAAAGTTGTTTGAAAACCAATCCGTTGCGCTTTGATGGCCTGTATCGAATGACTGCCCTGACGCCCGGCCCTTACGAGCTCGGGCGGCTGAGTTTATCCGATGCAGCGAAAAAGGCGTATGCCCCGCCATGCGGCTCAACAATGACTGCCTGACTTTTTGCGACTCCATCTTTCAGGATAGGACCCATCATCCATGAGCATGTATCTTCCCGAAAAAGTCAAGTATTTGGATCGACTCAAATCCTGTGGCTTCACGGTTCCCGATTTCGTCTACGTTCCTGCCTCCGATTTCGAAAGCCAGGATTTCGAGTTACTGGAGGCATTTCTGGAGCAGCACAAGGAAAGCTACAAGATCATCGTTCGAAGCGCTCATCCCCTTGAAGAATCCTTCAAGGGAGGAACGTTTCATTCCATGCCGACCTATGCCGACTTGGGAGGGGTGCTGTACGCCAGAAAACGGATCATCAAGATGGCGGAAGAGGAAAAACGCCTGAGCATCCTTCGGCAGCAGAAATTCAACAACAGTCCCGAGATCGATCTTCAAGACATGGGGGTGCTCGTTATGCCCTTCATCGAGGGCAGAAGCGTAATGGCGAAAAAGATCGGTGAGATTTGGGAATTCGGCTATTGCTGCGATACCTCTCAGAAAGTCCAGGATGATCCGTTCATCACGACAACCCCGCACGATCGTTCTCTCATTGAAGTATCCGAAAACGTCCAGAAATGCCTGGGATTTCCCTGTGAGATCGAATATATCATCTCAAACGAGAACGATATTTTCGTCGTTCAGGCCAAGGACATCTCCTTTTTTGAATGGTTCGATCAGAAGGAAAGGGAGAGAGCCGTTCACTTGGATGGTATCCGCCGGGTGCGCAAGCGCCGGAACTATCGGGAGCGACCGGTGTATGTCATGGACAACCAGGCGTTTTATATCGATATCATCGGGATCTGTGAGGCCATGACCCTGGGCGGACCGGGACCGGCACCGACACTGTCGGAGCTGCTTGGCTTCATCGAACGCCGGGCGCTTGAACTGGAGAATTTCGCGCTGAAACACCAGCGCTTCGCTGTGCTCGGATATTCCATTCGGGTGCCGGAAGAACTGTACCAGGTGGCCAACCACTATTTGGACGAGAGGCCGGAATACCAAAAAGAACTTTCGAAAAAACTCCGCAACGATCTGCTGGTTATCGACCGGTTTTTGGGGGAAGCCGATACCATCATCGCAAAGGAACGCATTCAGATCAAGCTTTGCACCCATGACGCCTATGGGATCGATACGGTGAGAAATCCGATCTGGATGGCCTACTGGCGTACCGAAACGCATGCCCAGATGGTGAAACGCTTCAAACAGTTGGGTTTCAAGACCGGGGATACGATCGCCATCGAAATCGATACCGGCGAAAAACCGATCGTGTATCGACTGTAAGCGGATCATTGTGGATAACGACTTTTTGCGACTCCATCACTCTATGATGGAGTCGCAAAAAGTCTAAGCTACCCGGATTTGGTTCATTGCCGGGCCTGAGCATGGCGGGGCGACCGCCTTTTGATGCTGCAGCGGATGCTTGTTTGAAGCCGCCGGAGATCGTTGGGCCGGGCGTCGTTCAACTACCTAAAATGGTCAGAATATCAATCCGTTGCGCCTTTATGGCCTCTATCGAATGACTGCCCTGACACCCGGCCCTTACGAGCTCGGGCGGCTGAGTTCATCCGATGCAGCGAAAAAGGCGGTCGCCCCGCCATGCGATGATGATAAGACTTTCCGACTTTTTGCGACTTCATCACTCTATGATCGATCCAGAATCCACAATGCACTGGAAATCCTTCGGGCTTAAGATCCTGCTGCCGACAGGGCTCAGCATGGCGCTGTTCATTCTGGCCCTGTTCCTCTTGGTCATTCCCACCATTCGGGAAAACGGCATGGAGCGAAAACGCGAAATGATCCGGGAACTGACCAATTCGGCATGGAACATCTTGGCCAAGCTCGAGAACGACGAGAGAAAAGGCCTGATCAGCCGGGAGCAGGCCCAGCGGCAGGCTGTGGAACAGATTCGCAACATGAATTACGGCCAGCATATGAAGGATTATTTCTGGATCAACGACATGCATCCACGAATGGTGATTCATCCGTATCGAACGGATTTGAACGGGGCCGATCTGAGTGAATATCGAGATCCAAACGGAAAACGCGTCTTTGTCGCTTTCGTGGATGTGGTGAAGCGGGAGGGAGCGGGCTATGTAGACTATCTGTGGCAGGACCGGGACAACCCGAACCACATCGTACCCAAGATATCCTACGTCAAGGGGTTCGAGCCCTGGGGATGGATCATCGGCACCGGCATCTATATCGACGATGTCGCAGCCGAGATCGACCGACTGATCCGCTCGGTCATGAACATTTCCGGGATCATCCTGCTGATGGTCTTTTCCCTGATGGCGGTCATGATCCGTCAGAGTTACAGGACCCAGAAGCAGTTGCAGAAGGAAGCCGAAGAACGAAAGCGGGTTCAGGAAAGCCTCGTGTTTTCAGAAAAGATGGCTTCCCTGGGAAAGCTTGCGGCAATGGTCGCCCATGAAATCAACAACCCGCTTTCGGGCATTCTGTCTTATGCGAAACTCTCCTTACGATACCTCGAGCATGTCGAAGAGCGTTCCGATGCGCTCGACAACGTCCGCTCCAATCTTTCCTTCATCGCAGACGAAGCCAAGCGATGTGGCGGGATCGTGCAGAATCTGATGTTGTTTGCAAAGCGGGCCTCGGGAGACCTCAAAGAAGCCCATCTCCACGAGATCATCGATACGGCCGTCAAGGTCATCGATCACAGCGCCCGGATGAAACAAGTCGTGATTGAAAAGAACCTGGGTGAAGGCGAAGACCGGATCCAATGTGATCCTGGGGCCATCCAGCAGATTTTGGTGGCCATGATCGTCAATGCCATCGAGTCCTCGCCGGCCGGCGGACGAGTCGTTGTTTCAACGGACTGGAGGGATCCCGCTGTCGTCCATCTTCGGTTGAAGGATTATGGATCCGGTATTCGGGCGGATCTGTTGCCGCACATCTTCGAGCCTTTTTTTTCAACGAAGGAATCGAACAAGAGTCTGGGGCTGGGGCTTGCGGTCGTGTACGGCATCGTGAAAAGGCATGGCGGCAGCATCCAGGTGAAATCCCAGGTGGGAGAAGGAAGCGAGTTCACCATCACCCTCCCCAGAACCCAGCAGCCGAATCCATGAAGACAAGGGATCTTCGGGATTGACTTTTTGCGGCTCCATCAAAGAATGATGGAGTCGCAAAAAGTCAGTGAGTCTCAGTTGAGCCGCTGGGTGGCTGGGGAACCTTTTTCGCTGCTGCGAAAAAACTCAGTCGCCCGATCTCGTAGGATCGGGCGGATAGCCAGAAAGAAAAGTGAGGCCAGTTGACTTGTATCATATTGTATTCCATACAAATATCGATGTTGTTTGTCCGCCCGATCCAACGATCTCCGGCGACTTCAAACACGTTTTCGCAGCAGTCTCAAAAGGCTTCCCCAGCCACCCAGCTTATGCCCGGCATATTCGAAAAGCACGGGAAAAGCGACTTTTTGCGACTTTATCAAAGAATGAAAACCAGGCTCGAAATCGTTCGCTTTTCTTTACACAAAGGATCGCCTCACCATGAAACCAGCGGATATCGGTATTCTGATCGTAGATGATGAAGCTTCGGTCCGGGATTCTCTCTACAAATGGTTCCGCATGGATGGATACCGAGTGGATACGGCCGAAGAGGCACGGGTCGCGCTTCAGAAACTCCAGGATGACTCATGGGACATCGTGCTGTTGGACATCAAGATGCCTGGGATGGACGGCTTGGAGCTTCAGCGACGGATCAAGGAAATCGACAAAGAGATCGTGACGATCGTCATGACGGCCTTCGCTACGGTGGATACCAGCGTTCAGGCCATGAAGGAAGGGGCCTTCGATTACATCGTCAAGCCCATCGATCCGGATGAGATCAGTCATCTGATCCGAAATGCCGTTCAGCAGCGCCGCTTGATCACTGAGAACCGAAATCTTCGTCTGCAACTGGAAGAAATCGCCTGTTCGGATGAGATCATCGGTGAAAGCGATGCCATTCGGCAGGTCATGGCCAAGGTCGCTACAGTCGCCCAGACCGATTCGACGGTCATGATCCGCGGGGAAAGCGGCACCGGGAAGGAACTGGTGGCAATGGCGATTCACAGCAACAGCAACCGGAAATATTTCCCCATGATCACCATCAACTGCGGCGCCTATACGGAAGGCCTTCTGGAAAGCGAACTATTCGGTCACGAAAAGGGGGCGTTCACGGGGGCGATGTACCGCAGGCGCGGAAAGCTCGAAATGGCGGACAAGGGCACCCTCTTTCTGGACGAGATCGGCAACATCGGCAGGAAAATGCAGATGGATCTCTTGCGGGTGATCGAAACCAGGCAGTTTACCCGTCTTGGCGGGGACAAGCAGATCCACGTGGATTTTCGGATCATCAGCGCGACCAACCGGGATCTGGAGCAGGCGGTCAAGGAAGGCAGTTTCCGCGAGGACCTGTACTACAGGTTGAACGTGTTTTCCATCACCATCCCGCCGCTTCGGGAGCGAAGATCCGATATTCCGCTGATTGCCCGATTCTTCCTCAACCGGTTCGCCCGATCCATGAACAAGCCGGTCACGGACATTTCCCCCGAAACCCTCGATGTATTGATGCGCTATCATTGGCCGGGAAACATCCGCGAGCTTCGAAACGTCATGGAACGGGCGATGGTGGGAGCAAGGGGGACATGCATCGAGGTCGGAGATCTGTCCTTCCCTTTCCATCCGACACCGGAGCCGGTGGAGGATCTATCTCTGGACGCAATCGAAAGAAACCACATACAGAACATTTTGAACCGCACCAACTGGAACATTTCTCAGGCGGCCGCCATTCTCAAGATCAGCCGGTTGACCCTCTACAACAAGATCGACAAGTATCAGTTGAAAAAAGGATGATCCGACGCAGGCGAAACGATGATGTCTTACATTTACCTGGTTCCCATCCACCTGCGTGCGGCCGATTGGATGGAACGGCTTCAATCCGGTATCGAACGAGCGTTCGGTGTTCGAACCAAGCGCGGGGATCGACCCATCGATCTGGCGATCGCCTATGATCCTGTCCGCAAGCAATACAGCTCTTCCGCCATCCTGCTGCAGCTCATCGATTCCGTTCCGGATGATATGATGAAAATTCTGGGAATCACCGATGTGGACCTCTTCGTACCCGTTCTGAGCTATGTGTTCGGGGAAGCGCAACTCGATGGGATCGGCGCCGTGGTGTCCGTGCATCGGCTGAAGAATTCGTTTTACGGGCTTTCGGAGGACAACGAACGAATGGTCGAACGACTGGTGAAGGAGGCCGTGCACGAGCTGGGTCACACCTTCGGTTTGTTCCACTGCAACCGGGTCGGATGTGCGCTGAATGCTTCGACCTATGTCGAGGACATCGATCAAAAATCGGAATTGCTTTGTGTCGAATGCCGAAAGGCGATTGGATTGGGGTGGTAAGGGCCGCCTCTGGTTGCGAACCGACCCGATCCACCCCTTTTTCTTCCTCCAACCGGGGGATCATCCTATCGGATGACCCCCCAACATCGACCTACCGCCGCTGGATTTTCTCGCCGCCGTCCGCCATCGTGAATCCCAATTTCGGCTGGAAGTAGACATCGGCCGGAGCCGGAACCGACCGAACGGGCTTGATCGTGAACGTCAGAGCGGCTGCAACCACACACAGGGTTGCGGCCAAAACGAAGGCCGAGTGGAAACCGCCGGTTGCAGTGACCATCATCTGGGAGGCGCGACTCATGACGAACCCGCCGATACCCCAGGCCGAGAACAGAATCCCGTAATTGAGTCCGAAGGATTTCAACCCCCACAAATCCTTGGTGAGAGAAGGAAAGAGGGAGAGGTTGGATCCATAGCTGAATCCGATGAAGGTCGCCAGCAGCAGGATTAGGATCGGACTTGCGTTCGCAGAGCCTACCAGCGATAGGGCTGCGATCATGAGAAGTGCTTGCAGCATCAGCATCATGAGCAGGGTGTAGTTTCGCCCGATCTTGTCGGACAGAATGCCGGCAACGATCCGGCCCCCGGCGTTTCCGACGGCCATGATGGCGACTGCGAGGAATGCGGCGTTGGGAAGGCTTTTCTTGGCCATGCCGGCGATGCTGCTGATGACCATCAGACCCACACCCGAACCAATGAAATAGATGACCCACAGAATGTAGAAATTGGGGGATTTGAGCATCTGGGAGGGAGTGGCGTCAACGATGGGTTTCGGCTTTTGGGGCGTCGTCGATGGGCCGGTTTTCGCGCCTTCGGGAACGTAGCCTTTCGGAGGATTGACCAACAGCAGGGAAAGTCCGCAAACCACGATCAGGAAAGACCACCCGAACACCATCATCGAGCGGTTGATGCCGAAATGGTTCAACAGATATTCGGAGAGCGGGGCGATATACACCGATGCCAGCCCGAATCCGGATACCACCAGCCCGGCGATCAAACCGGTTTTGGCAGGCGGAAACCACTTCAGGGCCGGTGGGGTCGCTGCCGAATATCCGAATCCGAAGCCGCTTCCAGCCAAAACTCCGAAACCGATGACCCAGGCCATATAGCTATTGCTGATCGAGCACAGCAACAGTCCGGAAGCCACCAGCACTCCGCCGATGAAGGCGGTGACCCGCGGCCCGATATTGTCCTGACATCTTCCGGCGATCACCATGGAGAAGGCGAAACAGAGACAGCATACCGAATAGGGATCGTTCAGTTGCGCCGGATTCCAGTTGAAAAGCCCGTCTTTCGCCTCGATCGACGCGGCGATGGCGCTCTTGAAAATGCTCCAGGTGTACAGGATGCCGAGAGCGAGATTGATGCAAATGCCGGCGCTCGTAACGAGCCACCCTTTGTTTTTCACTTCCTGGGCCATGGGTCCTCCTTGGAGATGGATGTGGTTTTCAGTGAGCGTATCGGAAATGGACGCTGGTGTGACAGCGGCAAAGAAGCAATCGATGTGCCAAGCCGGCGGTAAAAACGCCTTTGAAGGATATATCGTGTTCAACCAATTGGTTATGATTGTATGACATCGATCGGCCCGATTTTCGATACCGTCAGCCGAACCGGATTCTGTTTAAATTTTTTACACAACCCATCTGGGTTGAGGTTTTTCAAAAATCTGAATTGAATTCATGGATTTGATGGTTTTCCATCTGTAAAGAAACAAAACAGGAGGGTGTAATCATATTGAACAGCGGTCGGGGCGTGCAACGGCCACCGGAGGGCCGGCTTGGGGGGATTCGGGAAGGGACGGGAAGCAGCCGGCGGTGTGCGGCTGCATGTCGGAAGGGGGGGCGGCTCTACGTCCAACGCCGAGCCGCCGGCAGGGAATTGCTATGCCTGGGACCAGTATCGGATATCACCCGTATCGATATGGACGAATCCATCGCTCGGGTAATATCCGACACCGCCTGCGTGCAGGCTGACGGCCGCGCGATGAACGATCGAAAGGCTTCGGTCCGGTACGCGGATATCGGCAGCTTGTCCTTTGATATGGTAGCTTTTCTGGGCGACCTGGCTGCTTTCTCGTCTGAGCATGGCGTTGGTTTCGGGGGTTCGGTATCCGGAGATGATATGGAAGGGACCCTTCATTTCCAGTCGTTTGGATAGCGCATAGAGGCTGTCGAGAAGTTTGGTGTCGATGGGTTTGATGGTTCCGGTTCGATGATCTCTGAAAATATAGTTGATGTCCCGCATGGCCGAGCTGAGGTAGCGTCCTTTGGCGAAATAGGTGACATCGACTTTTTCACCGGTGTGGGGGTTGAAAAAGTGTAAATCTCTCGAAATGACCTTGGCGGCTTTTGCAGCCGCTTTAGCGGCCGGCTGCGTTTTCTTGATTCTGGCAACTTTTTTGACAGCCGCTTCCGCGGATTCGCCGACCAGTCCAAACAGCGCCAGAATGGTGCTCCATTTCAAAAAGCCGCGTCTATCAATTTGGATTTCTTTGATTTCCTTTGAGATGGTGTGCAGCATGATCGATCTTCTCCTTGCCACCGAATCGTGGATCGGGGAACGATGAAGACGCTTCCCTTTGAATTCCAATAGAAACAAGTAATTGCAGCCCTATATATCAATCTGTTTCTGTAAGTCAACCCCAAAAATCGGATGAAACCGCAAGAATCCGATGGGGCTTCTTGCGATGGGATCGAAAGCGGTTCGTGCGACGAAGGATAGGTATCGGCCATCCCGGTTTGCATCGATGAGGGCGTTGGTATCGTAACACAAGGCGATGGGATCGTTAACGGTTCCGGGGGATGAGGGGGAAATCGGGTTGCTGGATCAAGGGTTCTCCTGTATGTATAAATCGGTTTAACGATCATGGAGTCGCAAAAAGTAAGGAAGTCATCGTTGATGGAGTCGCAAAAAGTCGGGCAATCTCTGTTGAGCCGCATGGCGAGGCATACGCCTTTTTCGCTGCATCGGATAAACTCAGCCGCCCGAGCTCGTAAGGGCCGGGCGTCAGGGCAGTCATTCGATACAGGCCATCAAAGCGCAACGGATTGGTTTTCAAACAACTTTACGTA
>JBFMBE010000149.1:0-8954 GCA_040755275.1 Thermodesulfobacteriota bacterium | reverse complement strand
CCCAAACCGGATCAAACAGTTTGTCAAAGAGCTATTTTGGTTTTTTGAACATCATATTTGTTATGGAGAATAGTTGATTCCTGAATACTCTTCATTTTCGATCTTCGACTTTTTGCGGGGCCATCATTCATGATGAGCTCGGAAAAAGTCGGGCCCTATGGATTGACCCGCAGGAAGGCGGATGAAAAAAGTCATCTATACCCGGGTTTGCTGATCGCAAAGCTTGGGTTCATTCATTTTTCGCTTGCAAAGCCCAGTCGCTTCAAGGTATAAAGAACAGGTTTTCGGGAGCTGCTCGCCAGAATGGCTGCTCTGAAAAATCGGCAGAAACGTATTGACAGCCTAACAAATCCTTTGTTATAAGGCAATTTTTTTCAGGGGGCCGTTAACTCAGGAGGTAGAGTATCTGCCTTTTAAGCAGAGAGTCGCTGGTTCGAGTCCAGCACGGCCCATCGTCTCCGTCCCCATCGTCTAGCCCGGCCCAGGACATCGGCCTTTCACGCCGACGACAGGGGTTCGAATCCCCTTGGGGACGCCACGCATCATCCGGTTGCCTTTTCCTTCAGTCTTTCCGCAGGCACACCGTCTTCCCCAGAGATATTTCTCTGGGGTTTTTTTTTGGATGAAACCACCATCGGTCTACATCCGGGACACTTCAAAGCATTGCGTCGGATTGGAGCCATGTAACCTCTTGAAGCATCGGCGCTCAATCCCTCGTTTGATTCTTTTGCGGTTTCGGATTATACTTCTTCCATATGAAGGTTATTTATGGCGTCGCAAAAAGTCGCTAACCACCGATTTCCCTTCAAAGCCGGTCCTCCAGCAGGAGGGCGGGTGGTGTTTTGCGAAGCAGCGGAAAATCTTCCCCAGTCACACCGCGACTCGACAGAGACTTCCTGACTTTCTGCGAGACCATCATTTATGGGTGATGGGGTACCAGCCAAGGACGATGGGTAGATTGCCCAAGATCGATAGACTTGCTACACGCTGAGAAACAGTCGTACCCGTCATTCGCGCCAAATTGGAAATTCAGATGCAACAAGCTGTATAGGAGAGGCCTCGTTCGTTTATGACCCAACATGGTTTAACAGACATATCCCATATCGATTCTATTTCCAATCAGCTTGGCTATTTTGAAGATGCTTCCCTAAAAACCATTGCCAAGAAATGCTCCAAGCGCATCATCAACGAAAATTTCGGTGCGATTTGTTCCGAATCCTTCATCGAACCCAACTTCGAAGAACTGGAAATTCTGATCCTAGATCTGCTGCAGGAACAATTCGAGGAACGCGTCGGCAGGGCCATTTCCGATGAACTGCCTCATTTGTCGGAAACGGAAATCGATGCGCATCTGGATCGCCTCGCGAATCATTATCGAACGGAATACCGGGAACAGATTCACTCGACGACCCATGCCGCTCTCAAGGAATTGAAATCGAGAATCAAGAACTTAACGAAAGAATTAAAGGCCCTGAAGCGGAAATATACCTTATGATGGTTCATGGTGGGGGAGATGTTGGCCGTGCAACCAAACATGCGATGGGCACACAGCCATGCACCCATCGTTGCATCACAGATCGTCAGCATGTACATGGAAGGCGTTTTTAGGCTCTCCCCCTCACGCCTTCCCCTGTCACGCCCCTTCTGACCCTTACCCTACTTGAATTTCAAAAGCCCTTTCTCCATGCGTCGCACTGTCCAATCCCTCGATTTCTGATTCACTGTCCACGCGAATGCCGGCCGTTATCCATCCGGTGACCTTCACGACGATCCAAGTACCCACAGCCGAAAAGGCTGCTGTACCCACAATGGAAATGAGCTGGATGAGGACCTGATTGCCGTTGCCGGCAATCAGACCGTTTCCGAGGGCATTGACAGCTGGATCCGCAAAAATTCCAGTGGACAGTGCCCCCCACATCCCACAGACACCATGAACACCGAAAGCATCGAGGGAATCATCGATATTCAGAAATGTCTTGAGTTTGGAAACGCTGAAAAAGCCCAACACACCGGCTACCGCACCAATCACGAGAGACGAACTCAACCCGACGAATCCGGCCGCAGGCGTAATCGCCACCAGCCCGGCGACTGCGCCAGACGCCATTCCAAGCAGTGTCGGCTTCTTGCGGGTAATCCATTCCGAAAGCATCCAGAACACGGCAGCAATCGAGGCAGATGTATTGGTCACCAAAAATGCCATACCCGCCAAGCCGTCAGCTGCGAGCTGGCTTCCGGCATTGAACCCGAACCAACCAAACCAGAGCATGGCCGAACCCAAAGCAGTCAGGGAGATGCTGGAAGGAATCATCGGTTCCTTTCCGAAACCGTTTCGTTTGCCAAGCATCATGGTCAGCACCAGGCCAGCGACACCCGCGTTGATGTGTACGACGTTTCCTCCCGCAAAATCCAATGCACCCATCTTGGCCATCCACCCGCCACCCCACACCCAGTGAGCCACGGGACAATAGACAAAGACAACCCACAACACAACGAATACCAGCCAGGAAGCGAATTTCATCCGATCCACGATTGCCCCCAGAATCAAGGCAACCGTAATCCCGGCGAACGTCATCTGAAAAACGGCAAAAACGAGCGTAGGGATGTTTCCCTGCAGGGAATCGATGGATAGCGAGTGCATCAACAGGTAATCCAGTCCCCCGATGATGCCCCCTCGATCCGGACCGAACGCTAGACTGTAGCCGACGACGACCCATACCACGCTTGCTATGCAAAAAGACATGTAGGTCATGGCCGTCGTATTGAGCAAGTTTTTGTAGCGGCTCATACCGCCGTAAAACAGCGCCAGCCCGGCAGGCGTCATCATCATGACCAACGCCGCAGAAACCAGCACCCATGCCGTATTCCCCGAATCCATTCCATCGGCGGCCCACAGCTGATTGGCCATACCCAGGATGACGATCAATCCCAAAACGACTCTCTTCAACATGATTCTCCTCCTCTTCCCTTTCCACTGTTGGTTCATCATCATGAATGCAAGCGACAACACCCGTACATGCATGCCTGAGGAGAGAGCAAGAGGAATGCCAAGGAATCGTTCGAATACAACAGACTGATATGATTTGCTATTACTTCGAGAAACCTGGAAAAATCACGATGAAGAGATATACAAAATTGTCGATAAAATTTGTTTTTCGGACGTATCTGTAATAGGGGTTGTCCATTACCTGCTTGGTTGTATACCCCACAGCCCCTTTCACAGGAAGGTTTGCATACAGGTTTTGGCGCTCCATAGCAACATGACGGATTTGCAAAAAATCACACCAACCATGATGGCCTCGCAAAAAGTCGCATCTACCCCGATTTTGTCGATTGCCGAGCCTCCAGCAGGAGGGCGGGTGATGTTTTGCGACTCCATCGACGTTTTGCGGCTTGGCAATGGTTTCGGAGTTCTGAGGGGACCATGAAAACCTCTTTACAGTTCGGACGACTTATAGTAGATTTTTATGGTTTTGGAAGAGGCATCATGATTGATGGATTCATCGAGCCATCATGAATCAACCAGGAAAGGACGGATCATGTCGAAGATTTGTGAAATTTGCGGGAAAAAACCCATGACCGGGTGCAACGTGTCCCACGCACACAATGTAACCAAGCGGAAATTCTACCCGAACTTGCAGAAGGTGCGCATCCTGTTGAATGGGCAGGTGAAAAAAGCCAACGTTTGCACCAATTGCATCAAGGCAGGAGCCATCACCAAGGCCCTCTGATCCACAACCCCGACCTTTCGCACAGGGAATCGGTGTCCCCGGTTCCCTGGCGTCGGCCCTCTTTTCCTTCCCATTCATCAATTGATCACCCGGTTGATCGAACGAACCCCCCTGATTTTTCGGATGTCCCGAATCAGTCCGGTCAGCTGATCCCTGCTGTTGACGGAAATCGTGAAACGGCTGATGACGATGCCGTCCGATCCGGTGGTCGAATTGGCACCAAGGATGTTGGCCCCTTTTCGGCTGATTTCGGATGTAATGTCCGCCAGAAGGCTGAGCCGGTCTTGGGAAATGACTTCCAGACTGACAGGATAACTGTCCTTTTGCTCGCTTCCCCAAGAGACGCTCAAAAATCTTTCGGGTATGGCCTTGCGGATGTTGGGACAATCGGAACGGTGAATGGAAATCCCCTTGCCAATCGTGATGAACCCGACGATAGGGTCCCCCGGAATGGGGTTGCAACATTTGCCGAATCGATACTGAATGTTGTCGTACCCATCGATGATGATGTCCCGGCTTTGTGGCTTGTCAACCTTGATCTTGTCGATGACTTTTTCGATGAGAGATCCTGAAGTGACCTCCGGTTCCTCCTTGGGGACCATCCTATGGTAAAGCTGCAGCGCGGTGAGACGACCGAACCCGATGGCGGCCAACATCTCGTCGAGATTCTTGAACCCGAAGAACTGGACGACTTCATCCATCTCCGGAGCCTTGGCCATCTCGTTGAAGTTTCTGTTGTGCTTGTGAAATTCCTTTTCGCACATTTCCCTGCCGACGATAATAAATCGTTCCTTTTCCTTGGAACGGATCCATTGTAGAATTCTGCCTTTTGCCTTGGTCGTCTTGACGAAGGACAGCCAGTCCCTGCTGGGCATGTGGTTCTTGGTGGTCAAAATTTGGACGGTTTCACCGGTATTCAGTTGATAGTTCAACGGAACGATCCGTCCGTTCACCTTGGCACCCGTGCACTGGTTCCCAATGTCCGTATGGATCAGATAGGCAAAATCCACCGGGGTCGAACCCTGGGGCAGGACCTTCAATTCGCCTTTCGGTGTAAAGACATAGACCTCTTCCTGAAAGAGGTCCATCCGGACATTATCGAGATATTCTTTCGATGAATGGCTGAACTCCTGGTTCTGGATGAGGTCCTGCAGCCAGGCAAACTGTTTGGCCATATCGAGGTCCGCCGGTTTCCCCTCCTTGTAGCTCCAGTGTGCTGCAATGCCCGCTTTGGCCTCCTGATCCATTTCCCAGGTTCGGATCTGCACCTCAATCCGCCGGCCCAAAGGACCGAACACGGTGGTATGCAGGGAACGGTAGCCATTGGGCTTGGGTCTTCCGATGTAGTCCTTGACCTTTCCAGGAATGTGCTGCCATTTTGCGTGAATATAACCCAATGCCTGCCAGCAATCCAAAACCGTATTCAGAATTATGCGGAAAGCGATAATGTCGTAGATTTCCTCAAAAGGAAGCTGCTGATTCACCATTTTGCGATGGATGCTGTAAAGATTCTTATACCGCCCCATCACCTCGGCCTGAAGACCGTTCTGACTCATCAGATTCCGCAACTCCGTCTTCACCTCCTCGATGTATGCTTCCTTTTCGCTCTGGTCTCGGATCACCCGATTCTTCAGGTCTTCATATTCCTCCGGATGGGTGTATCGAAAGGCATTGTCCTCAAGTTCGTTCTTGATCCAATAGATCCCCATACGGGATGCCAGCGGTGCATACAAATCGAGGGTTTCCTGAGCGATTTCCCGTTTTCGCTGTTCCGACTTGTGGAAATGGAGGGTGCGCATGTTGTGGATGCGATCGGCCAACTTGATCAAGATGACCCGAATGTCCTTTGACATGGCCAGGATCATTTTCCGGTAGTTTTCCACCTGGCGGTCGATCGTATTGGCGCATTCGAGCTCGCTCAGTTTGGTGACGCCATCGACGAGCAGTTTGACATCCGAGCCGAAACGCTCTTCGATCTCCTGAAGGGTCGCATGGGTATCTTCAACGACGTCGTGCAGGAGGCCGGCCGCAATGCTGACAGCATCCAACTTCATGTCGGCCAGTATTCCAGCCACTTCCAACGGGTGCATCAGGTAGGGTTCTCCGCTCATCCGAACCTGCCCGTCATGCACCCGCGCCGAAAACACGTAGGCTCTCTCAATCAGATCGACGTCCGCATCTGGATTGGTTTCGAGAGCCTTGTCAACGATATCGTTGATGCGAATCATGACGGCATCCTCAATACGCCTTGGCAAAAACGACCCTGCGCCTGCTGGGGTTACCGCAGCAGATGCACGCGCCTGCCTCTTGCGGCGCATCAAACGGAATGCACCGAATGGTCACGGTAAGATCCTGCTTGATCCGCGCTTCACATGCTGCGCCCCCACACCAGTGGCTGAGGGCGAATCCCCCATGAATCTCCGGCTTGTCGGGATTTTTCGGAGTAAAATAGGCCTGGAACTCCTCCGAATTATCGATCGTGCGAGTATAGGCTTTCTGGAACTGAAGGGCCCGCTCGAAAAGCCCTTGCTGCATGTCTTCCAGAATGTCCGTGACCGTATTCAGAAACTCGCTCCGCTGCAAGAATTGCTTTTCCCTGGGGCTTCGATCTCGTCTATACATCATGATCCCCTCCTTGGCAATGTCTCTGGGACCGATTTCGACACGAAGCGGAATTCCTTTCTTGATCCATTCCCATCCCCGGGCACCTCCGATATCCCGATCGTCGATTTCAATCTGAAGGGAACGGTGATGATAAGATATGCGTCGCAACCGATCCGCAAGCTCGTTTACATAGGCCAGAACCGTGGAACGTTCGGCATCCGTCCTGTAAATGGGCAGCAAAACGATATGGGAGGAGGCAATCCGAGGAGGAAGAACGACACCGTTATCGTCCCCGTGGGTCATGATGACCCCGCCGATCATCCGGGTGCTCGATCCCCAGGACGTCGTCCATGCATACTCCTCCTTTTCTTCCCGGCTCTGAAACCGAATGTCGGACGCCTTGGAGAAATTCTGTCCCAAAAAATGGGATGTACCGGTCTGTAAAGCCTTTCGGTCCTGCATCATGGCTTCGATGCACTGGGTTTCGACCGCTCCGGGGAAGGTTTCCGCCGGAGACTTGCACCCTCGGATCACGGGAATAGCCAAATAGTTTTCCACAAAATCGGCATAAACATCGAGCATCATCCGGGTTCGTTGCCGGGCTTCGGCTTCCGTAGCGTGGGCGGTGTGGCCTTCCTGCCAGAGAAATTCACTGGTCCTCAGGAAAATCCGGGTACGCATTTCCCAGCGGACGACATTGGCCCATTGGTTCACCAGAAGCGGCAAGTCCCGGTAGCTGGTGATCCATTTGGAGAAGGCATCTCCGATGATCGTTTCGGATGTGGGCCGAACCACCAGCGGCTCGGTCAGCTCGGATGCCGGTACAAGCGCGCCTTCGGCATTCTTTTCGAGCCGATGATGGGTCACGACTGCACATTCCGTTGCGAAACCCTCCACATGATCGGCTTCCTTCTGGAGAAAACTCAAGGGGATGAACAGGGGGAAATAGGCATTCTTCACCCCGGTCTGCTTGAACATGTCGTCCATCACCCGCATGATGTTTTCCCACAGGGCATACCCCCACGGCTTAATCACCATGCATCCCCGAACCGGGGATTTTTCGGCCATGTCCGAGGCCTTGACGACCTGCTGATACCATTCCGGGTAATCTTCTTCCCGTGTCGGCGAAATCGCCGGTTTATCGCTCGCTGATGTCATACCGATCCTTTCTCTGACGAAATTTCCTTCAACAATTCCGAAACCAGCCGGTCTTCCGGCATTTTCCGTACCACCTTGCCCTTGCGAAACAGAATGCCCACTCCATCCCCGCCCGCAATTCCGATATCCGCCTCCCGTGCCTCGCCTGGACCGTTGACCACACAGCCCATAATCGCAATTTTCATCTCGAGGGTTGAGCCGACGAGGGCCTGCTCCACTTCTTCCACGATCCGAAACAAATCGATCCGACACCTGCCGCAGGTCGGACAAGAGATGATTTCCGGCCCTCGTCTGCGGATGTCGAGAGCCCGCAGAATTTCATAAGCCGTTCGGACCTCTTCCACCGGATCCCGGGTGAGCGATACCCGAAACGTATCCCCTATGCCTTCCATCAAAAGCGTTCCGATACCGATCGCCGATTTGACGATGCCGCTGAAGAGCCCGCCCGCCTCGGTGACGCCTACATGCAAAGGAAGGTCTGTCTTATCGGAAAGCAACCGGTATGCAGCGATGGTCCGCCCGACATCGGAAGCCTTGATCGAGACCTTGATGTCGTGAAAGTCCATGGCCCGAATCAGATCGATGTGTCGTAGGGCGCTTTCGGCCATGGCCTCCGCCGTTGGACTGCCGTATCGCTGCAACAGATCTTTTTCGAGTGACCCTGAGTTGACACCGATCCGGATGCACGCGCCCCGATTTCTGACGGCATCGACGACTTTTCGAATCCGACGTTGGCCTCCGATGTTGCCTGGATTGATCCGGATCCCGTCTGCACCAGCTTCCACGGCCGAAACAGCCAACCGATGATCAAAATGGATATCGGCTATCAGCGGTATGGAAATTGCTTTCTTGATTTCGGAGATGGCTGCAGCGGCCTCTTCGTCCGGAACGGCCACACGGACGATTTCGCATCCGGCGGCCTCGAGACGTTGAATCTGGCCGATGGTGGCTTCGATATCCTGGGTCTGCGTATTCGTCATCGACTGAACGGCAATGGGCGCCAAGCCGCCGACGGTCACACGACCGACTCGAATGGCACGGGTAATTTTTCGTTGAATTTGCATTGGCATACATGTAATGACGGGATCAAGGCAAGTCGTATGGGATCGTGGGCCGATCTCGCGGGCTTCGGAACACGGGCCGACCCTGGATGCGACGTCTGAGGAAACGAAGGATTACAGCAGCACCTGTTCCAAGATGACCTCTATTTTTTCATAAGCACATTAACACGTTTTTTTTCGGGTTTCCATATCAGAAAATGGAACAGTGGGCAGTCGCCGGTTGACTATGGTTTTGAACCGTTTTCATCTTTGATGGAGTCGCAAAAAGTCAGGAAATCTCTGTCGAGTCGCGGGGTGACTGGGGAACCTTTTTCGCTGCTGCGAAAAAACTCAGCCGCCCGATCTCGTAGGATCGGACGGATGGCCAGACAGCAAACAGAGGTTGGTTGAATCGCAACGGCTT
>JBFMBE010000148.1:0-8981 GCA_040755275.1 Thermodesulfobacteriota bacterium | reverse complement strand
GATTGAAAAGCAAGCCGTTGCGATTCAACCAGCCTCTGTTTGCTGTATGGCCATCCGTCCGATCCTACGAGATCGGGCGGCTGAGTTTTTTCGCAGCAGCGAAAAAGGTTCCCCAGTCACCCCGCGACTCGACAGAGACTTCCTGACTTGTTGCGACTCCATCCGAATTATTGCGGGATCATTGCCGTGGCCTCTTTGTACGCACGGGTTTGGGCCGCAAGCTGGTCCGGCAGGCGGTCAATCTCCTGTTCCATGACTCCTTTCTCAATGGTTCGCTCGAACGCGCTTCCGATCACGACACCGTCCGCATGTCGTGCAATGCGGGAGACGTCCTGTGGCGTGTTGACGCCGAAGCCGACGCATACCGGAAGACTTGTGTAGGCGCGTATCCTGCGTACGTTCATATCCACCACATCGCTGTCGAGCCCGTTGCTTCCCGTTACGCCGGTTTTCGAGACGAGATATAGAAATCCGTCTGCCTGAGCTGCGATGGTCCGAATCCGTTCATCGGGTGTCGTGGGCGCGATCAATCGGATCAAGGACAGCAGGGATGGTACAGGCCACTGATCGGTCATTTCCTTCGATTCCTCCGGCGGAAGATCCACGATCAGAACGCCATCGGCTCCGGCAGCGACGGCATCCCGATAGAACCGTCGGATGCCATAGGCCAGGATGGGATTGTAGTAGGTGAACAGCACGATCGGCGTATCGATATCCTGGCGCAGACGTGTGACCAGCTCGATGACGGCGGCAGGTGTGACTCCCTGCTGCAGCGCGCGACTCGAAGAGCGCTGAATGACGGGGCCATCCGCCGTCGGGTCGGAAAAGGCGATACCGAGTTCCAGAAGATCGAGTCCGCTTTGGCACATGCTTCGGCAAATCAAGAAAGAGGTGTCCATGTCCGGATCTCCGGCCGTGACAAAGCCGATCAGAGCCTTCTGATGCATTTTCTTCAGTTGGTCGAACAACAGTGGGATGCGGTTCATCGAGTGCCCCCCTTTTCAAGGTCTGATGCAGCCTCGTTTAATTTCGTCAAAACCGCCAGGTCCTTGTCACCACGACCCGACAGGTTCACGATGATGCGTTCTGAGGGAAGCCTTCGAGGGGCTTCTCGGATGGCGAAGGCCAAGGCATGGGCGCTTTCCAGCGCTGGAATGATCCCTTCGGTTCTGCACAGGGTCTGAAATGCGCCAATGGCTTCTTCGTCCGTCACCGAGGTATAGCGAACTCTTCCGGAATCCTTCAGAAATGAATGCTCCGGACCTACCCCGGGATAATCGAGTCCAGCCGAAATGGAATGGGCCTCGATGATCTGCCCGTTGGGGTCCTGCAGCACGTAAGATTTGGAGCCATGGAGCACACCGACACTGCCCGCAGACAGCGTGGCAGCATGTCGGCCGGTATCGATCCCGACGCCACCGGCTTCCACACCGATCATCTCGACCGGATCGTTCAGAAAGGGGTAGAAAAGACCCATTGCATTGCTGCCGCCACCCACACAGGCGACCAACAGATTCGGCAGCTCGCCGCAGGAAGCCATCAATTGCTCTCGGACCTCGATCCCGATGATCTTTTGAAATTCGCGAACCATCAGCGGATAGGGATGGGGGCCTGCGACGGATCCGATCACATAAAAAGTGTCCGTTACGGCACCTGTCCAGTAGCGCATGGCCTCGTTCATGGCGTCCTTGAGGGTTCCTGTTCCCGAAGAAACGGATACGACCTGTGCTCCGAGAAGCTCCATGCGCTGGACATTGGGGGCCTGACGCTGAATGTCTTCCTTGCCCATGAAAATCCGGCATTCCATTCCGAGCAATGCCGCAACTGTCGCCGTGGCAACTCCGTGCTGTCCAGCGCCGGTTTCGGCAATCAGCTTGGTTTTTCCCATGTATCGGGCCAAAAGCCCCTGTCCGAGGGTGTTGTTGATCTTGTGGGCGCCGGTATGCGCGAGATCTTCCCGTTTGAGATAGATCGTCGCTCCTGCCAGCATGCGGCTCAGACGAAGGGCCGGATAGAGAGGGGTCGGCCTTCCGGCGTAGTTCTTCAGGAGGGCGGTGAGTTCCAGCTGGAAAGCCGGGTCGTTTCGGTATCGTGAAAAGGCTTCTTCGAGCTCGAGCAGAGCCGGCATGAGGGTTTCGCCGACATACCGGCCCCCATAGGGGCCGAAATGTCCGCAGCTGTCGGGCAGTGACGTCTGGGTGGACAGCGTGAGAGTAGAACGCGTGTTCATGAAAAAATTCTCCTCAAGGGTTTGGGCAGAGCGGGATTTTGGATCGCTTGCAACAGCATTCGGACCCTGGCCATGTCTTTCCGGCCCGGGCAGAATTCCACTCCGGAGCTCACATCGATGGCATCGGGGCAGGCGTCCCGGATGGCTTTTACGGCGTTTTCCGGTGTCAGCCCACCGGCGAGAATGAGAGGATGTCTTTCGGCAAGCGGCTTTGCGGCGGCCCAGTTCCAGGCTTGGGCGTTTCCGCCGGGAAACGGCCCTTTTCCGCATTCCACCAGGAAAGCACTACAGTTGTAATCCGCTGCAGCCGAAAACATCGGATCCCGGTTCCAGAAGAGGGTTTTGATGGTCAACAATCCTTGATGGAAGAACCGATCGACAAACGCAGCGTCTTCCTTACCGTGAAGCTGCACACCGTTGAGCCCACAGGATGCTACGACCGATTGAACCGTTTCGGCGGTTTCATCCACGAAAATCCCGATCAGCGGAAAGTCTGCCGGTAGGGTGTTCCGGATGGTCTTCGCCTGATCGACCGTGACAAACCGCGGGCTTGGGGGATAGAAGATCAGGCCGATGGCTGCTGCGCCCGCCTCCATGACCGCCCGGGCTTCCTCGGGTCGGGTGAGGCCGCAGATCTTGACGGGAAATGTCGGCTTGCAAGCAGGTGTCGTATGGATTTCCGGGTTCATACGTTCACTCCGTTTGGGATGGTGGTTCGAAAGGCTTTCGGAATTCCTCGAGCATTGCTGCGGGATGGGGTGACCGACAGAGGGTTTCGCCGATCAGAAAATGCCGAAATCCGGATTGTGCCAGGTATTCGATATCCTGACGATTCTGAATACCACTTAAGGCGATGACCGTCACGTCGGGTCCGATGATCGGCCGAAGGCGTGCACAGCGGTGGATATCCACCTCGAAAGTGACCAGGTTTCGGGCGTTGATGCCGATGGTGGTTGCACCCGCCTTTAACGCCACATCGATTTCCGTCTCGGATGTCACTTCGACGAGGGCATCGAGATCGAGTTCACGGCTCAGCTCCAGAAGCTCCGACAACAGGACGGGCTCGAGGATACGGACGATGAGCAAGAGCGCATCCAACCCTGCGGCACGGGTCTCGTAGACCTGGTAAGGGGTCAGGATGAAATCTTTGCGCAGAACGGGAATGGAAACGGCGTTGCGTACGGCACACGCATCTTCCAGGCATCCGTTGAAAAACGCTGGTTCGGTCAGCACCGACATGGCCGAAGCTCCTGCCCATTCGCACATCCGGGCATAGCGAACCGGATCGAGGTCCATGCAGATGGCGCCTTTGGAGGGGGAGGACCGCTTGACCTCGGCGATGATATGGATGCCAGAACTGTTGGAACCATGCGATGTTCCAGGAAAGGGTCGACGCGCCCGGGGTTGCCTGCATTTCGCTTCGAGAACGGCTTGGGGACAATGAATCGCTGCCGCCTCGATTTCGATGCGCTTTGCATCCAGAATGATATCGAGAAAATTGGGTTGCATATCGGCTTTCTTCAGGATTCCGTCTGATGGGCTTCCTGGGTGAATCGAACGAGGGCTTGGAGTTTTTCCATGGCTTTCCCGCTGTCGATCGCGTGCTGGGCCATGCGAATTCCATCGGGAATGTCGGATGCCTTTTCCGCACATACGAGTGCTGCAGCTGCGTTCAGCAACACACAGTTTCGTGCATCTCCTGATTCCCCGGACAGAATGGCTCGGGTGATGGCCGCGTTGGTCTGGGCATCGCCCCCGCGTAGTGCTTCGGGATCGGCCAGATGACCGAAGATCATGTCCGGAAACAGATCGTAGGTGCGGATCGTTCCGTTCATGAGTTCCGAAATCCGGGTGGGTGCTGCAACACTGATTTCGTCCAATCCGTCATGGCCGCAGACGACCATGGCCCTGCGGCTGCCCAGGTTCTTGAGCGCTTGTGCGAACAACTCCGTGAGGGAGGAAGCGTAAACTCCCAGCAGCTGGCAATTGGCTCCTGCCGGATTGGTGAGCGGGCCAAGCATATTGAAGAGGCTTCGAATCCGCACTTCGCTGCGTGCCTTGGCTGCATGCCGCATGGCACCGTGATACAGGGGAGCGAAGAGGAATCCGATTCCGATCCCATTCACGGCCTCCTCCACCACTTCGGGGGGGCAGGAGAGCGACACGCCGAGTGCTTCGAGCAAATCGGCGCTTCCGCATTTGCTCGAGACGGAGCGGTTGCCGTGTTTGGCTACGGTGACACCGCATCCTGCGACGACAAAGGCCGTCGTCGTGGAAATGTTGAATGTTCCGGCCATGTCTCCTCCGGTGCCGCAGGTGTCTACGACGATCGGAGAATCGGTCTGAATGCGCCTTGCCGTTTTTCGCATCGTTCGAGCTGCCCCTCCCAACTCATCGGCGGTTTCCCCTTTGGTGGCCAGAGCAGCCATAAAGGCCGCTATCTGGGTATCGGTGAGAGAGCCGGATAGAAGCTCTTCCATGACGGATGCGGTTTCCTGCTCGGTCAAATCCTTTCTTTGAACGATTTTTTGGATACAATCGATGTACATAATGGCTCCTTTTTCATGCTGCCTGTGCGAATCGTTCGATTTCACCGCACATTGTCAGAAAATTACGCAGCATCCGCTTCCCGACATGGGTCATGATGGATTCCGGATGGAATTGAATGCCTTCTGTCGGATGTTCTTTGTGTCGCAGACCCATAATTTCACCGTCTTCAGATTCTGCCGTGATGTCGAGGCAATCGGGAAACGGGTTTCGAGCGACGACGAGAGAGTGATACCGCATGGCCTGAAAAGGCCCGCGGATGCCTTGATAGAGACGTCTGCCGTCCGCTTGAATCGTGGAGACCTTGCCGTGTTTGAGGGTCTTTGCGTATGTCACCGTTGCACCGAATGCCATGCCAATGGCCTGATGGCCCAGGCAGACGCCGAGAATCGGGATGTTTCCCGAAAACCAACGGATGACATCGAGAATGATGCCCGCCGATTCCGGCCTTCCAGGACCCGGCGAAATGACGATGCCGTTGGGCTTCATATGCTCGATATCCGAAATACCGATGGCATCGTTTCGGTATACCCGGACATCGGCCCCCAATTGAGCGAGGTATTGAATCAGGTTGTAGGTGAAGGAATCGTAGTTGTCGATCATCAGAATCATGAGAGGCCTTCCTTTCCGAATCGTGATGTTGGTGCCTCCGTGGAATGCATCCACTGGAGCGCTCGTTGAATCGCCATGCTCTTGTTGAGGGTTTCCTGATATTCGGTTTCCGGCTGGCTGTCTGCGACGATTCCGGCGCCGGCCCGCATGATGAGGGTATCGTTTTCGATGATGGCCGTGCGGATCGTGATGGCCAGATCCATGTTCCCCTGAAAGGAAATGTATCCGACAGCCCCTCCGTATGGGCCTCGTTTCTCTGGTTCGAGCTCCGCGATGATCTGCATGGCCCGGATCTTCGGTGCACCGGTCAAGGTGCCTGCTGGAAAACAGCTTTGCAAAAGATCATAGGCATCAAGCCCTGCCTTGAGTTCCGCCTGAATGTTCGAGACGAGGTGCATGACGTGGGAATAGCGCTCGACGAACATTAAATCCGTTACCTGGACGGTTCCCGTCTCTGCGATCCTGCCCAGATCGTTCCGCCCCAGATCGACCAGCATCAAGTGTTCCGCCTTTTCCTTTTCGTCGGCGAGAAGTTCGTCTGCATAGGCCCGGTCCTGCTGTTCGGTCGCACCCCGTGGTCTGGTGCCAGCGATCGGTCTGAGTACCGCCCGTCCGTTTTCCAATCGGACCATGGTTTCGGGGGATGAGCCGATCAGTATGGTTCCACCAAGCCTCATGTAGAACAAGTAGGGGGATGGGTTCACGAAGCGCTGCATTCGGTAGAGCATCAACGGATGGTGGGGGGCCGGGCAGTGAAACGGTTGGGAAATCACGGTTTGGATGACGTCTCCCTCGTGGATGTGGTGGAGGACGCGATTGACCATTCCAAGGAAATGCTCCATTGGATAGACGGGGGATAACGACAGCGGCTCCGGTTGGGCGGTATGAGGTTTCGAATCAGGAATGCCGATTCGGTGGACAAGTTCATCGAGACGAACGTCTGCGTTTCGAAAAGCCTCTTCGGCTGAAGTAAAATCGTTCAAAAAGGATAGAACGATCGCCAGAATCGTGTGTCGTACATTGTCGAAGACGATAAGGGTATCGGGAACGACCCAATGCGCTAGAATTTCGCCTGGTAGAGTGCGGGCGGGAATGTTTTCGAAAAACCCTACCATTTCGTAGTTCAGGTAACCGACCAGTCCACCCCAGAATCGGGGGAGGGACGGCAGATTCGGGACCGTAAAGCGTTTCATGAATTCCCGCAGTTGTAGCAGGGGTTTTCCGAAATGCGGAATAACGGTTACATGGTTCTGTTCCGAGATTTCGATCCAGTCTGTCAGAATCCGCAGTTCATAACGAGAGGATATTCCCATGAAGGAATACCGGCCCCATCGCTCACCACCTTCCACGCTTTCAAATAGGAATACGGGTCGATCACGAACGTCGAAGCGTTCGAGCAAACTCACCGGTGTATGGAGATCTCCCAAAATTTCAGCCGCGAGGGGTACGACGGAAAATCGGGAGGCCATGTCGAGAAACGAATCGCGATCTGGAAAACGACGAATCAGCATGGTGTCGGGTTTCCTTGAAAAAAGGTTTGTCAAAAAAAGAAGGCCGTGGAAAAGACTTCCACGGCCTTCTTTGGGAAACAAAAAAGGCCGTGGGCGGGAAACGCCCACGGCCTTGAGGGATTGTTCCATCAATTAGGCATCGCCGGCGCCTCCCAGGGAAACGGTGCGCCAGCACCACCAGCATTGGCTATCGCAAATTGTTATTGGAAAACAGGTTGTTGCCATGATAACCCTTTTAATGTCGCTATCGGATACATCAAGTGTGGTCACAATAAACCGGGAACAAGGGGATGTCAATAGTTTTATCGTGAGAACCGATCGGACGTCGTCGGAGGCGCCGGAAGAGCTCTTGACAGCCGACCTGAATGTATTATTTTAAAGCCGAAAAAGGAATCGGTAACCAATTGAATACGATAACAAAGGAGGTGTGCCATGATGAATCTTGCGCCTATTGTATCCAGAAATTGGTTGGATCGTCCGGCCCGGGATATCTTCAGCTGGTTCTGGGAAAACACCTTGCCGGCCTTCTTTGAGGGGGATCGAGAATGCATGTGGCATCCCAGACTCGATGTCGTCGAAAGCGAAAGGGAGATCACCGTCAGGGCCGAATTACCCGGTCTGAGCAAAGACGATGTTCAGATTACCCTTACCAACAATCTGCTGACCATCAGTGGTGAAAAGAAGCGGGAAGTCGAAAACAAGAACGAAAATTACCACCTGATCGAACGCAGCTTCGGTTCCTTCTGCCGTAGCGTTGCGCTTCCCAGCGAGGTAGAAGCGGATAAGATCGATGCGACCTACAAGGATGGCGTGCTGAGTATCCGCATTCCCAAGAGCGAAAAGGCGGTTCCGAAGAAGATCGCGATCAGTGACTGATGGTATATGACACGCCCGAAACAGGCGCCGGGGTTCTTCTCCGGCGCCTGTTTTCTTTCAAGGGGGCAACAATTGAAAACAGCCGGTCTCTACGTTCATATTCCCTTCTGCCTTCGGAAATGCCGCTATTGCAATTTCTATTCGATTACCGATCCTTCCCGACTCGATGATTTCCTCGGCGCCCTGATTCGCGAAATCCATCTTCGCTCGCGGGAAACTGAAACCGTCTTCGATACCGTCTATATCGGCGGCGGCACCCCTTCTGTGATGAGCCCGGCCCAGATCGGAGCCATTCTCGATACGTTGTTTCAGTGTTTTCGGATCGATCCGGATGTTGAAATCACCCTGGAGGCGAATCCGGGTACGGTCGACCGTCGATGGCTTGGACAGGTACAATCTCTGGGAATCCATCGTCTGCAACTGGGCATTCAGAGCTTTCAAGATTCGGTCCTGCAGTTTCTGGGACGGTTTCATACGGCACGAGAAGCCGAGCGGGTCCTGCTGGATGCGCTGTCTCTCGAAGGCTGGAAGGTTGGGGCCGATCTGATTTACAACATTCCCGTTCGCGATCGAAAGGACCTGGTCGAGGACTTGAGCACCATGATCCGATTCCAACCACAGCACATTTCCTGTTACAGCCTAACCGTGGAAGAGGGAACGGTTTTGGAGGAAGCCATCCAACGGAAGGAATTTCGGGTTCTTTCGGAAGAGGAAGAGGCCGATCGGTTTCGGATGGTGTCTGAGATGCTGACAGATGCAGGATATCTTCACTATGAAATTTCCAATTTCGCCTTCGATGGACCCAAAAAGGAAGGGAGGACAAACCGATCCCGCCACAATTGCAAATACTGGATGGGTGCACCGTATCTCGGTGTTGGACCCGGTGCCCACAGCTTTGTTTCTCCTATTCGCAGCTGGAACGATCGCGATCTGACCGGCTATGTACAGGCGCTTTCAGATGGAAAGCTTCCTCCGGGTGGATACGAGGTGTTGACCCGGGACAACCGAATGCTTGAAACGGTATTCCTGGGGCTTCGGACGGTGGAGGGAATCGATCTGAAGGAATTTCAGAAGGATTTTGATATCGACCTTGTTTCCATCCTGAATCCCATGATGGCCCTCGACGATTCCCTCATGATGCTGGATGGGACCAGGGTGCGCCTGACCCTCAATGGTTGGGCAGTCCTGGATGCCATCGTCCAGCA
>JBFMBE010000147.1:0-8992 GCA_040755275.1 Thermodesulfobacteriota bacterium | reverse complement strand
GGCCATCAAACATGACGGCTTCGCAAAAAGTCGGGTCCTCTGGATGGACCCGCCCTCCTGCTGGAGGCCTTGCAATCGACAAAATCAGGGTGGAGGCGCCTTGTTGCGAGCCCATCCTCTATGTTCGATGAATCGCTTCCTTGCCATGTGATCCTCCATGCCGCCCGAAACAGACGGAAACGTCGGGTTCTGAAGCGATCAGGCACGAGGATCTGTTTTTCGGTATTTCTTCAGCAACTGATAGAGATAGGCTCTCGAGAGGCCTGAAAGCCTGCAGGCCGCAGAAATGTTTCCTTCCGTCCTTTCCAGTAGATCGTCGAGATACCGGGATTTGGCGGCGTCGATGAATTCTTTGAAGGCAGGCAGCTTCGCCTGCGCGGGTATTCCGGGTTGCTGGTTATCTGTCGATATGTGCCCGACGGTGGTGGATGACGGAAGGCTCGAGCGGGAGACCATCAACTTGTGCTTGATTGCATGGGTTCGGATGGCCGCTGGCAGGTGGGTGGCAAACAGAATAGGCTCGTTTGCAGCATCCGACAGCACCGAATCGATGACGTGAAAGAGTTCCCGTACATTGCCCGGCCATTGGTGGTACATCAAGGCTTCGATGAAATCCGGAGCCGTTCCGGGTGCGGGCAATTGCATCCGGGCGGTCGTTCGTTCGATGCGGTGATACGTGAGACCGGGAATGTCTTCCTTGCGGTCCCTCAGCGGAGGAAGCGGGATGTGCAGGGCGCAGATGCGGTAATAGAGATCCTGCCGGAAAAGCCCTTGGCGGGCCATCGTTTCGAGGTCACGGTTGGTGGCGCTGATCAGGCGAAAATCACTGAAGCATTCCTCCTGGCTGCCGAGGGGTCGAAACCGCTTTTCTTGAAGCACCCTCAGGAAATTCTTCTGGATGCCGATCGGCAGCTCGCCGATTTCATCCAGAAAGAGCGTGCCTCGATGGGCCTGCCGGATCAGCCCGTCCCGGTTGGTGAGTGCTCCGGTAAAGGATCCTTTGATGTGGCCAAAGAGGATGCTTTCGACCAGGTTTTCAGGCAGGGCCGAACAATCGACTACAACGAAGTTGGCAGCCGCCTGACGGCTGTTTTCGTGGATCACCCGCGCAAAGAGTTCCTTGCC
This sequence comes from Thermodesulfobacteriota bacterium, assembly GCA_040755275.1. Lineage (GTDB taxonomy): Bacteria > Desulfobacterota > Desulfobacteria > Desulfobacterales > Desulfatirhabdiaceae > Desulfatirhabdium. The sequence goes on along the minus strand of JBFMBE010000147.1, from coordinate 7,867 downwards.
GGTGCCCGTTTCACCGGATATCAAAACCGGGCTGTCACAAATGGCACCCTGGGCGGCCTTGTCGAGGCAAGCGGCGATCGATGAACTCCTGCCGATGATGGCGTCGCGCTTCAGGACGATGCGAAGGGCTTTTTCCTTTTTCTGTTTTCGATATTGAACGGCTCGACTCAGGGAGAGCTGGATGTCCTGAAGCGGGGTGTTCTTTTCGATGTAATCCCATGCCCCGTTCTGAATCGCGATTTCCGCACCGTTGGCATCACTGAAACCCGTGATGATGATGATTTCGGGGGGCATTTCCCTGCGGCGCAATTCAGGAAGGATATCGAGACCGCACCCGTCCGGAAGCCGGATATCCAGGAATACGACATCGTGGTGACCGCAGCGGGCGTTTTCCAATCCGCCACGGAGCGTCGTTTCCCACGATGCCTCCATGCCCATCCGCTCTACCAACTGCACCAGGGTCTGGCAGACCAGCTCGTTGTCGTCGATGATGAGAACCTTTTCCATGAGGACCTTCATTCAGTCGCTATCCAGAGATTTTCCTCCAATGTCCGCCCCCATGCGAGGCAGGAGGGAGATCCACTTTTTGCGACTCATTCTCCATAGCCGAACCCCATGGTGAAAGCAAGTGTTTCGCAGTTCTCGGTCGCTCTTCCGTCAGGTCCCGCTCGGTTCGATCCGGTTCTCGATCACGTTCCGGATGGTTTTGGAGAGGTCTACTGCATCCAATGGTTTGGGCAAAATCGAGCGAATGCCGATCGCTTCGGCGAGGCTTTTGTCGATCAGCTTCTCGTATCCCGTGCACAGAATGGTCGGCAGATCGTTTCGGATGCTCAGCATCCGCATCAGAAGCGTTTCACCGCTCATTTTCGGCATGGACATGTCACTGATCACCAGATCGAAGCGCATCGGGTCGGCCCGAAACACCTCGAGGGCTTCCTGACTGTCCGTCAAAGCGACTACGTGATAGCCAAGCCGTTCGAGCATGCGTCTTTCCATGTCGATGATGGGTTGTTCGTCATCTACGAGAAGTATGGTTTCGGATCCTTTCTGGAGGGTTTCTCCGGACTGCGGTTGGACCGCATGCTCGTTTCCCTCAAACAGCGGCAGTAGGATGTCGAATTGCGTCCCCTTCCCGACCTCGCTTTCGAAGACAATGAAGCCATTCAGTTCCTCGATGATGGCCTTGATGACGGCAAGACCGAGTCCAGTACCCTTTCCTTGAGGTTTGGTGGTGAAATACGGATCGAAAATTTTGTTTCGGATCGTCGGATCGATACCGCTTCCAGTGTCCGCCACCCGAATTCGGGCATAGCGTCTTGCCGACAACTGAATGGTTGCATCGATCTTCTCCTTCTTTGGATCGATTTCTTCCAGGGTGATATCGATGCGGCCTTCTTTGTTTTCGATGGCATGATAAGCGTTGGTGATCAAATTCATCAGAACCTGATGCATTTGGGTCGAATCTCCGAGAATGCGAAGCGACGGCTGGGGTACATACAGGCTCATCTCGATGTGTTGTGGAATGGTCGATCGGGTCGGTTTGAACACTTCCTTGAGCACGGGTTGCAGCAAGATCGGCATTTTGACCGTTTCGGTCTGCTGGCTGAAGGTCAAGATCTGTTTGACCAGATCGGCGGCCCTGCGTGCAGCCGTGTAGATTTTTTCGAGGCTTTCCGCCTGGGGCGATCCCTTGGGCGTATCCCAAAGCAGCATTTGGGCCAAACCCGAAATCGGAAAGAGAATGTTGTTGAAGTCGTGGGCGATGCCGCCTGCCAGTGCACCGATGATTTCCATTTTTTGGGCCTGCAACAGGCGTTTCTTGAGTTCCACCGACTCCGTGATATCCAGAAAGAGACAGGCGAACTGTCCCGGCTCTGGAGAATAGGCCGTTACGTTGTAATGTTTCCCCAAGGATCTGCTGTAGTGTTCGAATTGAATGGATTCACCCGTCAGGGCCACCCGTCCGTAGGTTTCGATCCAATAGCTCTCCGTCTGGGGAAGCACTTCGAGGACGGTTTTCCCGAGGATATCGGCTGCCCGCAAACCGGTCTGTCTTTCGAAGGCCGGATTGACTTCCAGAAAACGGTAATCGCACGGTTTCCCGGTTGCATCCAGAAGAACCTCGTGCAGGGCAAAACCCATCGTCATGTTTTGAAACAGCAGCCGGTACTGCCGCTCCTGTTTCTTCAATCGGGCGATATCCAACGAATCGTTCATGATGGTCGTTTCCCTTCGACGGCTCGGCGAATCGCTTCTGCCAGGGTTTCAACAGCCAGCGGCTTCGGAAGTACGGCAGCGATTCCCATCGCACGGGCCCGATCCTCCTGGATGAGTTCGGTGTATCCGGTGCACAGAAGAACCGGGATGTCCGGACGGATCGCAAGCACCCGCCGTGCCAATGCTTCACCGGTGATTTTCGGCATGGACATGTCGGTAATGACGAGGTCGTAGGCTCCGGGGTCTGCCTCGAAGTGAACGAGGGCCTCCGTTGCGGCGGTGAAGCTGTCCACCTGGTAACCCAGCCGTTCGAGAACCCGGCTTTCCATATCGACGATCGGTTTTTCGTCGTCCACCAGGAGGATGCGCTCGGTACCTCCGGGAATTTCAAGCGGCTTGGTCGAGGAACCGACAGAGGCATCCTCTGGATCGATCAGAAGAGGCATGTACACATGGAAGGTGGTGCCGTTACCCAGCCAGCTCTCGCAGCGGATGTCTCCACCCAGCTCGGTCACGATGCCGTGGACGACGGCAAGGCCCAATCCGGTTCCCTTGCCTTGGGGCTTGGTGGTGAAATAGGGTTCGAAGATTTTGTCGAGGATGGCCGGATCGATGCCCGAGCCGGTGTCGGATACCCGGATCAAGGCGTAGCGGCCCGGCGGAAGGCTGGGTCCGCCGATGGAGCGGTCCTTCTCGAGTCTGGCCTCCATCAGCTCCACATGGATGCTACCGCCGTTCTTTTCCACCGCATGGTAGGCGTTGGTGATGAGGTTCATCAGCACCTGGTGCAACTGGGTGGCGTCTGCCATCACCCGGAGCGTTTTGGGATATACATCGAGTTGCATGTCGATGTTGGCCGGAATCGAGGATCGTGTGAGTTTGAAGACTTCCTTCACGATGGGCTGCAGGATCACCGGCGTTTTCTTCATCTCGGCCCGTCGGCTGAAGGTCAGGATTTGCTGTACCAGGTCGGCTGCCCGTCGGGTGGCGTCGTAGATTTTTTCGAGGTTTTGCCGCAAGGACGAGCCATCGGGGGCATCCCAGAGCGAGATCTGTGCCAGTCCCGAAATGGGAAAGAGAATGTTGTTGAAATCGTGGGCGATACCGGCAGCCAGCGCTCCGATGGCCTCCATTTTTTGCGACTGACGGATTTCCCGCTCCATTTCCTTGATTCGGGTGATATCGGTGAGGCAGGCAACGAAGCCGAGCGGCTTTCCGTCGGCATCGAAAAACGGGGCATAACTTGCCATGATTTCCACTGTCTTGCCGTCTCGGGTGATCCGTTGGGTCTCGAATCGCAGCGCTGTGCGTTGTTCAAACATCTCCAATCGTTTTTCTTGGAAGGACTCCCAATAGTCTTGGGGAATCCATGGGTGTATGGAATGATCGATTTCTTCCAACCTCCAACCGAAGAGCTTCGTAAATGCCGGATTGACGTATTGGGGCCTTGCCTCCCCATCGTAGACGATGAGTGGATCGGCAACCGCGTCGAAGATGGCCCGAAGCCGGGCCTCGTTCTGCTGGAGGATATTGAGATGCTCCCGCTCTGCCGTCTGATCTCGGAATACGAGAACGACACCGGTGATGGCACCGTTGTCGTCGCGGATCGGCGCGCCGCTGTCGGCAATGGGTCGTGCGGTTCCGTCCCGCGCAATGAGCAGGGTGTGATTGGCCAGGCCGACGACGATCCCCTTGGCCAGGACTTCGGCCACTGGATTTTCCACTTCCCCGCGGGTCTGTTCGTTGACGATGTGAAAGATTTCGGTCAGAGGTTTACCGATAGCCTCCGCTTGGGTCCACCCCGTAAGGGTTTCGGCAACCGGGTTCATGCGGACCACCTTTCCTTCGGTGTCGGTCATGATGACTCCGTCACCGATGCCGTAAAACGCCGCCCGGATTTCTTCGTTGGCGATTCGCTGCAGGCGCTCTTCCCGCAGACTCGATTCAATTTCCCGACGTTCCACCCGATGAACGATGAGTGTCGCCGACACGGCCGTCAGCAGGAGGATACCCAGGCAGACCAGGGCGATGGTCCTTCTCCTGGAGACCATTTCCGCCTCGATTTCATCCCGATCGATTTTGGTCATCAGCATCCAGGAAGAGCCTTGGATGGGTCGGATATCCGCCAAAACGGAAACCCCCCGGTAGTCCCTTCCCTCGTAAATGCCCGGATTTTCGGTATGTACATAGCGCTGGATGATCTCGCACTCTCCGATCGGCTTTTGGTAGGTCAGGGGGGCGTCGCCGCGGAATTTCATGGGACACAGAAATGCGAACCGCTCATCCTCGATCCGGAAAAGGAGGGTTTCATGGGTCTCGGATGGCTCCGGCCAGAGGGCTATCATGGGATACAGCCAATCCTTCGGATCCGACCGCAGCACCAGAACGGCGACGGGATCTCCCGCATCGTTCCGAACGGGTGCACCGATGTCGATGTGCAGGGTTTTGCCGACAGAGCACAGGTTGATTTCATCGAAGGCAATGTCGTTGGATTCGACGACTTTGCGAACGAGCGGAAGTACATCATCCGGAAGAAATTTCATTTCCGGGTTCACCGCCAGAAGCAAATTGCCCTCTGGATCGATGAGCATCATGTTCTTGAGATGCTCGTATGTTACGAAAAAGCGCATCCGATCGAGTACCATGTTTCTTTGAGGCGCATCCGTCGGTCCGAGGACCAGCATTTCGTTGACCAGGAGCCTCAGTATACCGGTGGAATTCATTCGAGCATCATCGATCCGCTCCATGCGCCAGTTCGAAACGAGCTGCGTCTTCATGGAAGCGACGGAGCTCAGGATTTCTGAATAGTGGTGGTAGACGAGCCGCACATCGTTTCGGTAAACATGGATGCCGGTGAAAACGACGACTGCCGAACATACAATCACGATGGTCCAAGCCAGACGTCTGGTGAAACGATTGAAGGGTAACGTACTCATGAACGGCCTTCCTTGCTTGTCGCGGATTCATCCGCTGTCTTGAGGGCGTGTGCGACCCTCATCATGAACGCGTTGACCGTAAAGGGTTTTTGCAAAAACAATACCCGATCTTCCAGAATTCCGTGAACGCCCAAAATGTCCGCCGTATAGCCGGACATGAAAATGGTCCGCATACCCGGAAATTTTTGGCTGAGCTGATCGCTCAGCGTCTTTCCGTTCATTTCCGGCATGACGACATCGGTGATCAACAAATCGATCCGGCCGGGCAGGATCGATTCCGCCCGGGCCAGAGCTTCCTGTGGGTCCTGGGCGATGAGGGCGGCATATCCCATGCGTTCGAGGATTTTTCGGCCGATGTCGAGAATGTCGGGATCATCCTCCACCATCAGGATGGTGGCTTTCGAGTGGCAGCACACCTTGCTGAGTTTGGCCGGCTCATCGCTTTCCATGCACCGGGGCAGGAAGATGCGAAAAGTCGTTCCCTGCTGCACACGGCTTTCCACTTCCACGAATCCGCCGTTTTGCCGGACAATGCCGTAAATGACGGCAAGCCCGAGTCCTTTGCCCTTGTCGATGTCCTTGCTCGTGAAAAAAGGTTCGAAGATGTGCTCCAGGATCGCAGCATCGATCCCTTCGCCCGTGTCGGAAACGCGGGTCGCCACGTAGTCCCCGGGTACCCGGTCGGTATATCCGGCACAATCGGCGGGGTGCAGGGTGACGTTTTCCACCCGGATCGTGATGGTGCCGCCTTCTCGCAGGGCATCCCGGGCATTGAGGCACAGGTGCATGAGTATTTGATCGACCTGGCCGGGGTCGATCTTGACCTGCCACAGCTCGGGTGTCGGGGCCCAATCGAGGAAAATGTGTTCTCCGATCAGTCGACGCAGCATGGCTGTCATGCCCGAGATGGTTTGGTTGAGATCGAGAATCCGGGGGCAGACCAACTGCTTGCTGGCGTACCCGAGCAGTTGCCGAACGAGATCGGCCAGATTCATGGATATGTTCCGGATGGTCTGTAGATCGGCGACGAGTGCGTCATTGTCGCCCGCATCTTCGATGGCCATGTCGGTGTATCCGAGGATGGCCTGAAGCTTGTTGTTGAAATCGTGGGCAATACCGCCCGCCAATCGGCCGATGGATTCCATCTTCTGCTGCTGGATGATCTGAAGTTGCATCCGGTCGCGTTCCTCCTCGGCCTTGCGCCATTTCGTGATATCCCGAGCCACACTCACCACGCTGACGACGTTTCCATGATCATCCATTTCCGGAAACAGCCGCCAGTCGAAAACGATTCGGCCATGGGGTCCATCCCAACTGAATTCCCTTTCCTGAATCCGCTTTTCGGAAAAAACCGCCTGGATGGAGGACTCCCAAAAGTCGCACAGATCGGAGGGAAACCCCATTTCCCGATGGGTCTTTCCGAGGAAGTCCTCTTGTTTCAGTTGTGTCATCCGGAGCGAAGCCGAATTGACGAAGATATGCCGGCACCGCTCGTCGAAGCGCATGATGCAATCCTGGCTGTTTTCAGTCAAGGTGCGGTACAGTTCTTCCTGCTTTCGCACCTGCATCAGCGCCGTTTCACGATCGATCACTTTCCAGGCCTGCTCCAGGATCAGGTTGACCTGTAACAGATCGACAGACCGATAATCGGTTTCTTTTCCCGCAAGAACAGCCACTGCCAGCACGTCGTCGTTGCGCAAAATGGGAAGGCACAACAGCCGGGTAACGGAGACATGGCCTTCCGGAAGGCGTATGCGGCTTCCAATCCGGGATGTTACATCGTTCAGGATGAGCGGTTCCTTGCGTTCGATGACTTCCATGAGGATACCGTCGGCATGTAAGGTGAGGTACATCGGGGGTGCGGATACCCGACAATCGTCGCCTGTCTGCTGTGACCAGATCGTAGTCAACTGCGGTTGGCCGTCCCACCGATGCATCAGGATTCCATAGCGGCTTTCGGTGATGAAAACCGATTTGTCGATCACGAACTGAAGAAACGATTGGAGATCGGTGACCGGATACTGCAGGATGTCGAGAATCGTTTGCAGCTGGGCCCGGTGAAGATCGATCGTCTTCTGAGACAGGATGCGATCGGTGATGTCGATCAATGTGACCAGAATGCCCGATTCTTCTTCCGTGCCCGACGGTAGTCTCGGGGATGTATTCATTCGAGCCCCGTTCATTCGAACCCAAACGAGGTCCTGGTGTCTGGTTTGAAGGCTGAATTCCATATGCTTTCCGGTGGGGCTGTTGTAGAACGAGCGATAGCGTGCCAGAAACGCCTTTCGGTCTTCCTCGGTCAGAAATTCGTTCAATCCTCGAGAAACGATGCGATCCGCTTCCATGCCGATCATGCGGCAGAACGTATCGTTCGCCTCGAGGATGATGCCGTTGGGGTTGAGAATGAGGTAGCCGACGGGGGCTTGGTGGAAGAGCAGGGCGAAGCGATCGCGGGAGATCGCCAGCTGATCCTGGGTTTTTCGCAGATTTTCGTTCTGCAGTTCCAGCTCGATTTGATGGACCTGAAGTTCATGCAGGATCTTGGCCATCTCTTCAGGCGGGATTTTCAAAGAAACAGGACTGCCATCTCCGATCAGTGCTTCAGCCTTCTCGCGCAACTGATCGAATGTGTGCCTTACGTTGGACATGGTTTTCTCCTTCTCATTGGATGCGCTCGCAAAAAGTCGCTTTTCCCGTGCTTTTGGGAAATG
>JBFMBE010000146.1:0-9035 GCA_040755275.1 Thermodesulfobacteriota bacterium | reverse complement strand
AAGCAGCGGAAACTGTTTGAAGCAGCCGGAGATCGTTGGATCGGGCGGACGCAATTCATTGATATTGATTTGAAAAACAGCTTGTTGGAAACCAGCAGTCCATTCTTTTCATTTTGGCCATCCGCCCGATCCTACGAGCTCGGGCTGCTGAGTTTTTCCGCTGCTGAGCAAAATTCACCCGCCTTCCTGCGGGTCAAATGAGAGGGCCTGACTTTTTGCGGGGCCATCAATGATGAAATATCACGGATAACCGAATGATTCAACTTCATGATTTTCATACAGATATGGGTCGAGCCTGGATTGCCCGGAAGGATCCGGGGGCAATCGTCGTAGAAATCGGGTTGCCGGGAACGTTTTCTCCCGAAGTGATCGATCGCTATCGTTGCCGTTACGGCGAAGGCATCCGGTATATCCGATCGACGTCCGACGACGATATCATTCATGCTGTTCAATCCTATTTTTCCGGACGAAAGATTGTGTCGTTTCCGTTCTGGCATCGGCTGGAATTCGGCTCGATGACCGACACCCGTATCCAAGTTCTTTGGGCTGTGTACGCCATCCCTTATGGCCAGACCCGGACCTATTCATCCATCGCAGCTGAAATCGGGAAACCGACTGCCGGTCGTTTCGTCGGCAACACGATGGCTACCAACCCGTTTCCCGTCATCATTCCATGTCACCGGGTCATTCGAAAAGACGGCTCACTCGGGGGGTTTGGCGGAGGTATCGATCTCAAACGCAGGATGCTCGACATGGAGTGTCACGTGATTGCTTCTTGATTCCTGATGGATTTTGTGGCAGGTATCAGCATCATTCGCCTGTCGCGTGAATGATGCTGATGGTTGTTTCAGCATACGGGAGCTTGGGCTGAACCAGGCTGAGAGGGATCCGACGATGTTCGAGTGGATCCGACCGTTGAACCTGATCCGGATAATGCCGGTGGAGGAAATCGCTTAAAAGCCGCTTCCTTTACCGGGGGCGGCTTTTTTTGTGAAAACAGTTGGCAGTGCATAGCACCTGAGTTTTACCGCTGCCAAGCTAAATTCACCCGCATTCCTGCAGGTCAATCCTGAGGGCCTGACTTTTTGCGGGGCCACCAAAACCGAGCGTTTGGGTTTCCTTTCATCATTTCGGGAATAATCGCCCGAACTCGTACAGAGGTGAACGAGGAGGTTGAGATGAATCGGTGGTTGACAATCGTTCTGACGATCCTTCTGGGAGTGTTTTCAGCTCATGCCGATACTCCGAAGACCGTCGTCACGGTGATGACCCACAGCAGTTTCAGCATGTCCAAAGAGCTGGTTGCAGACTTCGAATCAAGGCACGGAATCACCCTTCGGTTTCTCAAGGCCGGAGATGCGGGTGCGGCCCTCAACCAAGCCATTCTATCGAAAGACCACCCCATGGCGGATGTGTTTTTCGGTGTCGACAATTCCCTGATGGGTAGAGGGTTGGATGCCGGCATCTTCATTCCATATGAAAGTCCCCATTTGTCGGACGTCTCGGAATCCCTCCGGTTGGACCCCTTGCATCGCTTGCTGCCCGTCGATTATGGGGATGTCTGCCTCAATTACGACCGGAAATGGTTCCTGAGCCGTAATCTTGCACCACCTCGATCGATCGACGACCTGACGCTTCCGGCATATGCCGGATTGTGTGTCGTGCAACATCCGGCCAGCTCCTCTCCCGGTATGGCTTTTCTACTGGCAACGATCAGCCGATACGGAGAGCAGGGATTCGTCGATTACTGGAAAAAGCTGCGGCAAAACCAGGTCCTGATCGTCGATGGGTGGAAGGAAGCTTACTGGGGCAATTTTTCGGCGTCATCCAAAGGAAACCGCCCCATTGTCGTCAGTTATGCAACCAGTCCTGCGGCTGAAGTCCACTTTTCAAAAACCCCCATCACCGAGCCACCAACCGGGGCAGTAACCTCAGCTGGAAACGCCTTTCGACAGATCGAATTCGTCGGAATTCTGGCTGGAACCCCTCGTCTCGAGGCAGCCAAACGAGTCGTGGATTTTTTTCTCGACCTTCCGTTTCAGGAGGCGATTCCGCTGCAGATGTTCATGTTTCCGGCCCGCGCATCTGCGAAGCTTCCGGATGTCTTCGCTAAACACGCCGCCCTGGCGGAAAAGCCCCTGATCGTTTCCTGGGAGGCGATCGAGGCGAATCGGGAAGGATGGCTGAATCGCTGGGCGGATGCGGCGCTTCGATGAAACCATCGGAAGGATGGCTTCATCTGCTGTGGATCGTTCCAGGGGCGGGGTTGCTGTTCTGGTTCGCCCTTCCGATCCTGACGGTCTGGCGGATCAGCCTGCAAGGAGCCGACGGCGCTCAATGGATGCGATTTTTGACCTCGTCCCTGTTGTGGCATACCCTGGGCCAAGGGTTTGTTCAAGCGAGTGTCTCCACCCTGTTCACGCTGACGATCGCTCTTCCCATTTCCATCATCTGGCTGCTTTATGATGTCACCGGAAGGAAGTGGCTGCAGGTTCTGCTCACACTTCCCTTCGTTCTGCCGACCGTGGTGGTCGCGGCCGGATTTCGGGCGCTCTGGGGGTCCGAAGGTCTGTTGAATCGTCTTCTGGTCGAATGGATCGGCTTTCCCACCTTCGAATTTCCATATGGCTGGGCTCCGGTGATCCTGGCCCATGTCTTTTACAATGTTTCCGTCGTCTTTCGGGTGGTAACCGGATATGGGGGCCGGATCGGAGCCGATGTTCTGGAGAGTGCTTGCTGCCTGGGGCATTCACCCCTCGGGGTCGTGCGAAGGGTCCTTTTTCCGATGCTTCGGCCAGCGATCTTTTCCGCAGCCCTTGTTGTCTTCCTGTTCTGTTTCGGCAGTTTCGGCGTGGTCCTTCTTCTGGGCGGATCCACCATGACAACTCTCGATGTGGAAATCTATCGGCAGACGGTTTATTTCTTTCACATGCGTTCCGCAGCCCAATTGTCTGTCGTTCAGTTCTGCTGCACCCTCCTTGTTGTCTTCCTCCATAGAAGGCTCTCGCCGGATGCTTCCAGTATCGCCTTGTTCCAGTCCTCGGCCGGAAGCATTCTCGGAAGGCCCCGAACGTCTCGAGGCCGGGCGTTTCTCACCGGCACATGTGTCGTCTACGCGATAGGTTTCGGTCTTCCGCTTGCCGCCATTCTGGTCCAGGCCTTCCGAACATCGACTGGATGGGGGTTCGACTATTTCAGCGCCCTTCTTGCCAACGACAGCGACGCCCTTTTCTTTGTCGAACCGGTCGATGCCGTGATTCGGTCACTTCAAATCGCCTGTCTCGCCGCCGCGTTCTGTCTTACCTTCGGATTTCCGGCCGCTCAATTCCTTGCAGATCCTCCTTCCTCCTTTCGAATGACGACCTTCGTCCATGGCGTTTTTTTGCTGCCCCTTGGCGCCTCTCCGGTCATCCTGGGTCTGGGCTTCATCCTCACCTTTGCCGTACATCCAATCGATTTCCGATCCTCATGGCTGTTGATCCCGGTGTCGCATGCGCTCGTCGCTTTTCCGGTTTTTTTGCAGACGGTACTCCCAGCCCTGCGAGGGATACCCGACGTTCTGAAACAGGCTGCAGCAACGCTGGGAAGCTCTCCCTGGCATGGATGGCTTCGGGTCCAGCTGCCGCTGATTCGTAACAGCTTGACTGCGGCTCTCATTCTGAGCTTCATGATCAGCCTCGGGGAATTCGGCGCCACGATATTCATCGCCCGACCCCATGTGCCGACCTTGCCGATCGCGATTTACCGGTACCTGTCTCAGCCCGGCGAGATGAATTACGGTAGGGCCATGGCCATGGCTGCCATTCTGCTGGGCCTGACGACCTTCGGATTCACCGTGCTGGAACGGATTGGGAAACAGCGATGAGTCCGTTTTTGGAGGTGATCGGCATTCGGAAGTCCTTTCAAGGAATTCCTGCTCTGAAACAAGTGGATTTTGCGCTCAACCGCGGGGAAATTCTATGTATTCTCGGGCCGAGCGGTTGTGGAAAGACGACCCTTTTGCGGATCATCGCCGGAATCGAATCGCCTGACGACGGCTCGGTGCGGATCGAGGGTCGGGACATGTCGGATGTACCCGCCCATATGCGGCACGTGGGGATGGTGTTTCAGGATTTCGCCCTGTTTCCCCACCTGAATGTCCGGGAAAATGTGGCATTCGGGCTGCACGGCCTATCCAGGGAGGCTTCCTTGGATAGGGTGCGCCAGATGCTCGAACGGATGGGTATCGAAGCCCTTGCCGAGCGCCGAACGAACGAGCTTTCCGGAGGGCAGAAACAGCGGGTCGCCCTCGCCCGCAGCCTTGCACCGCAGCCGAGGCTGCTTCTGCTCGATGAGCCTCTTGGCAGTCTCGATCGTCAGCTTCGGGAACGGCTGGTCTACGATACGGCGGATGTTCTACGAAAGCTCGGCATGACGGCTGTCTATGTGACTCACGATCATGCCGAAGCCTTCGCTGTGGCCGATCGTGTCGCTGTACTTCAGAGCGGGAAAATCGCCCAGATCGGTTCGCCCGAAACGGTGTATCGTCGGCCGGCCACGATAGAGATCGCCCGGTTTTTCGGATACGACAATGTCATCCGCGGCCGCATCCTTTCCAGGCAGTTGCTTGATGCCGATTTCGGACGGTTGCAAACCGATACGGCAGTCATCGGAAAACCTGGAGATGAAGTTACGGTATTGATCCGGCCCGATGCTGCCGTGATCGTCAAGGAGGGAGCAACCGATCCGGAACATGTCAACCGAATCTCCGGCACCCTGGTTCGAAAGCGATTTCTGGGTTCACAGACCCACATCGATGTGCGGACTGACTCCGGACAAGTGCTATCGTTCCATGTGCCCGCCTGTCCATCGGTTTCTGAGGTGGGGGCAACGATTCATTTGGTCATTCATCCGGAGGCTGTTGTCACTCAAGTGAGTTGACAGCACCGGCTCTTCTGTTCAACGGATCCGACGACATCCGAAAATATATCGGGCCAAACCGGTTGTCCCGAAGGCTGGAGATCCTGACCTGTCGGTTGACAAGGGTATGGTGAGATACTATAAATGAAGCCATGTGTATGGTTTCTTTTACCCCTTTCAGAAAGGATGAAGGACATGTCGGATCATGTAGCGGAAATTTCGGATGCATCGTTTGAATCGGATGTCTTGAAGCATGCAGGTGCCGTGCTTGTCGATTTCTGGGCGCCGTGGTGCGGGCCCTGTAGAGCGCTTGGACCGGTGGTTGAAGAGCTTGCCGGTGTGTATGGTACCCAGCTGAAATTCGCCAAATGCAATGTGGATGACAATCCGGTAACGCCGCAACAATATGGCATTCGATCCATCCCTACCCTGATTTTCTTTAAAAACGGCAAGGTCGTCAATCAAGTGGTCGGCGTAGTCGCCAAGGCAAAACTCGAGGAAATGATCAAAACCCTTTTGTAACAAGGCCACTTTTGGGGGAACCTTTTTCGCAGCAGCCCAAAAGGCTCCCCCAACCACCCCGCTGTTGCCCGACATTTACAAAAAGCACGGGAAAAGCGACTTTTTGCGAGCGCATCTCTTTTGAATACCGATGCAGCCCCTGATGACGAGCTTCCCGGAGGCTGTATCTTCCATCCTTATTTCTTAGAAAGTCGATCTTCATGAAGCGATTGCTGAGTCTTGTCGTTATCGGGTGCTTGCTTGTCACCGGTTGCAGTCTGTTCAAGAGCAAGGAGAACAAAACCGCGCAAGAACTCATCAGTGAAGGGATGGAAGACTTTTCCAACAAGAAATACCGGGCTTCCATCGAATCCTTCCAGAAACTCAAGGACTGGTATCCTTTCAGCAAATATGCCATTCTGGCGGAATTGAAACTCGCTGATGCCTATTACCAGATCGAAGAATACGACAAGGCGATTGCGGCATACGAAAGTTTCGAAACCCTCCATCCCCGAAACGAAGCCACACCTTACGTCATTTTTCAGCAAGGCATCTGCTATATCCACCAGATGGAAACCATCGATCGGGATCAAAAGGCGGCCAAGAACGCCATCGATGTTTTCCAGAGGCTCAAACGTCAGTTTCCCGATGATCCCTATGCCAAAAAGGCGGATGAATACCTGCTGCGTGCCACCCGCAACATCGTCGCCCATGAATTTCTCATCGGAGAGTTCTATTTCAAATCAAAACGATATCGGGCGGCAGCAGAACGGTTTCGTGGGATCATTACCCAGTTCACGGATATGGGCTTTCACCAGAAAGCCCTCGAATATCTAAGCAGGTGTGACGTCGAACTGGAGAAGGAAAGCGCCCGCAAGTAAATCCTGATGGCCTCGCAAAATGTCGCTAATCACCGATTTCTCCTCAAAGCCGGGCCTCCAGCAGGAGGGCGGGTGGTGTTTTGCGAAGCAGCGGAAACGGCCAGCACCAACGCCTTCGACAATTCGCCAATCGCCTGCATTAGCCGGTTCTTGCTGTCACCCTCGGCCAATACGTGTTCCTGCGCCGCAGACAGCAGCGTTAGTCGCTCGACCGCTGTGCCGGTGAACGAGGCGTTGGGAAGCACGGCCCCCACCTATCCGGCGGAGCTACTGATCCCATTGTCATGACTAGCCTGCATTCACGGGTTCACTATAGGTTAGTTTGAATACCGTATCGGTTAGCCAGCGCCGGAACAACTCGTTGTCACTGAATTGCTTGAACAGCTCGGTGTCGTCCTGAAGCAGCGCGGTCATCACCCGCTGAAGCGCCTTGTCATGCTCGATACGTGCGTTCTGTTTGTCGGAATACTTGCACGCATTCTGGTAGGCGGCGTCGGCCGCCACGCGTGCAGGGATCTCCTCGGTGATGAGCTTTTGCACCCGATCACCGTCCGTCCAGGGGATGTTGCCAAATTGGTCATTAAAAGCCTTGACGATGTTGGAGAGACGGTCCAGCTCTGGTTCGGGCATGTGGCCGCCGGCTGAGGTGGGCGCCGGTTCGATCTCGCCGTCTGCATCCGAAAGCGCTATGCGCATCGTTGCCTGTTTCTCGAGTCGGAAACTGTCCATGTCGATTACTTCAAGAATGCCCTTAGACAGGTCCTCCTCTTTTGGCGCTGGCAGTTTGGGCAGCAGGAAGTTCAGAAAGATTGACAGCTTCTCCCACTCGGCATTGGTGTAGGGAAGGATCGAAGCCAAAAAGCTGTAGGTTCGCAAGAACGCCTTGGCCTTGCTCTTGAAATCCACCTGGCCGTCCTCATCGAGATCTTCCATGTAAGTGCCGACGCAGGCGTCGAGGATCGGGTCGAGCCGGTCCCGGTCAGCTCCGCTCAAGTAAAGCCGCACCAGTTCATCAACTTGCTCGTGGCTGTACACTTGGTAACCGTCCAGGTCGGCTTTGAGGTCATGCAGCTTGTTCGGATCAGTCTCGTCGGCAAGGATCGTCGTCCGATAGTAGGGCTCGAAGGCCATCCGGATCGTTTCCAGGTCATTGACAAAATCGAGGATGAAGGTGTCGTGCTTCTGAGGGTGGGCGCGGTTGAGCCGCGAAAGCGTTTGCACCGCCTTGACCCCGGAAAGGACCTTGTCCACGTACATCGTATGAAGAAGCGGCTCGTCGTAGCCGGTCTGGAACTTGTCGGCGCAGATCAAAAACCGATACGGGTCCTCCCGTATCCGGTCTGGTATCTGAGTCGAGGGGAAGCCATTGAGACTCGATTCGCTAACCTTGACCCCGCCGTACTCATGCTCACCGGAAAAAGCCACAATCGCCCGATAAGGGCTTTTGCGCTCGGCAAGATATGCCTGAAATGCATGGTAGTACTGTATAGCTCGATCAATGCTTCCGGTAACCACCATGGCCCGCGCCTGGCTGCCGATCTTGCCCTTGGCGAGCACTTGTTCATGAAAGTGGTCCACCATGATCTCGGCCTTCAGCCGGATGGCATAATCGTGCCCCTCGACGAAACGGCGAAGTTTCTTCTGCGCCTTTTTCACGTCGAATTCGGGGTCGTCTTGAGTGGTCTTGATGAGCTTATAGTAGCTGTTGACCGGCGTATAGTGTGCGAGCACGTCCAAGATGAATCCTTCCTGGATGGCCTGCTTTATGGTGTAACTGTGGAACGGACGGTGTTTCACCGTGCCGTCCGGTTGCGGGTGGGGTTCGCCAAACATCTCGAGCGTCTTGTTCTTGGGAGTGGCTGTGAAGGCGAAGTAGCTTGCATTCGGCAAAAGTTTTCGCGCCTCCATGAGCCGGTTGACCTTGTCTTCAAAGGTCTCGTCTTCTTCCTCAACACAGGCCTCCGACAGGGCCATGCTCATCTTGGCTGAGGTGCGGCCACCTTGGCTGGAGTGGGCCTCGTCAATAATGATCGCAAAACTACGCCCTCGATGTTCGTTGCCGATTTCGTCAAGGATGAAAGGGAACTTCTGAAGCGTCGTGATGATGATCTTCTTGCCGCCCTCGATGAACTGCCGCAGGTCGCCGGAATGCTCCGCGTGCCCCACCGTGGCGCTGACCTGGGCAAACTGCTTGACCGTGTCGCGGATCTGCTGGTCCAGGATACGCCGGTCGGTCACCACGATAATGGAATCGAAAACGGGTTTTTCATGTCTCTCAAGGCCGATAAGCTGGTGCGCCAGCCAGGCGATGGAGTTGGACTTGCCGCTGCCTGCTGAATGCTGGATCAAATAACGCTTGCCCACGCCGCGTGCCGCTACATCCGCCAGGAGTTTTCGAACCACGTCAAGCTGATGATACCGGGGAAAGATCTGCCGACGGCGTTTTTTACCGGTCCTAAGGTCCTTTTCCTCCACCAGTTGAGCGTAATTTTCGAGGATGTCGGTCAGGCTCTCACGAGTCAGGAGTTCGCGCCAGAGATAATCGGTCTTAAGCCCGTGAGGATTGGGTGGATTGCCTGCGCCGTCGTTCCATCCCTTGTTGAAGGGTAGAAACCACGATGCCTTACCCTTAAGGTGGGTGCAGAACCACACCTCGTTTTCGTCCACAGCAAAATGTGCCACGCACCGGCCCAGCTCAAAAAGCCTCTCACGCGGGTTGCGGTCACGCTTGTATTGCTCGATAGCGTCGTGCAC
>JBFMBE010000145.1:0-9095 GCA_040755275.1 Thermodesulfobacteriota bacterium | reverse complement strand
CCAAAAGCCCAAGAAGACACCTGCGACTGAAAAGCCCGCTCTTGCCACCGAGAAACCACCGGAATCCCAACCACCGTACAAGGCCTTCATCGTTGTGGAAGCCGAAACGGGGATGGTGGTGGAAGGGGAAAACATTCATCAACCATGTCCGCCCGCCAGTATCACCAAGCTGATGCTGGCTGCCGTCGTCCTGGACATGGTTGAAAGCGGACAAATCCGTCTCGATGATCCGGTCACGGCTTCTCCTGAAGCGGCTTCGATGGGCGGAAGCCAAGTGTACCTCAAACCCGGCGAGGTGTTTTCGCTCGAAGAAATGATGAAGGCCGTGATGGTGGCCTCCGCCAATGACGCAGCCTATGCGGTTGCCGAATTTGTGGCAGGAAGCCGCGAAGAATGTGTCCAGCTGATGAATGAAAAGGCAAGCAGCATCGGCATGAAGGACAGCGTATTTTTTAGTCCGCATGGCCTTCCGCCGGCCCCGGGCCAAAAACCCGATCTCTCCACACCCCATGATTTGGCCCTTCTGTCCCGTAACCTGATCAAACATCCCCTGTTGCTCAGCTGGACGTCTCTCTACACGGAACCGTTTCGAAACGGAAGCCTGATCATGCGAAATCACAACAACCTCATGAACCGATTCGTTGGCATGGACGGCCTGAAGACGGGTTTCTACCGGGAAGCCGGATACAGCATCGTTGCTACGGCCATGAAAGGAGACCTGCGCTTTATCGCCGTCGTCATGGGCTCACCGACGGCAAAAATCCGAGACGGCATCGTCGAGGCCAAACTCAACCGGGCCTTTTCCTTGTATGACCGCGTTCGGCTGATCCGAAAAGGAGAGGTCATCGATAAGGAAGTGCTTCTGCCCGATGGGGTTCAGCCCAGCATGAAACCGATTGCCGCCGCCGATTTTTCCTATATGGTACTTCGGGAAAAACGCAAGCTGCTGACGAAATCGGTGGAACTTCCCGAACAAATCCCCGGTGCTGTTCAACAGGGTCAGCCTTTGGGACAGATGGTCATCCGCTTCAACAACGAAGAAATCGGTCGGGTCGATCTGATCGCACCGACCGCTGTCGCCAAGAAGGGTTTTTTCAAGCGGCTTTTTGATTGAGGGAAAGTAAAACTCGGATGAACTGTTGGCTAAAACAACGATTGATTCAAGAAGATCTATGGCTTCTATAATTCTCAAAAGTCCTATAGGTCCTATAAGTCCTATAGGACCTATAGGACCTATAAGGACCTATAGGTCCTATAGGTCCTATTGATCCTTAATTATTAAACTATTCCTCGGAGGTCCTTCCGTGAGCAATCGCGTCATCCCGCCTCATGGAGGCTATCAGAAGCTGCTTTCCTATCGAAAAGCACTGATCGTGTATGACGCAACGGTTCGCTTCTGTGAGCAGTTCCTCGAACGGCATAACCGAACGGTGGGCCAGATGGTTCAGGCGGCGCGATCGGGAAAACAGAACATCGTCGAAGGCAGTATGGCTTCGGGAACTTCCAAGGAGACCGAAATCAAGCTCATGAATGTGGCCCGAGCCAGTCTGGAAGAGTTGCTGGAAGACTACAAAGATTTTCTTCGGACGCGAAACGCCCCACTGTGGGGCAAGGACAGTCGGGAGGCCTCGTTTGTACGCAAGCTGGGGCGGAGCACAGATGAATCCTATGAAACCTATCGTATCTTCTTCGACACCCGCCCTGCCGAAATCGTAGCGAACATCATCATTTGCCTGATCCACCAGACGAATTATCTATTGGACAAACATATCCGTCACCTGGAGCAGTCCTTTCTGAAAGAAGGCGGTCTTCGCGAGCGCATGACCCGCGCGCGGTTGGCGGTAAGACAGCATTCGTCAAGACAGCCATAGGTCCGACACCATACATGATGGCTTCGCAAAAAGACGCTACCGCTTGGTTTGTTCAATTGCCGGGCTTGAGCACGGCGGGGTATACGCCTCAACAGAGACTACCCGACTTGTTGCGACTCCATCACAAGCACCAACAAAAAGGGGTGTTGACCGGGCCGACATCCACAACAGCCCGATCCACCCCTTTTTAAGATTCTCTTGTCTTCTTTCCGGAACTTCTACTACGCTCGAACCTCTTCCTTCACCCCGATCGCCATCTTATACAGCAACGTCAACACCAAGAATCCGGCTGCATAAACCCCCAGGGTGATGCCGATTTCCGGCAAGGTGGGGGCGTATTCGGTGACATGATGCAGGGGGGAAGGTACGAAACCACCTGAAATCATCCCAAGTCCCTTGTCGATCCATGTGCCTGCGAAGATGACAAAGCACCCAAGGGCAAGGCTCGTTTCGTTTTTCCGGGTATAGGGATTGACGAGCAGGATGATCCCGGCCAGCATCAGGAACATCGATGTCCACATCCAGCCAACCAGATTTCCATGGCCGTGAAGCCCGATGAAGAGATATTTCAGGTGATCCATGTGCTCCGGAATCTGGCTGTAGAACACCACGAACACCTCACACAGGAAGAAAAAGACGTTCAGACAGATGGCGTAGGCTACGATCTTGGCAAGCGACTGTATCTGCTCTCTTCCCGGATCGAATTTCGTGACCTTTCGGATGAACAGGCAGAGCAGGATCAACAGGGCCGGTCCGGCGGCGAAAGCGGAAGACAGAAATCGAGGGGCCAGAATGGCCGTAAGCCAGAATCCCCTTCCTGGAAGACCGCAGTACAGATAGGCCGTAACCGTGTGGATACCGACGGCCCAGGGGATGGAGAGATAAATGAGGGGTTTCAGCCACATCGGATAGTGGGTTTGGTTGCGCTCGGCCTCCAGAACGTTCCATCCGATCACGATATTCAAAAAGAGATAGCCGTTCAACACGATCATATCCCAGAAGAGCACCGAATTGGGCGTGGGATAGAGCAGCACGTTGAACATACGCATCGGCTGGCCCAAGTCCACCAGAATGAAGAGCAGGCACATCGTGATGGCTGAGATGGCCAAGAATTCACCGAGAATGGTGATTTTACCAAAGGCCTTGTAATGATGCAGGTAATAGGGGGTTACGACCATCACCCCTCCTGCGGCAACCCCGACGAGAAAGGTGAACTGGGCGATGTAAAATCCCCAGGAAACGTCCCGGCTCATGCCGGTGATGCCCAGACCGAAATCGAGCTGCAACCGGTAGATGCCGAAGGCCATACCGATCACCACGAGCAGGGCGATGATCCATCCGAAATATTTCTTACTGCCTTGGATAGCGAGTTCCAGCATGGTCACCTCACACGATGTAGTAAACAGAAGGCTCGGTACCGAGGTTCTGCTTGCGTCGAATGGTGAAATTCTCCTTCAGAAGCTTCCGGACTTCGGATTCCGCATCGTAGAGATCGCCGAAGGTGAGAATGCCGTTGGATGCTTCGACACAGGCCGGCTGCTTTCCGACAGCCAGAAGCTCCGAACAATAATTGCATTTCTCGACGACCCCCTTCATCCGGGTGGGGAATTCCTTGTTCGTTTCCTTGATGAAGGGTCTGGGATCCCGGAAGTTGAAACTTCGTGCACCATAAGGACAAGCGGCCATGCAGAAGCGGCAGCCGATGCAGCGGTGGAAATCCATCATGACGATTCCATCACTGGGCCGCTTGAAAGTGGCCTTCGTGGGGCAGGCACGGACACAGGGCGGATTTTCGCAATGGTTGCACAGCACCAGAAAAGGCACATGTTCGAGCCGTTCATCCATGAATTTGGCCACATCCGTCGGAAAGGCATGCTTGTATTCCTCATGCCAGATCCATTTGATTTCATGATGCTTGTCGGCAAACGTAGGCACGTTGTGAATCTTGTGACACGCCTCGATCATGGGTTCCAGATCTTTGGCGGATTTGATCTTGCGGGTGTCGATGACCATGGCCCACTGCTTGGCCTTCAGGCCATCGGGCCCTGGCTTTACCGATGGAACGGCTTCATGCCCGCCATGTTCCGCAGCAAAGGCATTGAACACCGGTTTTGCGCTCAGACCGACTGCGGCAATACCGGCCATTTGAAGAAATCGTCGTCTACTGGTTTCCATCATTTCACCTCCTTCGGATTGTCGATATGACAGTCCCAGCAATAGGGCGTCACCGAAGCGTAGGTGTGACATTTGTCACAGAAATCCGCCTTGTTGGCGTGGCAGTCCAGGCAGGTGTTCGAAAGGCTCATCACGAACTCCTTGCCCTGGGCATTGACGAAAATCCGCTCCCCGTTGCGGACCACGGAATGGCGCCATATATCGAGAAGCTGCATGTGCTCCGCCCGCATGTAGGTAGTTGGCATCACGCATTGCTTGGCAGCCTTTGCCTTGTCGGTCAATTTAATCTCAGGAGCGGGCGAAGCCTTGCCAAGGTTGTACCAGAACGGGAACGTCGCAATCATCAGAAAAATGACCAACCCGGTCATGATGTATTTTCGATCGTCCATTATTCCTCCTCTTCCATGCCCGGCAGCGGTTCACCGCGCAAATTGGTGGTTCGCTCCTGTTCTCCCGGCAGGATCAAGGCATTGGCCACCAGTTCGGTCACTCCAGTCACCCGGACATCCGGCAGATAATAATCCATTAGGGTCGGCAGGGCCGCACGATCGATGGCGCAGATTGTGGCGAGCATGTTGACCCCATATTTTTCGTGAACATGCTTGACCGCCATGGCCCTCGGCATCCCGCCGCACAGTCTCAGTTCCATATTCTCTCCGGCGTTCAAACCTGCACCGCTGCCGCAGCAGAACGTCTGCTCCCGTATGGTGTTGGCCGGCATGTCATAGAACTTGTTGACGACGTTCTGAATCACGTACCGAGGTTCGTCGAACATCCCCATCCCCCGGGCCGGGTTGCAGGAATCATGGAAAGTGACCACCAGGTTGTCATTCCGAGCGGGATCGAGATCGAGTTTGCCGTGTTTGATGAGGTCGGCGGTGAATTCGGAAATGTGCACCATCTTGGTGGATCGGGCGTTCTCGAAACGGGTGCCTGTGATCGGATTGACGGGTTCCTCAAGGAAATCGGCCGGTCCGTTCATGGTGTCCATGTATTGGTTGATGACCCGCCACATGTGGCCGCATTCCCCTCCCAGAATCCACTTGACCCCTAGACGCTTGGCCTCGGCATACATTTTGGCGTTGAGCCGCTTCATGGTTTCATGGGAAGTGAAGAATCCGAAATTGCCCCCCTCGGAGGCATAGGTACTCCAGGTGATGTCGAGACCGTATTTTTCCTTCAGGAAGTGATGGAGCATCAGGTAGCCCATGCAGGTATACGTTCCCGGATCTGCAAACACGTCACCCGAGGGCGTGATGAACAGGATGTCGGCTCCCTTCTTGTTGAAATTGGGCTCTACCCGAATTCCCGTGATCGATTCGATGTCATCCACGAAGAAATCGATCATGTCCTTGAAGGCATGGGGCTGGATGCCGAGGTGGTTTCCGGTTCGGTAGCAGTTGGCAACCGGCGTGGCTACCCAGTCGATGTTGAGCCCGAGCAGGTTCAGAAGCTCACGGCCCATGATCGTGATCTCGGCCGTATCGATGCCGTAGGGGCAGAAGACGGAGCATCTGCGACATTCGGTGCACTGAAAGAAGTAATACCACCATTCCTTCAGGACATCCATCGTGAGCGGACGGGCGCCTGCAATCCGCTTGAGGATTTTTCCGGCCGTCGTAAAATCGTTCCGGTAGACGGAGCGCAGCAGCTCGGCACGAAGAACGGGCATGTTCTTCGGATCACCTGTCCCGATGAAGAAATGGCACTTATCTGCACAGGCACCACATCGGACGCAGATGTCCATGAAGACCTTGAAGGAACGGAAGCGTTCCAGCCGGACCTTGAAGCCTTCATGAAGGATTTCCTTCCAGTTTTCCGGAAGATGCCAGTCCTCTTCGATAGGGTTCCACGCGTGGGGGTATGGAAGCCCAACATATTCGACACTTTTCGGATTGGCGGCGTAGCAGTACATCCCCTTGCGGATGTTCACCGGTGTATCCATCCACCCGGTGTGGGGAGGCGTGCGATCGATTCGAGAAATCAGCTCTTTGGGTTTGGGAAGATCAGACATTCGTCACTCCTTTTCCACTGGCAGACCAGCCTCAATCATTTTTTCCCTGAATTCTTCCTCGTACTCTTCGTAGGTATGAACGGGAACCGGATAATTCCATGGGTTGACATGCCGAACGGCCCGGGTATTTCCGGGCAGGTTCCGGGTCGGGCTCAAGAAAACTCCTGCCATGTGCATGAGCTTGCTGTATGGGAAATAGGCCAGAAGAATGCTGACGAAGAACAGATGGACATAGAATACTGGATCAACCCCGTCCGGAATGTGGGGATGAAAAGTGACCAACCCCATCGTCAGCTCTTTGATGCTGCGAATGTTGACCTTGGAGAAGTAGCGCATCAGAATGCCGCTGAAGGCGATTCCGAAGATGAGAAAGAGCGGGAAATAGTCTGCAGCCAGCGAAATGTAGCGCACCGGCGGAGAGATCACTCGGCGAAGGAACAGGAACGTGACGGCAGCCAGGAGAACGAAGCCCGATAGGAAGACGGCTGGAAGCCCGAAATGGAAGACATCGGTCAGGATTTCAAAGCGGAAGAAGGAATCGAGTTTTTCGATCAGTTGGACACAGGCCGGAATAGGATCCGTAAACAGGCGCAGGTGTCGGAAAATGACCACCAGAAAGGAATAATGGAAGGCCAGGGCAGCCACCCAGAGCCAGATTTCCCACTCGTGCACCAGCTTACCTTCCCGAATGGCGTTGCGGGTATTCCGGAAAAGGGATCGAAAACACACGATTTCGAGAATCATCCGGATGACCACACCACCCGGGGTAAATGGGTTGTCGATCTTGCTGTGGCGAATCCACGGCAGTGATTTCTGCTGCCCGCACGTGGTCGGAATCCGGAAGGGAACCGCGGACTTCGCCCAACCCATGACCCGACGGACCACCCCAACCAGGAAGATGGCCACGGCCAGATAGGGGATGACGATGCCGAACAGCGGCGCAAGCCCCACCTTCACGCCCAGATAGGACAGCAGGAACAGCACGACAACGGCAAGCAGGGAGTACATGTAATTGACATTCATCGACCATCACCTCGCTTGGATTTCCTGTCTGCGGCTGATTCAAAACCGGACAGGAGGCTTCATGAAAAGAATACAGGTTCTCACCACAATGCATGCCGTTGCAGCCGGTCGGATCGCTGGAGTGCCCCGATCGAAAAAGCCGATCGTTACTCTCACGATCGTCTCACCCCATCAACCCTTCCCTGCAGGAGCATGCGGTATGTTCGCCTGGATGGTTTCAGCCGGATCGTCGATATCTTTCAGCAAACCGGAGCGCTTCAGCACCTTGAATGTCCGGTTGCGCACTTCTTCGTTCTGAAGCTGGTATACGGTTTCCCGGCACTTCATATAGATGTCGAATCCGAGCATGCACAGATCATCCACCCGGCGCTCGATCGCAACGACTTCTTCATGAAGCGCAACACTGGAAAGTTCCTTTTGAAAATGTTCCCGGATGAGAGATTTGAATTCAAGAATGAACGACAGGGCCTGGGCGGGAGAAAACTGCTGAATGGCCCGAATGCGGATGATCGGATCCAGAAACGAAACGGCCGTCTCCCGGTCGATTCCCTGAATCAGTCCGGTATACAATGCATCGAGTCCCTTACGGGCGGCATCTCCCATGGGGTTGTGGAAGGGATCTTTCTGAGCCTTGATGAATTTGGCGGTGTCGGGCGGATACGAATCTGCAAGTAGATGAAACCAGCGTTGAACGAGGGTGTTTTTGTGTTTCTCGAGAAGATCGGACAGGCTCATGAGGATCATCGCCCTGTAATGGTTGAAAGAAACCTTGTGTTGCAACCGTTTTCAGTTGCGGCATCGCCGTACCGGCTGTTCCGATCAACCAGCCATGGGATGATTCATCACAAAGCCGTCGACGTTTATGTACATCCTGGAACCGCTCGCAATCTGAGTATGCGGAATATAAGGGGGTTTCTATAAACCAAGCCATCAGCCAATGTCAACAAGATTCATGAAAGGCGGTCGGCGGTGTGTAGCTGGCAGTCGGTGGTGGATGTTTGGATTCGTCGATTCCCAGACGTTGGAACACGATCATGATCACGGATCGTCCAATCGTGATGAGGTCGCAAAAAGTCAGGAAGTCTCTGTCGAGTCGCGGGGTGACTGGGGAACCTTTTTCGCTGCTGCGAAAAAACTCAGCCGCCCGATCTCGTAGGATCGGACGGGTGGCCAAACAGCAAACAGAGGCTGGTTGAATCGCAACGGATTGCTTTTCAATGAAAAGTCGATCGAACACGTCCGTCCGATCCAACGATCTCCGGCGGCTTCAAACAGGTTTTCGCAGCAGTCTCAAAAGGCTTCCCCAGCCACCCCGCTTATGCCCGACATTTACGAAAAGCACGGGAAAGTTGACTTTTTGCGGGGCCATCAATCGTGATGGAGTCGCAAAAAGTCAGGCCCTCTAATTTGACCCGCAGGAAGGCGGGTGAATTTTGCTCAGCAGCGGAAAAACTCAGCAGCCCGAGCTCGTAGGATCGGGCGGATGGCCAAAATGCAAAGAATGGTTTGCTGGTTTCCAACACCCTGTTTTTCAACCCAAATCAAATGAAGTGCGTCCGCCCGATCCAACGATCTCCGGCTGCTTCAAACAGTTTCCGCTGCTTCGCAAAACACCACCCGCCCTCCTGCTGGGGGCACGGCTTTGAAGGAAAATCGGTGGTCAGCGACTTTTTGCGGGGCCGTCAATCGTGATGCGCTCGCAAAAAGTCCATCGACGGCTTCGAAAAAAGGCCGCAGGCAAGGAGTGCAAATCCCGAGGAATGAGGCGTACTGAAACGTACGCCGCAATGACGAGGGATGCAGCACGACACAGCATCCGGCCTTTTTGCGAAGCCGTCAGACATGGTTGCGCAGCTGCAGCTCAATGGGATGCGGCTGAAAATACAACTGACGATCGAGGTAAGCCTCCTCATATTTCCGGATAAAATGACGGAGCAGGGTGATGGGAACGATCAGCGGCAGAAATCCCTGCCTGTATTGTTCGATCAATGCCAGAGCCTCCTCTTTTTCTT
>JBFMBE010000144.1:0-9112 GCA_040755275.1 Thermodesulfobacteriota bacterium | reverse complement strand
GTCCGTCCGATCCAACGATATCCGGCGGCTTCAAACACGTTTTCGCAGCAGTCTCAAAAGGCTTCCCCAGCCACCCCGCTTATGCCCGGCATTTCCCAAAAGCACGGGAAAAGCGACTTTTTGCGAGCGCATCAGCTTTGTTCGACAAATATCATTTGGTTCGTGCTGAAGCCTAAGGCGGATGCTTTGTCAAGCAGCCGCTGGATCACTGTATCATCCAACTTCGGAGTTCGAGACAGGATCCACAGATAGGATTTGCTAGGGCCGCAAACCAGCGCATACTGATATGTTTCACGATCCAGATCCAAAACGATGTAGGAGCCATAAAAGGGACCGAAAAAGGACACCTTCAAAAAGCCCTGTTCCGCCCCAGCCGCCAAATAAGCCTTCCCTTCGGCTTCTTTCCAGCGGTTCTCTTCGACCGAAAATCCTCGATTCAGCACACGCACCCCACCATCATCGCGTAAACGGTATTCAGCGGATACTCGGATCAGGCCTCGCTCAAAAGAATGATCCAGCCGGGCGATTTCATACCAGGTGCCCAAATATCGGGTCAATTCAAACCCGGAAACCGGTTGCACATTCTCGGGAATTCTGACACAGCCGGCGTTGAGGACAACCAACAATCCCAATACCCATATTTTCATCCTGTTACCTTCCATGATGAGGTCGCAAAAAGTCGGACAGTCTCTGCTTAGCCGCATGGGGACGGGGATGCCTTTTTCGCAGCATCGAAAAAGGTTCCCCAGTCACCCCGCGACTCGATAGCAACTACCTGACTTTTTGCGGGGCCATCTTCCATGATGGTCCCGCAAAAAGTCAGGCCCTCTGGATTGACCCGCAGGAAGGCACCGATCAAGCCTTTCGGATGCCGCGGTTTGCCCAGGCTTCGGCCTTTTTCTGAAGGAGAATCGATAGAATGGTAATACCCAAATACAGGAGGGATGCTGCAAAATAGCAGGTAAAGGGAAGCTTGGTGGAACGGGATGCAATATCCGCATTTCGCATCAGCTCTGGAAGTTGGATGACGGATACCAGGGCTGTTGCCTTGATGAGCACCATCCAGACATTCCCCAGACCTGGCAGGGCAAACCGCCACATCTGGGGTAGCATGATCCGGAAAAACCCCTGAACACGACTCATACCGAGGGCGCGGGCGGCCTCCATCTGCCCTTTGGGAACAGCCTGAAAGCTTCCTCGAAACACCTCCGTCGAAAAGGCTCCATAGATGAAACCAATGGTCGCGACACCTGCCAGAAACGGGTTGAAATCGACAACGATATCCATCCCGAGTGCTTCCCCGATATCCTGAATCAGGGTGGGAACCCCGTAATACACCAACAGGATGATCACCAGTTCGGGGACACCACGAATGATGGTTGTGTACAACCCCGCAAGCGTCTGAGCCGTCTTGGAACGGGAAAGCCGGCCCCATGCACCGAAAAGCCCCAGAACCATGGCGATAACCATGGAAGCCAGTCCAACGAGAACCGTCTGCCCAGCTCCTTCCCACAGGAGCCAACCATATCCCTTGAGATCAATCATGATGAATGACCACCGGCGCGGATTGGCACGACAACAGGAAATCGCTCCAATCTATCAACGGGTTCGCCTGAAAATCGTAAATTAAAACCTGACGGCTTCGCAAAAAGTCGCTTTTCCCGTGCTTTTCGGTAATGTCGGGCCTGAGCGGGATGGCTGGGGAAGCCTTTTGAGACTGCTGCGAAAACGTGTTTGAAGCCGCCGGATATCGTTGGATCGGGCGGAGATGCTTCATCAATATTTGTTTGAAAAACATCCTGTTGCAACTCAGCAATCCGGTATTCCAAGTTTGGCTATCCGCCCGATCCTACGAGATCGGGCGGCTGAGTTTTTTCGCAGCATCGAAAAAGGTTCCCCAGTCACCCCGCGACTCGACAGAGACTTCCTGACTTTTTGCGAGGCCATCAAAACCTGATGAACTCACAAAAAGTCGATGCCTATCGATTTTCTTTCAAAGCCGGGCCTCCAGCAGGAGGGTGGGTGATGTTTCGCGCAACAGCGAAAAAGGCATCCCCCTCCCCATTCGGCTCAACAGTGACTGCCCGACTTTTTACGAGTTCATAAAACCTAAACCGTGGAGCTTGAAGAATGGTAACGTAACGATCGACTTTTCGAATCAGTCGCCATAAACATCGAACTTGAAATATTTGGCATTGATCTTCTGATACTCGCCGTTTGCCCGAATGGCTTTAATGGCCTTGTTGAATTTTTCCCGCAATTCTTTGTCATTTTTCCGAACGGCGATTCCAATCCCCTCACCAAACCACTTCTTGTCCTTGAAATCCGGTCCCGTAAATTCGAAGTCCTTCCCGGCATCCGTATTCAGAAAACCACCTTCCAACACCGTTGCATCCGCCACCACCAGATCGACCCGTCCCGCAACGAGGTCCATGTTCGCTTCGTCCTGTGTGGCATACGCCTTGATGGTCGCCGAATCTCCGAACATGTCGTTGGCGAAATTCTCATGAATGGTCGCCCGTTGCACGCCGATGGTCTTTCCTTTGAGACCTTCCTTGGAAATGGTAAACCCGGCACCTTTCTTGGCAACGAAACGTGCAGGTGTCAAATAGTATTTATCCGTGAAATCGACTTTCTGCTTGCGTTCGTCCGTAATCGACATCGAGGCGATGATGCAGTCGAATTTCTTGGCGATGAGCCCCGGAATGAGTCCGTCCCAGTCCTGAACGACGAAGACAGGTTCCATATTCATTTCCTTACAGAGTGCATGGGCGATATCGATATCGAAACCCTCTACCTTGCCTTCCTTGTTCACCATGTTGAAAGGCGGATAAGCACCTTCGGTTCCGATGCGCAGCTTCTTCTTGTCCGCTGCAAATGCATTTACCATCAAGCACAGACTCATCAGCGCAACACACCATACGATGAACGATCGTTTCATACTGCCATCTCCTTTTGTTGAGGTTGAACAATGGGTATCGGGTCACGATGGAAGAACATCCCGGCAGAAAAAGACGTTCCTACAACCTGGTAAAAGTCAGAGGGAAGATGCCTTCCCATTCTTACAGACCTGCTTTACCGCTTCGATAGAATGCCGGAAAGAAACTGCCTGCAGCGTTCGGAACGCGGATTGCCAAAGATGTAATCCGGTGGCCCCTGATCCTCGACGATCCCGTTGTGCAGAAACATGACTTGGGTGGATACCTGTCTAGCGAATTCCATTTCATGGGTCGCAATGATCATCGTTCGCCCTTCTTCCGCCAGTTGCTGCATGACCCGAAGCACCTCCCCAACCAGCTCGGGATCCAGTGCCGATGTCGGCTCATCGACCAGAAGGGCGGCAGGCTCCATGGCCAGAGCGCGTGCGATAGCCACCCGTTGCTGCTGCCCCCCCGAGAGCTGGGAAGGATAACAGTCCGCCTTGCCTTCGATGCCGACCTTGGCCAGGAGGACCATGGCCAGTTCGATCGCCTCCTTCTTGGGGCGTTTCATCACATGCACCGGCGCCTCGATGATATTTTCAAGAATGGTCATGTGGCTCCACAGGTTGAAATGCTGAAACACCATGCCGAGTCGTGTACGAATCCGGTCCACCTGCCTGCGGTCCTGAGGAACCGTCTCTCCTCTTCGGTTGACGGTCAGCCGTACATGCTCGCCCGCAATGTAGATGTCTCCCGAATCGGGCTTTTCCAGAAGATTGATGCATCGCAGCAGCGTGCTCTTTCCGGAACCGCTTGAGCCGATCAAGGCGATGACGTCCCCTTCGTTGGCAGCAAGGGAGACCCCCTTCAGCACTTCGAGAGAGCCAAATCGTTTGTGAATGTTTTTGACGACGATGGCCTGCTTTGGGGTCATGTCCGCAGTTTCCTTCATCCGCTGTGTGCCTTCACGACGGATTCGAAGATTTCGAGTGCAAGATCGATATCCTCCGACGAAACCATCAATGGCGGACAGAACCGAATGACACTCTCTCCGCAGCTTAAGAGTAGCAGCCCTTTCTGAAAGCACCCATACAGCACCTGATCGCGAAGGCTCTTGTCCGGAATCTTTTTGATCCGGTCCGTCACAAATTCGACGGCTTGCATCAACCCCAGACCCCGCACATCGCCCATGCACTCATATCGGCCGCTCAGGGTTTGGAGCCCATCCCGCAATCTACGCCCCATCACATCGGCATTTTCGATCAATCCCGCATGAAGGACATCGAGGGATGCCAGGGCCGCTGCACAGGCCAACGGATTCCCCCCATAAGTCGACCCGTGGGCCCCCCGTGTCCAGTCCATTACCTCAGCCCTTGCGACCAGGGCACTGAGCGGCATTCCCGATGCAATCCCTTTGGCCATCGTAACAAGGTCCGGTGCAACGCCGAAATGCTCCATGGCGAACAACTTTCCGGTTCGCCCCATGCCGGTTTGAATCTCGTCGACCATGTACAGAATGCCGTAGGTTTCGGCCAGCCGCTTGAGCCGTTCGTGATATCCCGGCGGTGGAACCACATACCCGCCTTCTCCCTGAATCGGCTCGATCACGATGACGGCCACTTCCTCGGCTGGAAGAATCGTTCGGAACAAGTGGGCTTCGATAAAACGGACACACTCGAAATCACAGGTAGGGTAGGTCAACCGAAAAGCGCATCGATAGCAATGAGCGTAAGGAACATGATGAATGCCGGGTACAAAGGAACTGAAGCCTTTGCGTTGAACGGCTTTGGAGGCTGTCAGAGAAAGAGCGCCCATGGTACGACCATGAAAGGCCCCCAAAAAGGCGATGGCCTTGTCCCGTCCACTGTGCCATCGGGAAAGCTTGAACCCGGCTTCGACGGCTTCCGCTCCGGAATTGGCCAGAAGGACTCGCTTTTCGAACGCCCCAGGAGCAATCGCAGCCAGCCGTTCAGCAATGCGAATCATGGGAAGGTGATAGAAATCGGAACCGCACATATGAATCAATTGTGCAGCCTGCTCCTGGATGGCTCTGACGATATCGGGATGGCAATGGCCGGTATTGCAGACGGCAATACCGGACGTAAAATCGAGGTATTCGTTTCCATCAATATCTTCGATCCACTGCCCTTTTCCGCGAAGAGCGACCAGGGGATATTCCCTGGGAAGCGATGGAGAGAGGATTTTCCCGTCACGGGAGATCCATTCAAGGGCTTTAGGTCCCGGGATTTGTGTTTTCTGAACGGGTCGTTTCATACATGAATTCCATGAAAACCTGAAATTGATTCAATCGATCAGACGGGGTTCGGCAAGGACCAGGTACCCAAAATCATACCCGATCAGCCTCACTGGGTATCGTTTCGGCTTTTCTTCTAACGTACCTCAATAGTCTGAGTCAAACAAAATTGCCTATTTTCCAAACGAGTCTGGCAATAGAATAGGGGTTTGTATATGGTTTCCCCATAGCTCCAATTGTATTTAACCTCCTGGGTTCTTTGAGTTATTACAGTTGGTCCGTCGATTGCAGTATGGACGAATCCAAACCACTTTTGGGATTGAAGTGGCGATAGAAATCATTGATGGGATCGCAACGAGCCGGTAACCACCGCTTTTCCTTCAAAGCCGGGCCTCCAACAGGAGGGCGGGTGGTGTTTTGCGAAGCAACGCAAACTGTTTGAAGCAGCCGGAGATCGTTGGATCGGGCGGAGGCAATTCGTTTATTTTGGATTGAAATACAGTATGTTGGAAACCAGCAAACCATTCTTTTCATTCTGGCCATCCGCCCGATCCTACGAGCTCGGACTGCTGAGTTTTTCCGCTGCTGAGCAAAATTCACCCGCCTTCCTGCGGGTCAAATGAGAGGGCCTGACTTTTTGCGATGCCATCATCTATGACGTGATGCCTTTTGCCATGTGTTTTTATCGAAACTGGAGCTACCCATGCGATTTCGTACCCAATTGTTGTTGCTGCTACTGGGCCTGTCTGTATTGCCAATGGTGGCTGTTCGAACCTATGGAATCCACAACGTTCGTGCCATGGGTGAGGCGCTGCTGAAACAAGTAGCCATGGTTGAACAGGATGCTGGTTCGATCGATATCCACTCGAAACCCGAGATTTCAACCGACAATGATCGACGGGATCGTTTTGACCGGCTTCGGGCGGATATTCAGCGACGCATCGCAAGGATCGAAAATCTCACCGCATTTTTCCTGACCACGTTAAGCCTTTTGGCTGCTGCATGCAGTTTTTGGTTTTCCATACGAATCATTGGGATCCTTGAACCCTTGTCGGAAAAAGCCAGACGGATTGCAGCCGGCGTTTTTGATACCGATGTCCCCGTCGATCGAAAAGACGAGTTTGGCGAGATCGCACGCGTGCTTAATTCCATCGGACCCCGGCTCAAAGACCATTATCGGATTCGCCAGGCGCTTGCCGTAACCACCGAAATTCAGCGCAGGCTGCTCCCCCTGAAGCCGCCTGTCGTTTCAGGCGTCGATATCGACGCCATGACCTTGTACAGCGATGAAACCGGTGGGGATTACTACGACTATCTGTGTACCGATAGCACCGAAAAAATCTGCGTCACCGTCGGTGATGTAGCCGGTCACGGGCTGCCGGCGGCGATCCTCATGGCCAACGCTCGGGGTATGCTGCGGCTTCGGGCATCCATGCCCGGCAGCCTCGAAGCCATTCTTCTGGATGTGAACCGTCAGTACACGAAGGATATGGAAATCAGTTGTCAATTCATGACACTGTTGCTGCTGCGGATTGATCTGCAGCACCGGCGGATCGAATGGGTCAGGGCCGGGCATAATCCCGGCCTGTTGTACGATCCGGATACTGATACTTTCCATGAACTCTCTGGAGAGGGCACGCCGCTGGGTTTATGGGATGATGTTCATTTTCCCGAGAGTTCGATTTCCATCAAACCGGGCCAAATCATTGTGCTGTTTTCGGATGGGATTATAGAAGCCCGAAATCCAGAAGGAAAATATTTCGGCAAAGATGGCCTGAAGGAAGTGGTTCGAAAATTCGCCGAAATTTCGGCCAAAATGCTGGTTCTCTCCATTCTGGATGCAGTTACGGAATTTCAAGCGGAAGGCGAACAGGAAGACGACATGACCGTCATGGTGATCAAATTCACTTTTTGATCGTGAAAAAATTCCACATCGGGAGATACCATCAACAATGTCATTTCGTTAAGCTCATGTATTTACAATTTATTAGATGAGCTCGCAACAAGTCGCTAAACCTCCGATTTTCCTTCAAGGCCGGGCCTCCAGCAGGAGGGCGGCTGAGTTCTTTCGCAGCACCAAAAAAAGGCATCCCTGTCCCCATGCGGCTCAATAGAGATGGAGTCGCAAAAAGTCAGGCCATCTAATTTGACCCGCAGGAAGGCGGGTGAATTTTGCTCAGCAGCGGAAAAACTCAGCAGCCCGAGCTCGTAGGATCGGGCGGATGGCCAAAATGAAAAGAATGGGTTGCTGGTTTTCAACAAGCTGTTTTCAAATCAATATCAATGAATTGTGTCCGCCCGATCCAACGATCTCCGGCTGCTTCAAACAGTTTCCGCTGCTTCGCAAAACACCACCCGCCCTCCTGCTGGAGGCCCGGCCTTGAAGGAAAATCGGTGGTCAGCGACTTTTTGCGACTCCATCAATAGAGACTGCCTGACTTTTTGCGAGACCATCAAACTGTTCATTTGTTGTTCAATTGACGTACGGTCTCTTAACGATATTGAACAATTTCTCTATGCGGGGCCGCGATACGACGGGAAAGTCATTAAGGGAGGAAAGATGCCGTTGGCAAAGGCCACAGGCACTTGGATTCCATGGATTGCCTCCCATTCGCAGCTGTTTTTAGAGCTGGCATTGCGGTTGCTAAGTCTTACCAACGAGAGGATTCGTGGAGCTCCACCCACTTCGATTGAAAAACGGTATCTTGCATTCCAGTAAGCCATGGTTTCGATCCTGGTTATTCACTCGATCCTATGAGATCGGGCCGCTCTCTATTTTCCGATACTGAGCAGCATTCACCTGCACTCATGTGGGTCAACAAAGGTGCCTGAATTTTTGCGAGCTCATCAAACATATGGTGTTCATTTTTTCAACCTACCACACTGGAAATGCCTATGATCATTAGGTAACGGTTTCAGATAGGAGGAATAATCGATGAGGAAAAGATTTAGAACGATGGTCCACCTGGTTGTTTTCTGCGGCGTTCTGGCACTACTGGGAACTATTGCTGTACCAGTCGTGCGGGCGGATACTATCAGTGATTTGAAACTACAAATTGAAATGTTGCAGAAAAAATTGGAAGATCTCGAAAAACAACAAGCGGAAACCAAGGCAGCCTTAGCAGTGGCTCCTGCGGCTCCTCCACAGGCACCTGCCAAAAAATTACCCCCGGGATATTTCATGATTCCAGGCACGAACACCGAACTGCGAATCAATGGATATGTCAAACTCGATGCAGTCTGGAGTGATGTGAAAAGCGGTGAAAATGCTACGGAAGACAACGATGAATTCCTGTCGGCCTTCACCATTCCGCTGTCGAACACCCCGAATCTGGAGCGCAGCCATTTGATCTTCACGGGTAGGCAGAGCCGCCTTAATGTCGGCACATCAACGGACACATCATATGGACCTTTGACCACCTATCTTGAGGGTGATTTTTACGGGGGCGGAAATGGCGTGGCAAACGCTGGGAACCAGGTAGTTTCCAATGGCTATCAGTTCCGCCTTCGTCATGCCTACGGTACGTTGGGCCCATTCCTGGCAGGGCAGACTTGGAGCACCATCATGAATCTGCCATCACTTCCAGAAACCCTGGATTTCGGTGGACCTACGGCCCAGCTTTTCGTGCGTACCCCCCAGCTCCGATGGACCCAGCCGATTACCGCATTTGGCGATATTCAGTTTGCTCTGGAAAACCCGCAGACATACGTTTACGATTACAAAGGTGTCAAAGGTTCCTATGACGATGATAGAATTCCCGATTTCATTCTCAAAGGTACCTTCAAACAGCCGTGGGGGCTGCTTTCTTTACCCAACTTCATGGTTTTTACCCCCAAAATTACTACTTTTGACGGGGCATCGGTCAAAATATTCAATAATTTCAAGGGTGGGGTTATCAAATCGTAAATGTAGTGCCAAAATATTAGATTAAATAAA
>JBFMBE010000143.1:0-9141 GCA_040755275.1 Thermodesulfobacteriota bacterium | reverse complement strand
GTATCGAATGACTGACCCAATGCCCGGCCCTTACGAGCTCGGGCGGCTGAGTTTATCCGCTGCAGCGAAAAAGGCGTATGTCCTGCCATGCGACGATGACGAGACTTTCCGACTTTTTGCGGGGCCAGCCGTTCTTTTCTTTCGTCCGGTCGGGACAGGAAACGAGTGCAGCGGTAGCTGCGGCACTCTGCAGAACAAACGAAGGAGAATACGATGAGCGATACAACAACAATCCGATATGAAGTGGTGGATGCCGTAGCAAGGGTGACCTTGGATCGACCCAAGCACAACGTCTTCAATATTGCCATGATGCAGGAACTGAATGCCGTATTGGATCGAATCGGCGCCGATCCCGACCTGAAATGTCTGGTGTTGCTGGCCAACGGACCCAGCTGGTGTGCCGGCGTCGATGTCGGAGATCACAAACCCGAACTCGTCGATGCCATGATCGATACCTTCAACGGCATCTTCCTGCGCCTCCACGCGCTGGAAATCCCGACGGTCGCAGCCGTCCAGGGAGCCTGCCTGGGCGGTGGCATGGAAGTGGCCATTGCCTGCGATATCGTTTTGGCCTCGAAAAAAGCGGTTTTCGGACAGCCCGAAGTTCGATTGGGCTTTTTCCCACCCTATGCTGCCATTCGGCTTCCGGAGCTGGTCGGCGTATCCAAGGCCGTCGAAATCTGTACCTCCGGAAAGAGCTACACAGCCGATGAGGCCCAGATGATGGGATTCGTGAGCCGTGTCGTCGAGGCCGACGCTTTCGAAGCCGCCGTGGAAAAACTGCTTTCCGATTTCCGGGCTTCGAGCCCGCTCATTCTGAAACTCAACAAGACGGCCGTCCGACAGCATCTCGGCACGGCCTTCCCTGCAGCCGTTTCCGGTGTATCGCATCTCTTTTTGAACCGGCTCATGAAAACCCAGGACACCCTCGAAGGAATCGCCAGTTTCTACGAAAAACGCAAGCCGGTTTGGAAAAACGCATAACCGTCCCCGCTCCTACATGAGCGGCAATCATCCACGAAGCAAAAGGAGGTTGTATGGCCCAGATCAACAAAATCGGTGTCATCGGGGCAGGCAACATGGGCAGCGGTATCGCTCAAAAGATCGCCCAGGAAGGCATTCCGGTCGTCATGATCGATACACAGGAAGCCTTCGTTCAACGAGGGTTGAATACCATCCGGACGATTCTGGAACAGGGCATTGAACGCAAACTGTTCACCCGGGAAAAAGTCGACGAAATTCTGGGCCGAATCGAAGCCACGACCGATTTGAGCCGGGTGGCGGATGCAGACCTGGTGATCGAAGCCGTATTCGAAGACAAAACCGTCAAGAGCGAGCTCTTCAAGCGACTGGATGCCGTCTGCCAGCCCAAGACCATTCTGGCAACCAATACGTCGAGCTTCTATGTCCGGGAATTCGCGGCCCAGACATCGAGACCCGACCGATTCATCGGTTTGCATTATTTTTACCACCCTGCCAAGAACCGTCTCCTCGAAGTCATCCCACACGAAACCACGAGTCCGGAAACCATCGAAAAGTCGTTGCTGGCCGCCAAACTCCACGGTAAGACGGCCATCCTCGTGAAGGACGCTCCGGGCTTTGCCGTCAACCGGTTCTTCGTACCCTTTTTGAACGAGGCCGTACGGCTTCTCGAGGAAGGGGTTGCAGACATCCCCACCATCGAGGAAACCTGCAAGAAGGCCTTTCGGATCGGCATGGGCCCCTTCGAATTGATGAACGTCACCGGCATTCCCATCGCCGTTCATGCGGCGACCACCCTGGGAAACGAACTGGGACCGTTCTACGCACCGTGCAACACCCTGAAGGCCCAGATGGAGAAGCGGGAAAATTGGCCGCTGGGCGGCGCAGTCGACGAAACCAAGGTCAAAGCGATCACGGACCGCATGTACGGAGTTTGTCTCGGAGTGGCGGCGGCACTGGTGGATGAAGGAGTTGCGAGCATCGAAGACACGGACCGGGGTGCCAAAATCGGTCTTCGCTGGGCACTCGGGCCTTTCGAACTGATGAACAAGATCGGCATCGACGAAACCTACCGGGTGGTGCAGACAATCTGCAATCGATACCCCGATTTCAAAATGCCGGCCATTCTCGAACGGCAGAAACAGATTGGGAAACCGTTTGCCTTCCGCTTCGTCGATCTGGATGTCAAGGATGGAATCGCTTGGATCACGATCAATCGGCCGGAGGCCATGAACGCCCTGAACGAACAAGTGGTCGGCCAGCTGGCCGAACGCTTCGATGAGGCGCTCCGAAACGATTCGGCGAAGACCGTCGTGTTCCAGGGAGCCGGCAAAGCTTTCGTCGCCGGTGCGGACATCCGGTATTTCGTGAACAAGATTCAGGCGAAGCGCATCGATGACATCGTGGCCTTTACCCGCAAGGGCCATGAGCTCTTCCGCAGGATCGAAACCGCGCCCAAACGGACCATCGCCCTGCTCGACGGTCTTTCCCTGGGCGGCGGCAGCGAGTTGGCACTGGCTTGCCAGGCCATCGTGGCCACCCCTGCCGGATCCATGGCCTTTCCGGAAACCGGCATCGGCATCTATCCCGGGCTGGGTGGCATGCTGCGTATGTCCAGACATGTCGGGCCGGAGCTGGCCAAATACTATACGTTCACCGGAGCCGGGATTCCGGCTGCGGATGCCTACGAGATGGGTATCGTCACCCGATTGGTCGAACCCGCCGATGTGGCGAAAACCATTGCCGAGCTGGCGGCCCAAGATACGCTCGACAAGTATGCCGAACGCACCCTGCCGGAACGATACCGGAAACTGGCAGCCCTCTGCAGCCCCAAGGCCGTGATCGAGCTGCTTTCCGGAAAGATTCCGGACGGCGTCGACACCGAAGCCGCCTCCAAACTGCTCAAAACCATGGGCTACAAGGCGCCGATCGCCCTGCGCATCGCAAACGAGATCATCGATCGGCAGGTTTCCCTGTCGATGGAAGAGGCCATTGAAGTGGAGCTGGGCAGGCTGGCCGAGATCTTTTCGACGGCCGATGCCCTGGAAGGTTTGAGCTCTGCAGGCAGAAAACGCCCCGAATTCAAGGGTCAGTGACGAATCGAATGATGGACGCTCCCGATCGAAGACGGAAATGGATCGATCAAGGATGGGAGAAGCAGGGCAGCTTCGATGAACCGAGACTGTCGGACGTTGTCGAAACCTACCGGGAGATGGGTTTCGAGGTGCGGCTGGAACCCTATGACCCATCCCTCGATGCGGAAGGCGGCTGCACCGTGTGCATGAACGCTGCAGCCGAGAGATTTCGAACCGTGTTCACCCGAAAGATGCGTTGAATCTTGCCGACACTCACCCCTTGGTGTATGAAGAAAGGAGAAGGATGATGACAATGATATCCTGGCAATTCGTGGAACCCAAGAAACCGCTGCAGAAAGTGGAATGCGATCCGCCCGAACCGGGACCCGGTGAAGTACGGCTCCGGGTGGCCGGATGCGGCGTATGCCATACCGATCTGGGCTATTATTACGATGGCGTTCCGATGCGCTCTCCCTTGCCGATGACGCTCGGTCATGAGATCAGTGGTATTGTGGAGGCCGTCGGAAGCGGTGCCGAATCCTGGATGGGCAAGGCTGTCATCGTTCCGGCCGTCATGCCCTGCGGAAGCTGTGATGTATGCCGAAGGGATTTCGGAAACATTTGCCCCACCCAAAAAATGCCCGGTAACGACATCCAGGGCGGGTTCTCCACCCACATCGTCGTCCCATGCGGTCAGCTCTGTGAAGTTCCCCTCGATGCGGACGGAAAACCCAAAGGGAACGCGGATGTCGGTCTTGCCGAACTGTCGGTGATCGCCGATGCCGTCACGACCCCTTACCAGGCCATCGTCGAATCCGGTCTTGGACCGGAGGATACAGCCATTTTCATCGGTGTCGGCGGTGTGGGCGGTTTCGGCGCCCAAATCGCCAAAGCCATGGGGGCCGCCGTCATCGCCGTGGATGTGGATACGGCCAAGCTCGCAGCGCTCGCTCCCTATGTCGATGCCACGTTCAATTCGCGGGAGATTCCGTTCAAAGATCTTCGGAAGGGGATCTCCGATTTCGTCAAGTCAAAGGGCAGACGACGTACCGAATGGAAAATTTTCGAGACCTCCGGAACGGCTCCGGGTCAAAAGACAGCCTTCGGCCTTCTGGTTCACGGCGCCCATCTGGCCGTTGTCGGCTTCACCCTCGACACGGTCGAAGTACGTCTGTCGAACCTCATGGCTTATCATGCCACGGCGCGAGGCAACTGGGGATGCGTTCCCAAACATTATCCGGCCGTCGTCGAGCTCGCCTTGTCCGGAAAGATCCAGCTGAAGCCATTCGTGAAGTGTTTCCCCTTGAGTCAGATCAACGAAGTATTCGAGATGGCCCATCATCGAAAGATTTTGGAAAGACCCATCATGGTGCCCTGAAAGGAAAGACCGTATGCACAAACTGCTGATCGACCAACCCGGAACCCGGATGGTGCTTCTGGGAAACGAGGCCATTGCACGAGGGGCCTTCGAAGCGGGTGTGGCCGTAACCGCCACCTATCCCGGAACCCCTTCTTCCGAGATTTCGCTGAATTTTTTTCAGATGGCCCAGGAATGCGACCTGTATTTCGAATGGAGCACGAACGAAAAAGTGGCCCTCGAAGTCGTCGGCGCATCGGCCAATTGCGGTGTACGTTCCATGTGCATGATGAAGCATGTCGGCCTGAATGTGGCTGCAGACGCTCTGATGACGCTGGCCTACGTCGGCGTCAAGGCGGGGCTGGTTGTTCTGACGGCTGACGATCCCTTCATGTTCTCCAGCCAGAATGAGCAGGACAATCGGTATTACGGAAAACTATCCGGGCTTCCCGTGCTCGAGCCTTCCACGGTGGAAGAGGCCAAGGAAATGGTGGGAAAGGCCTTCGAGATTTCGGAAATCCTGCAGGAACCCGTCCTGTTCCGAACGACAACCCGGATCAATCACTCCACGGCAGCCGTCACCTTCGGGCCGATCACACCGAGAAAGAGGAAGGGCTATTTCCAGAAGGATCCGATGAATTATGTGACGGTGCCTGCCGTCTCGAGAGCTCTTCATGTGAAATTGCTGAAAAACCTCGAGAAGGCGCTCGAACTTTCCGAAAACTCTCCGTACAATTTTGTCACCGGCAGCGGAAAATGGGGGGTCGTCTGCAGCGGTGTCAGCTATCCCTACGTCCTGGACGCCCTTTCCGATCTGAACATCGCCGATCGGGTCCAGGTCCTTCGGATCGGTTTCTCCCACCCGCTCCCCACGAAAAAGATCACGGCGTTTCTGGCTTCCTGCGAGAAGGTTCTCGTCGCCGAAGAAGGGGAACCCGTTCTGGAAGAAGGCATTCGCTCCATCGCACAGACGGCCGGTTTGACCCTGCCCATCCGCGGAAAGGGAGAAGGGCTCTTTTCGAGGTTGTATGAATTCGATCCTGCAGGCGTCCGGAAAGTGGTCGCCTCCTATTTCGGCATTCCCTATACCCCGAAACAGACCGTCCCCTTGAACGACATTCCCCCGCTGCCCCAACGTCCGCCGAATCTCTGCGCAGGCTGTTCCCATCGGGCGACGTTCTATGCCGTCAAGCAGGCGGCTGCCGGAAAAGACGTCGTTTATCCGACGGATATCGGGTGCTATACGCTGGGTTTCCTCCCTCCCCTGGGCATGGGGGACTTTTTAATCTGCATGGGAGGGTCGACCAGTACACCCTGTGGCTTTTCGAAGGCGACCGATCAAAAAGTGGTCTCGTTCATCGGGGATTCGACGTTCTTTCATTCCGGAATGACCGGTTTGGCGAACGCCGTGTTCAACAACCACAACTTCACCCTGATCATCCTCGACAACGGCATCACGGCAATGACGGGGCATCAGCCCAACCCCGGCGTGGATATGAGCCTGTTCAACCTGAGCGGTTACGGACGAATCTCCATTCAGGAAGTGGTCAAAGCACTCGGAGTCAAGCATGTATCGGTGATCAAGCCCTACAAGGTGCGAAAAAGCATCGAAACCATCCGGGAAGCCCTGAATTACCAAGGGGTATCGGTGGTGATCGCCGAAGAAATGTGCACGCTTTTCGCCAAAAGCGCCAAGCTGCTCAAGGCGAGACCTTTCATGGTGAGCGACAAATGCCGGAATCATCGAAACTGTGTCAACCTCTTGGGCTGTCCGGCTTTCATCGTCGAAAACGATCGGGTGCACATCGATCCGACGATCTGTGTCGGATGTGCCGTATGCGCGCAGATCTGCCCGGAAAACGCCATCGTCCCGTTGAAGTCGTCATGAACCAACGCGAACAGCCGGTATCCCCTGATGGGTGAACGCAGATCATCACGGGATCATCGGAGACCATTGGAAAAGGATGCCATCGATGTCTGACACGACAAGGCTCATTGTTGTTGCTGTGGGGGGACAGGGAAATCTTCTGGCCTCCAGTGTTCTGGGCGAAGCGGCCCTGATGTCCGGTACACCGTTTCGCATGAGCGAGATCCATGGAATGGCCCAACGGGGCGGCGTGGTCGAATCGGCCATGGTTTTTGGAAACGCCCAAAGCAACTTGATTTCGGATGGAGAAGCCGATGTTCTGGTAGGCTTCGAACCCTTAGAGACGCTTCGGGCCATGAACAAGTGCAACCCGGATACGCTTGTCATCACGAATGTCACACCGCTGCCCCCTTTTACCGTAGCCATCGGCAAAGGGGTGTATCCTCCGATCGAAACGATCCAGGAATTGATCCGCAGCAAGGTCAAACAATTGATCACGCTGGATGCAACGGCCCTGGCCCGGGAAGCAGGCAACATTCTGGCGGTCAACATGGTGTTGTTGGGGGCGCTCGCCCAAAGCGGCATTCTGCCGTTGAGCGTTGAAGCGATTCGCAACGCCATCGGAGCCAAGACAAAACCCGCGTTTCTGGAAGCCAACCTGAAAGCCTTCGACTTGGGTGTTCGGGCTGCGCAATAGCCGCAGAAATCGCTCATGCTGTCGGCCGGGTCAAAGGACCCGGCCTTCCATCCGAATGAACGTAAGCCGCGAAGGCCTTTTTTTCGGCCTTTTAACTGAATTGAATTTATCGAATGGAAAAGCATACACCCGGGATACGTCGACCCATCGACTGAAACGGGGAACCAGGACGGTTGCACCCAACCTCATGCGGTTGCCTCCGCATCGCAGGGTGGGCAGGAAACCCGTTTCAGTACAGCGATCCCTGCCCGACCCAACAATCTCAGGCGGCTTCCAACAAGTATCCGCTGCAGCATCCAAAATGCGTATGTCCTGCCATGCCCAGGCCCGGAAATCGACTAAAGCCAAACGATGGCGGCTTGTTATGACGCCATCCAGGTTGACCCTTTTGTTTTGCAGCTACAAGACCATGTCCATTGCATACCCAATTCTACGGGCAGGAGCTGCAGAGAACCGCTTGCGCTGCGGCATCCAGAGGTCCTCGCCGTTTCCATGCTCGGACCCGAA
This sequence comes from Thermodesulfobacteriota bacterium, assembly GCA_040755275.1. Classification (GTDB taxonomy): domain Bacteria; phylum Desulfobacterota; class Desulfobacteria; order Desulfobacterales; family Desulfatirhabdiaceae; genus Desulfatirhabdium. The sequence goes on along the minus strand of JBFMBE010000143.1, from coordinate 1,657 downwards.
AAGAACGAAAGGCGGTCATGCAACGGCTTCGTGCGAGCATGCCGCCCATCGTCCATCATTCCTGTCGCCCTTCCGACACTCCCGCAACTGGAAACCACCGCCTGCTCGAACGGAAGGCTGCATGACGTGCATGTACAGGATCACCCCGACCAACCCAAAGGAGGCCCCATGAATTTTGCGATGTTTTCCGGATTGAATGCCAAGAAGTTCCCCGAACGGGAATTCATCATCGAGAGTTATCCTTCCCGGTCCTACCGGCGCAGTATCACCTGGAAAGCCTACAACGAACAGGCCAACCGGCTGGCGAATTTCCTGCTCAAGGATTGCGGGGTACAGAAGGGCGATATCGTGTTGCATTTGATGATGAACTCGATCGAATGGCATGCGAGCTTCATCGGTGTATTGAAGACGGGAGTAACGATCACACCGCTGAATTTTCGATTCACCACGGACGACATCAAATTCGCTGCGGATGTGACAAAGTGCAAGGTCTTTCTGTTCGACGAGCGTTTCGTCCCTCTCATCGAGCCGATCATGAAGGATATGCCCTATTGCAAGCATTTCATCTGCAATGGGGATAAGATCCCGGAGAACATGATTGCCTACCGCAAGATCGCCGAAGAGGGCGACGCCGCCGAGGTGTGCGTTGAAACGGCGGATGACGATATGGCCGAACTCATGTTCACATCCGGAACGACGGGTACGCCGAAACCGGTCGCCCATACGCACCAGGGGCTTTTCTTCACAGCCATCGGCAACGCCCTCACCTACAACGAAGGATTTTCCAGCGTATATCTCGCCCCGCATCCGTTTTATCACAGCGGAACGCTTTACCTCTCCTTTCCGTGTTATGTAGCTGCCGGCAAGATTCTGATGCCGATGGAGTTGAAACCGGAATATTACCTGAGGTCCATTGCAGACGAAAAGTGCACCGGTGGATGGAACACCGTTCCGACCTGGTCGGACGTCATCGAAGCGATCAAATCCGGAAAGATCGATCTCAAAGACTACGATCTGTCGCACTTGAGACATATCGAAATCGGTGCCCAGCCCGTTCCGTATGTGCTGCTGGAAGACACCAAGCGGATTTTTCCCAACCTCGCGCTCTCGAATATCTATGGGATCACCGAAGGCGGCGGTGGTGGAACTCTCAATTGTTACGATGAAGACATCCTGAACAAGGTCGGCTCGATCGGAAAGCCCACCGTTTTCATGGACGCCAAGGTCGTCGATATCGAAGGCAGAGAACTGCCTCCAGGGGAAGTCGGCGAGTTGCTGCTGAAAGGGCCGAGGCTCATGAAGGAATATGCTTTCAATCCAGAGGCGACGGCCAAAACCATCAAGGACGGTTGGCTGTACACGGGGGATCTGGCGTACAAAGACCAGGACGGGTTCATCTTCTTTACCGATCGCGCCAAGGACCTGATCATCCGGGGAGGCGAAAACATCTTTCCGGCGGAGATCGAGGATTTTCTGCGAAGAAATCCCAAAGTACGGGATGTTGCGGTCTTCGGCTATCCTCACCTGCGGCTGGGGGAAATCGTGATGGCCTTGATCGAACCCAAGGAAGGCGAGAGCCTGACGGAATCCGAAATCTTGACCTTCTGTGAAACCAAAGGTCTTGCAAAGTATAAATGGCCCGAGAAAATCGTCTTTG
>JBFMBE010000142.1:0-9231 GCA_040755275.1 Thermodesulfobacteriota bacterium | reverse complement strand
AGTTTCCAGGGGCGAGGTGCCAGCGGTACGGGAATGGATTGCTTTTTGCGTCCTTGCTACTCCATCAACGGAAGTTGCGTCAGGTTGAATTGGAAGGAAGAAAGGGATTCGAAAATCCGTTGCCTGGACATTCGAAAGATGGGGTTGGAATGTTGTTTGGTGCCGGAGAAGGGAATCGAACCCTTATGAGCTTGCGCTCGGAGGATTTTGAGTCCTCTGCGTCTACCAGTTTCACCACTCCGGCATCGTCATGTTCCGATTTGTATAGGTCAGACCGTAAAAAAAGTCAATGGGATTCATGGCTGTGAGAGCCATTGAGACAGCCGTCTTCGGGGCCACGGTGCGCCGACCGGTCGGCCCCAATACCGATAGGGCAGGTTTCGGATATCCTGAATCGGATCTCTTCGCCACATCGCCGTCATCCACAAGCCCATGTCGTTTCCGAAGGCACCGATGGCCTGCCCGCCGACAACCACCCCGTCCTTGGCGATGATCCGCAGATAGTCTCCCGCATCGGATTCTCGTTCGACGATTTCCAGCTCCCCCAGTTCGCATGCCGTCGAACGTTGGGTTTTTCCAAACGTGACGGCATGGATATCGAGGAAATGGAGTCGGGCGAAAGCGTAGGCCCCTCGGTAGGGAACAGGTCTTCCGGCTATATGCATCGCGGCGATTCTTGCCTGTTCAAGGGCATTGTGCTTCAACTGATACATGGCTGTTTCCCCGGTGCAGGCATCCACCGTTTCCACACAGTCTCCGCATGCATAGATGTCCGGATCGTTGGTCTGCATGAAAGCGTTCACGACGATGCCCTTGCCTACGGTGAGCCCGGCGTCTTTGGCCATGGCGGAGTTGGCCGCCACTCCGGTGGCCAGCACCACCGTGTCGCAGGGGATTTCCCGCTGATCCGTCCGAACGGCGCAAACTTTTCCTCCGTCGCCTTCGATGGACAGCACCTTCTCTCGGGTATGGACCGCGATGCCATGTCTGCGGATGCCCGCTTCAAATCGATCGGCTGTCGGTGCATCGAAGAGCACCGGAGCGATCCAGTCCATCAATTCAAGGATCGTCACCGCAACACCCCGGAGGAACAAGGCTTCTGCCGCCTCGATTCCAATCGCGCCCGAACCGATGACGACAGCCTGGCTGCCGTTTTGGTTCGCCAGGGCATCGGCGTCCGAAAGCTGCTTGCATTTGAAGACACCCTCGAGATGAACTCCTGCAATGGGAGGTACGAAAACGGATCCGCCAAGGGCAAGAACCAGTTTGTCGTAGTCGAAGCCTTCCCCTTCCCGAGTGATCACGGTTTTTCGGGTACGATCGATGGCGACTGCCTCCCGGTTGCATCGCAGATCGATGCCCTGTTCCGCATAATCCCGGATCGAGCGCCGGAAAACGACATCGCGCGGCCACTTGCCTGAAACGTAATAAGGCAGGGAACATGGGTCGTATTCCGTGCAGGATTCGGCGGACAACAGGGTGACGGCCGAATCGGGTAGAAGATTTTTCACCCGAAAGGCAACTTCATTTCCGGCAATGCCATTTCCGACAATCAGGATGTTCATGGGAACCTCGATGGATCAGGTGGGGATCGACGAAGCGGATGGCTCCTTTCAGGGTACAGGCCTGCTCGCACCAGGGGCCGATGGGGTCCTGACGGCACCGGTCGCAGGTCATGCTCTTTCCCGTCTCGGGATGGATGGCAGGGGCCGCCACCGGACAGATATACAGGCAGGCTCTGCATCCGATACAGCGCTCTGGATCGGTGTCGATCCAGCCGTTTTCGTTTCGGATCCGGGCGTTCATGGGGCAGACATCGATGCAGGGTGCTTCGTCGCAGGCCATGCAGACCACAGGCACATGTTTCGGTTCTTGTGGGAAATGGATAATCCGGATCCGAGCATGGTCTTCGCTTCCCGTCCAACCGTGTGCAACGGAGCAAGCCATCACGCAGCCCATGCATCCATCGCAGCGTTCGGGATCGATCAGAGGGATTTTCATGCCGTCATACTCCCTTGCCCGCCAGTGTGGGATCATGAGCGAGGCGTGCCTGGACTCCTTTGCCGATGTTGTAGGTTCTGCTGAAATCGTTCCAGAATTCACGATCCTTTTCCTGCCATTGGGGACCGAAACGTTCGCTGAAATACGCCCCCAATTTCTCGAACAGGAGTTTCCAAGGAGCGACCCCATCCCGATAGTCCGTCAACAACGCTTCGAGCAATTGGTCCAGCTCCGCAAGGGTCTCTTTGGGAAGAAAAGAAATGGCCCCTTTTCGAATGGACTGGATCAAGACCTCGGGGGTGATGGCATGGGCTGTGAGCATGACGGCTGGAATGCCTTTTTCGACGGCTTCATCCAGAAGCGTGAGCCCGTTTACGCCCATGATGTCGAGGATGGCCAAATCGTAATGTCCTTCGCGAAGCTTTCGAGAAGCCTCCTCATACGTCTTTGCGGTATCCAGTGCGGCCATATCGAGGATGTCTTCCACCGTTTCCAGAACATCGGGTTCGTCGTCGACCACGAGGATGCGTTTGCCTTTCAGAATGGATGAGCCCATGCCGTTCCTCCGTTCAGGATGTTGCTGCAAGAGGTAAATAGAATCGAAAAATGGTTCCGCCGCCCGGTGCGGAATCCACCTGAATGTCCCCGCCCATGCCGCGTGCCATGATGCGTGCGCCGGCAAGACCGATGCCGTGTCCGTCGCGAAGGATACCGGCAGCTGTCGGCCCTCGGGTGTAACGCTCGAAAATCGCCTCATGATGCTCGGCCGAAATGCCGGGGCCGTCATCGCAGACCGTAAGCGTCCAGGCGGAAGCCTCCTGTCTGATCTGAATCGTCAACCGTTGTTTTCGATACTGCAGGCCGTTCTTGAAAAGATTCGCTACAACCTCGACAAACTGGATCGGATCGGCCTCCAATTCGATGGAAGCCGTTTCCGGGTGGACCTGCCAGTCGATCCCGTTGAGCCGCAGAATCGATTCTCGCTCCGGATCGTTCGTGCATCCATGAAGCTGCTCATGCAGCGAAGGGCAATGACTTTCCAAACAGTCGATCAGAACGTCGAACGCCGTCCGAACCGGGGAAAACCGTCGGCATTGCAGACACCCGGCTTGAGAACGGCCGATTTCGAGAAGGGTGACGAGCATCTGCCGGGTTTTCTGGGCGTTTCGAAGCACCCGTTTGAGAATTTTTTCCTGTTTTTCGCTGAGGCTTCCACAGCTTTCCCTGCGCTCCAGCAAGGTGCGTATACCCGTTTCGATGACGGAAACCGGATCCTTCATGTCGTGGATCAGGATTTCCAGACGCATTTCCCTCAGGAAAGAGGGCTGATGATCGCATTCCCGTGTATCGGATGACATATCGATCCAAGGTCCTTCATGGCGTCGCTAACAGTCGCCACTATCCCGACTGTGTCGATTGCCGGGCTTGAGCATGGCGGGGCAACAGAAACTGCCTGACTTGTTGCCGGCGCATCATCTCTGACGATTTCCGTAACAGCATGCAGATTACCACATGAAAGCCACCCTTGCTGTCGTGCCTCCGGACTGAATGCAGTCTTCTACGCCTGAGCAGAAGCGACATGCTGAAATCGATCCCGGGCAACGATCGGTCGCGGCCGGAATGAATTTACACCGATTCGAGCGCAGTTGTAAATCGAAGTGATAGCGTTCCGAGAAAATCTTCATCCGCAGCAGATCAAACCCCCTGCCGCCCGCCATGAAGTCGAACGGATTGCGGGTGGCATAGCTCATGGTTTCGGGAGCAACCCACTGTCCTTCAAAGAGAAGCTTTTGGCTTTCCGCAGGGATTCCGATTCCGTAATCGGTGATGATGAGCTCGGGGCCGGTTGGGCCGGAAACGGTTTCGACACGGATCAGCCCGCCGTCGGGTGTGTTTTCGACGGCGTTTCGAACGAGACCGGTGATGATTTTCTGCAGAACGGATGGCGGAATCATGACGGATCCGGCCGGTTGAAGCGCGAGTTCAACCCGGCAGAAGCGGTGCGCGAACAAGGGGCGGAGTGCGTCGATGGTGGCTTGGGCAAACGGTGCAAGTGCGATTTCAATGGCCGGTTCATCGCCACGATCGAATACGTCATCGATCCAGTGTTGCATGCAGGCGATCAGGTTTTCGCCCGCCCCACAGCTGTCTGCAGCGGTTTCGATTCCGTCCCGGCAGACCTCGAGCAAGGTCTGCATCATGCGTCTGGTTTCAAAATGCTTTTTCCGAAGGATATCCTCGATTTCATACTGCATGGCGAGAAGGCGCTCCAGATTCCGGCGGCTGCGGTCCAGAATGCGGTGGATACCGGGTTGCGGCTCCGGTGTGAGGCGCTCCTTCAAGATGCCGATCGAAGCCGAGAGCACCGAAACCGGCGTCTTCAATTCGTGGGACAGATGGTGAATCACCCGTTCCTTGGCTTGGCTCAATGTCTGCAGTTCAGCAAGAGACTGCTTCAGATCCTCGTTGACGATGGCGTTTTCGATCGAATAGGCTACCGTGGAGGCGATGGCCGTCAGCAGATCGGCGTCCGTCGTATCGAAGTTCCGGTCGCGTTTGTTGACGGCGCACAACACCCCGATGGTTCTCTCGGCCGTACGCAGGGGGACATCGAGCATGTTTCGGGTGATATATCCCGATTGTCGGTCCACCTCCGGGAAAAAATACGGGCTGTTGTAGTAGTCGTTGATGATCATGGGCTTCAGGGAGCGGTAGACCTTTGCGGCCACGCCCTTGTCGATCGGAAACCGGATCTCCTCGAGCCGCTTGTATTGCGTGGTGATCCGAAAATAGAATTCTCCTCGGACCTCATCCGCCAGGATGACCGACGAGTTTTCGACATTCAACAGGCCTTGAATTTCGTTCATGACGAAGATCAGGCGGTCGTCGAGCTTTCGATACTGAGAAAGGGAACTGGCGATCCGAAACAGGGCGTTGTTGATGCGCTCGGCCTTCTTTTTCTCGGTGATGTCCCGGAGCGTGATCACCTGTCCGGCCGGATGGCCGCTGGCGTCGAAAAAGATCGCTCCATCGATCACGATGTCGAGCAAGCGACCGTCCTTCGTGAGCCGTTGGGTTTCAAACCCGTACAACACCCCATTTTCAAAGAAGCGACGAATCTCCTGCCGGGTTCTTTCCTTCTCGTGCTCGGGGACGAACGGGATCCGCTTTCCTCGAACTTCTTCCAATGTCCATCCAAACACCTTTTCAAAGGCCGGATTCAGGTATTGAACCGTATGATCGAGATTGAAGACGAACACCGGATCCGGCAGAAAATCCAGAAAGGCCCGGTATCGGCCTTCCGTATTCAACGGGTATTCGGAGAAGGTCAAATCCATCCGGCAGGTATTCCTACGATAGCCGCCGTTTCCCCCTGTTTCCAGCATCGGAGAAAGGGGGAGCGGTGAACAAGTCTCCCCCCATCTCCTTTTTCGTCAGAGCGGGGACAACGGCAGGCCGCGGTTGCTACGGCTTCGATGGGGCGAGGCCCTGGGCACTCGGTTCCATGGGTCAGCGTTGCTATTTCGGTCGTTCATCCACCACACGCACGGCCTTGCCTTCGCTCCGTGCGATGGTCTTCGGGTCCACGATGGTGATCTCCACCCCGATACCCATCATGCCCTTGATGTGGCGGGCCACTTTGGCTTCGACTTCCCGCCGTTTGGCCTCTCCGGCGTCATAGACTCCCTTTTTCCCTTCCACCTGAACGATCAGGTGATCCAAATACCCTTTCTTACGAACCACGAGTTTGTACTGGGGCTCGACTTCCTCGATTTCAAGCAGCAGAGCTTCGATCTGGGATGGAAACACGTTGACTCCGTTGATGATCAGCATGTCATCCGTTCTGCCGGAGAGTTTTTCCATCTTCATCAGGGTGCGGCCGCAGGGACAAGGTTCCGGAATGAACCGGGTGATGTCTTTGGTGCGGTAACGCAGGATGGGCATGGCTTCCTTCTGGAGGGACGTGAAGACCAGTTCCCCCTTTTCTCCGATGGGCAGGGGCTCGAAGGTGACCGGGTCGACGATTTCCGCAAGGAAGTGATCTTCGTTGATATGAAGTCCGTTCTGTTCGAAACAGTCGAACGCCACCCCGGGTCCGGACAGTTCCGTAAGGCCATAGGCTTCCATCGCCTTGATGCCCATGCGTTCTTCGATTTCGTTGCGCATGGCCACAGTCCACGGCTCAGCGCCGAAGCCTCCGATGCGCAGCGGCAAGGATCGGAGATCGACTTTCATTTCCTCCGCCCGCTCCGCAATGGTCAATGCATAGGATGGGGTGCACACCAAAACCGTCGTTCCAAAATCCTTCATGAGCATGATCTGCCGTTCGGTCAGACCGCTGCTGGTCGGCACCACGGTGCAACCGATTCGGTCCGCTCCCTGATGAAACCCGAGACCTCCCGTAAACAGGCCGTGCCCGTAAGCGTTCTGAAGAATATCCTCTTCCCGTACCCCGGCAGACCACAAGGTTCTGGCCATACACTCCGTCCAGTTTTCGATATCCTTTCGGGTATAAGGACCGGTGATGGGCTTTCCGGTGGTTCCCGAAGAGGCATGGACGCGAACGACCTGTTTCAGTGGAACGGCGCACATGCCGAACGGGTAGTTGTCCCGTAGATCATTTTTGACGGTAAACGGCAGTTTCACGATATCTTCGAGGTGACGGATATCCTCCGGCTTGATTCCCAATTCAGCGAATTTCTTTCTGTAGAACGGAACATGGGCATAGGCATGGTTGACCGTTTCCTGCAGCTGTTTCAACTGGAATTTCCGAAGTTCCGCTATCGGCATTTGTTCGAATTGGTCGTTCCAAAACATTCCCGACTCCCTTGTTGTGTGGGTGGTGTTGGATGGTCCTCAGGTTCATGACGGGGCGACGCCGATTTCGTCGTGATTTCCGACGCGATCCAATGGGGACACGGCTTTTGACGGAAAGATGATTTCCGATCGTATTTAAGGTTGATGGAGCCGCAAAAAGTCAGGCCCCCTGGATGAACCCGCAGGAAGGCGGGTGAATTTTGCTCAGCGTCGGAAAAACTCAGCAGCCCGAGCTCGTTGGATCGAGCGTCTCTGGTTGGTTTCGCAACAGCGAAACCGATTTTGCTTTCACTTCGCGACGCGTGAAAAATGCCTGGCTGTTGGTGAGCTCATCCGGTATCGGTCCTGTCATCGAACTTGCTTCATCAGGGCTTCCTTCGCTGGTTTGACATAAATTTCGCGCAATTTCGCCTTGACGATTTTCCCGGAGGGGTTGCGTAGAACCGGCGCAAAGACGATTTTCTCGGGCCATTTATACTTTGCAAGACCTTTGGTTTCACAGAAGGTCAAGATTTCGGATTCCGTCAGGCTCTCGCCTTCCTTGGGTTCGATCAAGGCCATCACGATTTCCCCCAGGCGCAGGTGAGGATAACCGAAGACCGCAACATCCCGTATTTTGGGATTTCTTCTCAGAAAATCCTCGATCTCCGCCGGAAAGATGTTTTCGCCTCCCCGGATGATCAGGTCCTTGGCGCGATCGGTAAAGTAGATGAACCCGTCTTGGTCTTTGTACGCCAGATCCCCCGTGTACAGCCAACCGTCCTTAATGGTTTTGGCAGTCGCCTCGGGATTGAAGGCATATTCCTTCATGAGTCTGGGCCCTTTCAGCAACAACTCGCCGACTTCCCCTGGAGGCAGCTCTTTGCCTTCGATATCGACGACCTTGGCGTCCATGAAAACGGTGGGCTTTCCGATCGAGCCGACCTTGTTCAGGATGTCTTCATCGTAACAATTGAGGGTTCCACCGCCGCCGCCTTCTGTGATCCCATAGATATTCGAGAGCGCGAGGTTGGGGAAAATCCGCTTGGTATCTTCCAGCAGAACATACGGAACGGGCTGGGCACCGATTTCGATATGTCTCAGGTGCGACAGATCGTAGTCCTTGAGATCGATCTTTCCGGATTTGATCGCTTCGATGACGTCCGACCAGGTCGGAACGGTGTTCCATCCACCGGTGCACTTTTCGTCCGCAAGGGATCTCAGGTAGTATTCCGGTTTCAATTCCATCGGCATCAGAATCTTGCCGGCAGCCACATAACACGGAAAGGAGAGATAAAGCGTTCCGCTGTGATAAAACGGATGCGGGGCGAGGTATACGCTGGAAAATCCTTCGTTGTAGGTGAGGGCGTTGCCGATGGCTGTGAAGAAAAGCCCCCGGTGCGTATGGGCGACCGGTTTCGGCGTACCCGTCGTTCCGGATGTGAACATGAGTTCGGCCATGTCGTCATCCGCCGTTTCGACGCACACCTCGGCGGCGTCGCCCTCTTCGGCGATCCTGCGATAGGAAATCATGTTCTCCGGGATCTTGTCCCCATTGCAGACGAAATGCTTGCAATAGGGCATATCCTTCATGATCGGCTCGATGAGAGGGACGAAACGCTCGTCGAACAGGAAGACCTTGCACTGGGTTACATCCGCAGCGAACTTGATGTCGTCGGTGGTGAATCGAAAGTTCAGCGGTGTGATCGTTACTCCCGACTTTAATACACCGATGAAGCTCGCATGCCATTCGATCGAGTTCATCATCAAATGCAATACGATATCGCCTTTCTGGACCCCGCAATCCTTGAGCAGGAAATTCGCCAGCCGATTGGCCTGTTCGTTGTAAGCTTTCCAGGTGATGCTGCGTCGGTAGGACCGGGAAGGATAACTCTCGATGATGAATTCCCGCTCGGGGAACTTTTTGGCATTCAATCCGGAAAACATCGCAAAATTCATGGGGCCTCCTTTGTGTGTTGGTCGGGGTGATTCTGTACAGGCACGTCATACAGCCTTTCGTTCGAGTCGGAGGGGGTTTCCAGTTGTGCGAGCGTCGGAAGGGCGATGGAAGTGCCGGACGATGGGAGACATACTTGCACGAAGCCGTTGTAGCACCGCCTTTCGTTCGGATCATGTCCAGACATGGAAACGACGGGTGTCTAGGGATGCCGCGGCGGAGTCGGTTCGCTGCAGATCCAGTCCGTAGAGTTGGGTAGACAATGGGCATGGTCTTGTAGCTGCAAAACAAAGGAATCAACGTTGACGGCTTCGCAAAAAGGCCGGATGCTGTGTCGTGCTGCATCCCTCGTCGTTGCGGCGTACGCTTAAGTACGCCTCACTCCTCGGGATTTGCACTCCTTGCCTGCGGCCTTTTTTCGAAGCCGTCCATATGTTGGACTTTTTGCGGCTCCATCAACGTTGATGCAATTGCAA
>JBFMBE010000141.1:0-9241 GCA_040755275.1 Thermodesulfobacteriota bacterium | reverse complement strand
ATAAGCGGGGCCATCATCCATAATCCCAAAACCCAAACAAGCAGGTCGGGCAATGGCATCCATGCATGTCCACATCATCCCCATGACGATGAATCACTACGAAGAAGTGCTGGCTCTGTGGCGCAGCTGCAGCGGCATTGGATTGAGCGAAGCCGACTCTCCGGAACACATCGAGCAATACCTGCAACGCAATATCGATACGAGCCTAGTTGCCCTGCACGAAGGCAGAATCGTCGGTGCGGTGCTGGCAGGCCATGACGGCAGACGGGGTTATTTGTACCATCTGGCTGTAGCACCGGATTTCAGGAAGGCTGGAACGGGTAGGGCACTCGTTCATCTGGTTCTGGAGGCACTCACAGCTGTCGGGATCACCAAGTGTCATGCATTTGTGTTTCACGAAAACCAGGAAGGCATCACTTTCTGGAAACGGATTGGATGGGATCACCGGGAGGATATCGGGATCTGCTCCTACAAAATTCAATGAACAGATCCTGAACGGATAGGGCACGATCAGCCTCGCATCATTCGTCCTCTTCCAGAACACCGTCTGGAAGCAGGGCTGCCGCTTCACCTGTGGGAAGCGCCTCCACGTCCCTCAGCTTGCGGCCGACAGCCCGGCTGCGCACCTTGGCCTTCTCGATGGTTTCCGAGGCCTGATGCAGCTTCTTCTGAACGGCCTCCAGCACGTCACCGTATTTGGCCCACTCCGTTTTCACGGCCGCCAGAAGCTTCCAGACCTCGCTCGAACGCTTCTGGATAGCCAGTGTGCGAAAGCCCATCTGCAGACTGCTCAAGATAGCCCAGAGGGTGGTCGGACCGGCAATCACCACCCGGCACTCCCGCTGGATGGCTTCGATCAGGCCCGAGCGACGAATGACTTCGGCGAACAGACCTTCGATGGGTAGAAACAAGATTCCGAAATCGGTGGTCTTCGGCGGATTGAGGTATTTTTCGCAGATGTCCCGGGCACAGGTCTTCACCCGCGCTTCCAGCTGCCGGCCTGCCGCCTCCACCCCCTGGATGTCGGCCGCTTCCTGAGCATCGAGCAGCCGCTGATAGTCCTCGATCGGAAACTTGGCATCGATGGGCAGAAAGACGGCTTCATCGGGGTCTTCGGCCGGGCCCGGCAGGCGGATGGCATATTCCACCCGTTCCTGCCCGCCCTTGGTCGCCACGTTCGCAGCGAACTGATCGGGGTTGAGCACCTGCTCCAGCAGCACCCCGAGCTGCACCTCCCCCCACGTGCCTCGGGTCTTGACATTTGTGAGCACTTTCTTGAGATCTCCGACGCCGGTGGCAAGGCTTTGCATCTCGCCCAGCCCCTTGTGCACCAGCTCCAGCCGTTCGCTTACCTGCCTGAAGGATTCCCCGAGCCGTTTTTCCAGAGTTCCCTGAAGTTTTTCATCCACGGTCTGCCGCATCTGCTCAAGCTGCTTGGCGTTTTCGACCTGAAGACCGTGCAGCTTGTTTTCGACCGTCAGCCGGAGTTCTTCAAGCTTTTTTTCGTTCGATTCCGAAAGCTTTCCGATGGCTGCCGACATGGCCTCAAGCTGCGCCTTTTGAACGCCCGCCAGCTCACCCATGGTTGTTCTGGTGGCTTCCGCGATGCCCGTGAGGGTTGCGACGATTTCCTCCCGCAACTGTTTGGCCGCAGAAGAGGATTCGGTGCGGATACCGTCAAGCTTTTCCCCGCTGGTTCGAACATATGCATCCAACTGCCGAGCAAAGGATTCGAGCTGCCCCCGCTGCAGGACGGCGATTTCCGTCATGCGCTTCAAAACAGCTTCCCCAAACGATTTGAAGGCATCACTGAGTTCCTGGCGTTGCTCCCGACCCATCCGAACGGATTCTTCCCGATGCCGGGCCACCTCGTCCCGCACCCCCTGCTCGATCCGCTCCTGAGCCTTGTCGATCCCGTCCAGCCTACCCGAGATCATGACGGTCGATGCCTGCATCGATCGACTGAATCGCAGCACCACGACAAGGACGATGCCGAGAACCAGAACAAGGCCCCCGAGAAGCCACATCGTCAGGGCGGATGGATTGTCTATAAAATTCAACATGGGTTCCATATGGAATGAGCTCGCAAAAGTCGCCTCTACCCCGATAGTATCGATTGCCGGGCCGGGGCATGACAGGCAACCATGCACTGAACCGTTTCGCCCGGCTATCCTTTCGGTGCTTCCTCCATCTTCAGGATACGGACCGGAACAGGCGACAGGCGCAGGAAGCGATCGGCATCATCCAGGGAGCCGATCCCCTTTCCGACATGCATGGGAACGACCACTGCGGGTTGAATACGGCCTGCTGCTTCGGCTGCTTCCTCTGCGGTCATGACATAGATCCCGCTGACCGGAAGCAGCGCGATATCGCATTGGAAATCCTTCATCTCGTCGATGGCGTCCGTATCCCCAGCATGATAGATACGAACGGTTCCGGCGGTAAGAATGAATCCGACGAATCCCGCTTCTTTCGGGTGGAAGGGAACGCCGGGGCTGCGGAACTTGTTCGTGTTGTAAGCCGGTACGGTTTCGATCGGAATCCCTTTCACCGTGATCCGCTGGCCGGGTTGCACCACCTGAACGGTCTTTCCGCCGAATTTTTCGGCTGCAGCAGCCACCGTTACAATGACGGTATCGTCCTTGAGAAGCTTCGCCACATCATCGACGGATGCATGGTCTGCATGGGAATGGGTCAGCAGGACGATATCCGCCTTCGGGCCGCCTGCGATCTTGTACGGATCGATATAGACGACTGTGGTTCCCACGTCGATCCGGAAACCGTCGTGCCCCAGCCAGTGGATGGTTTCGAGCGCGGCATCGACAGCCCTTGAATCGGCATGAGGCTTCTTGTCCCCAGCCGATACCGGCCTCGCCATGCAGACCATCATTGCGAACAGAAGAAAACCGCTGACAACGACCATTGGGAACAACGATTTCATAGGCTCTCCTCCTGATTTGTTTCAGATCGGTTGTTTGTGAACGGCCAGCGGTGCCCATGCCTGACAGGTCGGCATGACTTCCACCACGTTGATGTTGACGTGTTCTGGAACCGATACGACCCAGTAAATGATGTCGGCGATGTCCAGGGCAGTCAGAGGCTCGCATCCCCGATAGACCGAATCGGCTTTCGATGTGTCTCCCTTGAACCGCACGATCGAGAACTCCGTCCGCGCCAGTCCCGGTTCGATCACGGTCACCCGGACCCGCGTTCCCAAAAGGTCCGCTCGAAGATTCCGCGAGAACTGCTCCACAAAGGCTTTCGTTGCCCCATAGACGTTTCCACCGGGATAGGGGAAGGTTCCGGCAATGGATCCGAGGTTGACGACATGGCCCCGGTTTCGTTCGACCATGCCGGGCAGCAGGATCCGGGTGATGGTCATCAACCCCTTGATGTTGGTGTCGACCATCATCTCCCAGTCGTCGATATCGGCTCGATGGGCGGGTTCCAGTCCAAGGGCGAGCCCGGCGTTGTTGATAAGGACGTCGACTGCTGCAAATGCCTCGGGAAGCCCCGTCAGCGCCGCCGTTACACCTGCCCGATCCCGAACGTCGAGACATAGTGGAAGGACCGCACACCGGGTTTCCAAATCGTCTCGAAGTTGTTCGAGCTTTTCCGCCCTTCTGCCGATCAGAATCAGTCGATTGCCGTCTTGGGCGAATTTTCTGGCGCAGGCCTCGCCGAAGCCGGCCGTAGCGCCCGTGATCAAGATGGTTTTGGACATGGTTCACGCTCCTGTGTCATGGGTTTGAGAACGACCCGAGTGGCGCCCCAGCCGCCTCCGCTCCAGTCGGCATCCGCATGGGAAACCACAACAGGGGACCTTTCCAGGAAAACCCGAACCCGGTGTTTCAATATCCCCCTGCCCTTGCCGTGAATGATCCGTACTTCGGTCAGCCCCGCCCTACGACATTCCTCCAGGTAGTCTTCCAGAAGCGGCTCAATCTCCCTGGGATCGAAGGTGTGCAAATCGATATGATCTTCAATGGGAAAATGCAGCACAACCATCTCTTGATGGCCTCGCAAAAAGTCACGCACCCTCTTTGACCCGCAAGAGAGGAATGGGATGAAGGGGTGCATTGGCCCATCACGATATCACAAATGCTCCGCGATCGTCACCGTCCGGTCTCCGAGCATGTTGACGTAACTGCCCAGCTCGTTGTCATACCATCCGTAAATGACGGCCTGGGTGACGGGCACCCGGACAATGGCATCCGTCAAACCGGTGACACATTTCTGGATTCCCGGAATCTTGGACAGATCGATGGTCACCTCAGCTGTCCGGGTATGGGTTTCATGCCCTTCGATGACGGCTGCGGCCTTGGGCATCCCGACGATGTCCCAGCTGACGTTCTGCTTCTCGGAAAACAGGAGATACCCGTTCGGGTCGTTTGCAGCCGTCTGCCGATAAATGTCGTTGATCCGTTCCCTGCGGATGGCTTCTCCGGTCATCTCATCCTGGAAATTCACCACAAGAATGATGAGCGATCCTGTACAGGTGGGGATGCGTACCGACTCCGCGATGAACCCGATCTGCTCCATTTCGGGAATGACCAGCGCGAGAGCCTTTGCAGCACCGGTCGTGGTCAGAATGATGTTGTTCATGATGCTGCGGGTTTTGCGCAGGTCCGTCGCCCCGGCCTTGGGGAGTCGATCGAGAACGGCCTGGGAGCCGGTTGCGGCATGAACCGTGGCCATTGAAGCCGACAAGATCTTCTGAGGTCCGAAATGGTTGATCAAAGGCTTCATCATGTGGGCGAGGCACGTCGTCGTGCAGGACGCATTCGATATGATCCTGTGTTTGCGCGGATCGTAGGCATTTTCGTTGATGCCCATGACGGTGGTGATGGCATCGTCGGGCATGCGCTTGCCCTTGTCCTTGATCTTGAAAGGAGCGGAAACGACGACTTTTTCGGCACCGCATTCGAGATGTCCCCGTAGAGACCCCCCTGTCTGATCGGGCCCGACCGTCGGATCGAGGAACTGTCCCGTCGTATCGACCACCAGCCGAACGTCCTGGTCTTTCCATCGAATGTCCTTGGGGTTTCGGGCGGTACGCAGAAATCGGACCAGGACGCCGTCCGCCCGAAGCGTTCCTTCGTCTTCCCGGATATCCTCGATGACTGACTTGGAATTGAAACCGTACAGATATCCGTTGAGGCATCCATATGTCGAATCCGTTTCCAGATAATGGGCAATATCGGCGAGGGACGAGCCGGCCTGACGACCGATGTTGACGACGATCTCATCGAAATGCTTCCGTCCAATATGATGCCAAACCGTCAGTTTACCGATTCTGCCAAACCCGTTTACACCAAGTTTCTTGATATCCATGGCTCTACTCCTTTCAGGAAACCTTGATGGGAATCTGACCGTTAAAGACGGATCCCTCCTGACCGTCGATGCTGATCCAGTCTCCCGTTGTCAATATGCGTCCATTGAAATGGCACTGCTTGTCCTTCTCGCTGCAGACCATGGTGGCACATCCGACCACACAGGTCTTGTCCAACCGATGAGCGACGACGGCCGCATGGCTGGTCAATCCGCCCCGGGCGGTCAGAAGGCCGTCTGTTGCATAGATTTCTCGGATGTCGTCAGGTACCGTGTCGGCCCGAACCAGAATGAGCGGGTCGTTCGAATGGATCGTCCGGAACCGATCGATCTCATCCAGGCTGAACACGATCCTGCCGGCCATCGCTCCACCGCTCACCCCGATGCCGTGGCCCAGAAAATCCTCCTTCCGAATGCATTCCTTCTGGAACGAGGCCACGTGTTTACGCTCCCTCATGGCCATGTCCCGCGTCTGCAGAATATAGAGGTCCTGAACCGTCGGACTTTCGAACGTAAACTCGATTTCCTGAGGTGTCCAGCCTTTTTTTTCGATGAGCAGGGTGGCGAAATCCTCGAGGGCCATGAAAATTTCGGGAAAATGGGTCTCGAGGGTGATGTCCGTATCCCGGCTTTCAATTTCCTGCTGAAAAATGCTGATCGGAAGGGTGGTCACCAGCCCGGAGACGACATCTTCCCCCTGGTTGCCGACGGTGAAATCCCCCCACAATCGGATGTTTTCCCCGGACCATCGGGGGTTGTGGGTGAAGATGACTCCGGTTCCGGATTGACGGGACCGGTTGCCATACACCATGGCCTGAACCGTGACAGCCGTTCCCCAGTCGTCGGAAATGCCCATGATGGTGCGGTAGGTTTTCGCCTTGTCAGAGTCCCAAGACTTGAGAACACTTCGGATGGTGATGTTCAACTGTTCGAACGGATCTTCGCAGATGTCGAGCCCGGCTTCCAGAATGCTCTCCTTGTAGGCCATTGCCGTTTCCCGCATCTGCTCGCCGGTGAACAGCCGTTTGAGTTTCTTGTCGAACCTCTTCTTGCAGTCGGCCATGATCGCATCGAAATGATCCCGGCTAAACCCAAGAGCCATCCCGTAACACTGGAGAAATCTTCGGTAATTGTCCCAGGCGAACCACTCGTTTCCGGTCCTTCGGGCAAGCCCCTGTGCGATGGTCTCGTTCATGCCGACATTGAGCAGGGTGTCCATCATGCCGGGCTGCGAAATGGAGGAACCGCTCCGAACCGAAAAAAGCAGCGGATCGTCGGGATCACCGAAGCGTTTGCTCGAGATTTTCTCGATCTTGGTGATGTGCCTTCTCAACTGATCCCGAAAATTCCTCCGGGCAGGCTCGTATTGTTCGATGATGTCCTGACACCGGAAGACCTCGGTGGTGATGATGAACCCGGGTGGAATCGGCAGGCCGTAGCGTTTAAGCTTGACGAGATTGACTCCCTTGTTGCCGATGTGAATGATGCCCGGAATTGTCCGGGATTCGGAATCGATGGTCGCCATGGCCTTGTAGGGATCATAGAGCAGCAGCATGCGCAGCTGCTCCCGGTGCAGTTTTTCAGACTGGTGAAACAGGACATTCAGGATCCGGGTGAGAAATCGATCGAGCTGCTGAAGTCCTGGAGAGAAGGCGATCCGATCTCTGAAAAAGATTTCCGATATCCGATGGCACCGTTTTTCGCTGTCCGAAGGTTCGTCGGGAGAGCGGAACCGCGAATGAAGCTGCTCGATCGGAAAGACGGCGAGAATCCGGTTGAGGTTTTCCTCATGCACGTTGTGAAAATAGTCTGCGATGATGTTCTTGACCGCTTGTGCGAACCCCTTGAATACATCAATGTACTGGGTGAACGTGAATCCGCGGATCTGAAGGCTCTCGAAGAGAAAATCGAGCTGACGTTCCAGTTCGACACTGTGGATGCCGTCGAGGGCCAGAGCCTTTTCGAAGAGCTTCAACAATTCGTAGAGCTGGTTGACCGTGGCCTTGGTGACGAGCGACAGGTCGAAGCGCTCGACCAGGTCTTCCAAGAGAACGTTCACGATCGATTCGAGCCGAAAGGTGAGCCCCAAGGCATCGAATTTCATTTCATGATATCGACCGTACATCGAGGGAATATCGACCGTGACGTGCCGTTTCTTGTAAATGTCTTCCCGAACCTCGAATTTCTGCTTCGACAAGATGATGGCCTTCAGATCGGAAAGAAAGGCCAGCAGCTTGCCAGCCTTGCGGCAGGTATCCGGCTCTGCGAGAATACCCTTCAGGCGCAGCACGTCTGGAAACCCCACCCCCGCCAGGGTATCGATGTAGTGATGGATGGCCACCATGTCGGGATAGTACTTGTTGCGAAGCAGCCTGTAGAAATCGACCAGATACCGCACCCGAAGGACATCCGAGGAATCGAGTCCCTTTCCTGCCGAAAGCATCCGGCTCAGGGTCGCATCATCCGTCAGTCGCAGCGTTTCGGGGTCGGAAACGCCCCGTTCCGACAGATAATACATGACGCGATGTACGCCGTCGATGTAAGGACCCGTCGTCTGGATCTGTTCGAAAATGGCCGGCGGAACGAGATCCTTCAGATGGAACGGGTTTTTCGTATACCAGAATTCGATGACCCCCTCGATCAGATCGATGATGCGGTTGCTGCTTTCCACATGGCTCTGCTTGCGCAGAAAATGAATGAGCTCGTCCTTGCGGCGGGTCATCTCGTCGAGTTGGGTGGAGATGTCCCGCAGATACCCCTCCGCCCCGATCTCGTTGAAAAACGCCGGAAACATCCGCATGAGCTGCTTGGCCAGGTTGTATACCCCGCTGATATCGCTGTTCAGAAACTGGGTGATATCCCGAGGAAAGAGGTCGGTATCCTTGATGAACACCCCGCCGAGAGCCAGATAGATGATGAGGCTTGACAGCAGGCGGATCGAACGCTTGGGATGGAGTTCGATCAGCTCGAGCCAGGTGCGGATGTTCAAGATGTGGGCCGGATTGACATGAATCTGCCAGTTGTTGTCCACCCCGCCGATCATGGGCAGCTGGAATCCAAGCTCGATGACCGATTCGATGAAGAAATTGACGAGATCGTTCTGAT
This sequence comes from Thermodesulfobacteriota bacterium, assembly GCA_040755275.1. Classification (GTDB taxonomy): domain Bacteria; phylum Desulfobacterota; class Desulfobacteria; order Desulfobacterales; family Desulfatirhabdiaceae; genus Desulfatirhabdium. The sequence continues at coordinate 805 of JBFMBE010000141.1, read as the reverse complement.
CGGTCTTGTAGACCCCTTTTCCCATGTTGAGCACGCAATTGAGGACCGTTTGGGGATGGATTTGGGTATGGGTTCCCAGAATGGAAAACGTCTTCTGGATCAACCGCATGATGTTGCGGTAGCTTTCGTTTCCGATAAGCCAGGTGAGGGTCCGGTTGATCTCCCGCAGGGTTTCCTCGTGAATGAGAACAAGCCCCTGGGTGTGCATAATGTGGAAGAGAAAGATCACCTTCCATTGATTCGATTGGGTGATGTTGGCTCCGGATTTCCAGAGGGCCATCGGCATCTGTCGATATCGGTCGACAATCTGGTTGTGACCGGTCAGATCGACAAGACCTTCCAAAAGGACCTTGGACTCAAGGGGAAATTTCCGCTGCAGCTGCTGGAGTGCCTCCGCCTGTCTTCGTAGGAAGGCGTGGGAAACGGGTTCGAAAAGCGCATCGAGAACGGGAGACGCGGTCGTTTCCGACTCTGCCAGGAACCACTCACCGGGATCGTCCACATCGAGCCAGTAGGCATAGGTTTCCTCGAAGTAGCGGATCATCAACCGGTTGATCGCCTCATAGGAACCGGAATCGGATCGAACGATCGACAGCCAGCTTTGAGCGATTTTCTTGAGTTGATAAAAACTGGTGACGAATCGAAAGAAATCCGACTGGGAAAGCCGGACGATGCTCTCGAAAGCATGTTCGAGGGAAGGAAGGAATGGGTCGATTCCTCCTGCCGCATCCCGCAGCATCTTCTGGAGATAGAGCAACAGATTGTCGCTGGCGTCCGCCTTGACCTCTTCCAGCCTGGCGTTCTG
>JBFMBE010000140.1:0-9257 GCA_040755275.1 Thermodesulfobacteriota bacterium | reverse complement strand
TTCCGGCCTTTTTCCACCCTGAATCTGCGCAAAGAAGAACCTCGAATTCCATTCCCGCTTTCTTTTCCTCGTTGGCCTTTTCTCCGAATCGTTAGGAAATTTTAATATTCGCTGAATATTGGGAAAACAATTCCCCTCTATAAGGATCGAAACTCCGATAGGGGGGTATTTTTCAGGCTGCCGATCGGCTTCATCGAACCAGAGAGAGCCACTCGTTCACTTCAGACGAATGAACCAAGAAAGGCCAAATGCATGGATAAACTGATCGATCTTTCTGAAACCATCGAAAAACCCTTCAACAAGATTCTCTTCTCCTTCCTGCAGCAGCCAGTCGAACGATTTCTCGGTATCGATTCCCTGAACGGATGTTACGCTCGATTTCGGGAAAAAGCAGAATTCGGCATCCCCTTCCGATCCACCTTCGAAACGATCCTCGACACACTGAACGTCCACTATTCCTGCAACGAAGCGCTGTTGCAGCAGGTGCCGGTTTCGGGTCCGCTGGTGGTTGTTTCCAACCATCCCTTCGGAGGGTTGGATGGCATCATTTTAGGGTCGATGATGTCCAAAATTCGTTCCGATGTCCGTATTCTGGGAAATTATCTTCTGAAGCAAATCGATGGGCTAGAAGAAAGGATCATTGCCGTCAATCCTTTCGAGAACCGCAATATCCATGAAAATTATGCAGGACTGAAACAGGCCCTTCAATGGCTTGGGCAGGGAGGTGCGCTGATCGTCTTTCCATCCGGTGAGGTCGCCTCCTGGAATCGAAAACGACAGGCCGTAACCGATCCGGAATGGAGCAGCCATATCGCTGCGCTGATCCGGAAAACTCGGGCTACGACGTTACCCGTATATTTTCCCGGTCGAAACAGCGCCCTGTTTTCCCTTGCCGGTTTGCTGTCGCCCCGACTTCGAACGTTGATGCTTCCCAGGGAGTTGATCAACAAAGGGAACCAGTCCGTTACGGTTCATATTGGCAGGCCGATCGCCTGGTCTTTTCTGAAACGAAGGGATTGTGACAAAGAATTGATCGATTATCTGAGAACTACAACGGAAATTTTGCAATATCAGGCGAATGATAAACCGAGAGGGGTCGATGAACGTAAGATCCAGTTCATCTCGAATCGAAAAACCGTCGAACCACTGATCGCACAGACGGCGGCAGATACCATCCGAAGAGAAATCGATACCTTGCCCGACGACCAGATTCTGGTGTCCAGCGGGGAGCATGTCGTTTACATCGCAACCAGTACCCAGATTCCCAATGTTCTTCGAGAAATCGGCAGACTTCGCGAGCAGGCATTCCGTGCGGTTGGGGAAGGCACGGGTCGATCGATCGATGTCGATCGCTTCGATGTGCATTACCGCCATCTATTTTTATATAACCGGAAAACCAATGAGGTCATTGGTGGCTATCGCTTGGGATTGGTGAAGGAGATCCTCGACAGCATCGGCAGAAAAGGCCTCTATACGAATACGCTCTTTCGCTTCCATCCTTCGTTTTTCGATCCGGCGGATCGGATGATTGAATTCGGCAGATCATTCGTTCGCGTGGAGTACCAAAGAAAGAACAATTGCCTGATTACGATTTGGAAAGGGATCGGCGAATTCATCCGCAGAAATCCTCAATACCGAATGTTGTACGGTCCGGTCAGTATTCGAAACGACTATCATGATTTCTCGAAAAAACTCATGATTGACTTCCTGAGTCGGTACCACGGTGACCCGGGTTGGTCTTCACGGGTGAAGCCTCGTCATCCCTATCTGGAGAAGGCCCGAATGGATTTCAGAAACCATGCGACACTGTCGTATGATGAAACCATCGAAGATGTGGCTCACTGGATTTCCCAGATCGAACCGGACGGCAAGGGAATTCCGACCATGCTCAAGCATTATCTGAAACTGAACGGAAAAGTGCTCTGCTTCAACATCGACCAGGATTTCTCGAATGTCATCGATGGGTTGATACTGGTCGATCTCGACAACATCCATGCACACATCTGCAGACGCTTCATCGGCGCATCCGATGTCTGAATCCCTTTCCCGAACAGCCCAGGAAAACCCATGCCGAAAAAAAAGAAAAAGGTTTTCATTCTGGATACCAATGTCATCCTGCACGATAGCTCCTGCATATACCAATTCGGTGCGAACGATGTCGTGATTCCGGTCACCGTACTCGAAGAACTGGATCAGTTCAAAAAGGGAAGCGAAATATTGAACTTCCATGCCCGAGAATTCGTCCGGACCCTGGACGCGCTCTGCGGGGAGCACCTCTTCAACGGAGGCGTTCCCATCGGGCCTGGTCTCGGCAAGATCACAGTCAAACTCGATGTGCCCTTCGATCCGGATATCCAGCGAAGCTTTTCGGACAACCGTCCCGATCACCATGTTCTCAACATCGCCTACCATGCCGCAAAGGAGCATCCATCCAAGGAAATCATACTGGTTTCCAAGGACGTCAACCTTCGCATCAAGGCCAAATCGATCGGTTTGCCGGCCCAGGATTACAAGAGCGATCAGGTCAAGGACATCAAGGCGCTCTATACCGGAAAGCGTCTGGTGGAAAATGTTCCGGAAGAGGTCATGCAGTATTTTTATGAACAACCCTTCGAGATCGACCCGGAAATGCTCGAACTGGAGCGAGAGCCCGTCGCAAACGAATATTTCATCCTGAGGAATACAACCCGGTCGGTGTTGGCGGTTTATGATCCAGGCAGCCAAACCCTTCGAAAAATCGATAAAAACCCGGCTTTTGGGATCATACCCCGAAACGCCGAGCAAACCTTCGCCCTGGATGCCCTGACGAACAGCAATGTTCAACTGGTTACCCTGACCGGTAAAGCCGGGACGGGGAAAACCCTGTTGGCGCTGGCGGCTGCACTGCACCGCAAGAAGAACTATCGCCAGATCTTCCTGGCACGGCCGGTCGTTCCGCTCAGCAACAAGGATATCGGATTTTTACCCGGAGACATTCATTCAAAGCTCGACCCCTACATGCAGCCGTTGTTCGACAACTTGAGCGTCATTCGCTCTCAGCATGGAAAATCGGAATCGACCCGCGATACCGTAAACCGATTGCTGGAAGAACAGAAACTGCTCATATCAGCGCTGGCCTATATCCGGGGGCGAAGCCTCGTGAACATTTTCTTTATTGTCGATGAAGCCCAGAACCTCACCCCCCACGAGGTCAAAACCATCATCACGCGGGCCGGGGAAGACACCAAAGTCGTTTTGACGGGAGATATCTTCCAAATCGATCATCCCTATCTCAACACCCAGTCCAACGGTCTGAGCTACCTGATCGAAAAGATGCACGGACAGAAGCTCTATGCGCATATCAATCTGGAAAAAGGGGAGCGCTCGGAGTTGTCCGAGCTGGCCAGTAACCTTTTGTAGGTGTTTATGTCGAGCCGATTACCTCTGATCTGAGGTGGACAATGGGACAGGAAAATAGGCTTTTTCCTTCTCGATTCGTATCTCTTCCGCTTGTCATTGGGGAGGGGACTTGCGGTGAACCTTTTGGGAAGCATCCGGAAATGAAGACGGCGATGATAGCCATGGATTTGATTTCAACAATATCGAGCCAAAAAGAAGCGGTATGGATGGAATGGCTCGATCAGCTCGATTATGCCTATCAACCCATCGTCAACATACATACCGGGCGCTGCTGGGGATATGAAGCATTGCTGCGGCATGTCGATCGCATAGGCTTTTCCAGCATCGCATCCTTTTTCGACCATGTCCATGACGAAGGCTTGCTTCATTACGTCGATCGACAGTTGCGAGCAAAAGCCATTCAAAAAATCGCCGGTTTGATGAAACGACAACCGATTAAACTGTTTTTCAATCTGGACAATCGTCTGTTGACGGATCCCAGATATCAGACCGGCTACACCCGAAGACTGCTTCAACAGATGGAACTGTCCGAAGACTGCATCTGCATGGAGATTTCGGAACGGCATCCCTTGAACAATCCAGTGGCAACCATGGAAATGCTGAGCAATTATTGCAATCAGGGGTTCAAAATAGCCGTAGACGATTTCGGCAGCGGGTTTTCGGGACTTCAGATGATCTACTACATTGAGCCGGATTACATCAAGATCGATCGATTTTTCATTCAGGACCTTTGCAACGATCACAAAAAACGGTTGTTCGCCGGTCAGATTGTCAACATCGCTCACTTGCTGGGCAGCATCGTGATTGCGGAAGGGGTGGAGTCCGAAAGCGAGTTTTTCACCTGTCTGAGCATCGGATGCGATCTGATTCAGGGATTTTTCGTGCAGCGCCCACAAACCGATGTGCTGGAACTCCAATGCGACTATCCCCACATTTATGAGTTGGCTCGGCGAAACACCCGATCGTCTTCTTCACACGACATGGAGCTGATCTGTTCCCAACTCGTCAATGTTCAACCCATCGTTGTTTCCGATTCCATTCAGGAAGTCTTCGAGCGATTTCGTCGAATCAATAGCCGCCAGACGTTTTTACCTGTCGTCAACCAACGAAATGAGCCCATCGGGATCATTCGGGAAGACAGCATCAAGGAATATGCCTATTCAAAATACGGCAGGGATCTGTTGCTGAACCCCCGCTTCGGCAAGAACATTCTGCAATTCGTATCCAAATGTCCAATTGAAGATGTCCATGTCAGCGTCGAGAGACTTCTGGAAAACTACTCCCAAAATGAAGGCATCGAAGCGATTCTGATGGTGGACACCATGGAATACAAGGGATTCCTGAGCGCTTCTTCCCTGCTGCGGATTTTGAATGAAAAGAATCTGGCCATTGCACGAGATCAAAACCCATTGACCCGTTTACCCGGCAACACCTTGATCCATCAGTATCTGTCGCATGCACTTCACCAGACATCGAATCGCTATATCCTCGTCTGGTTCGATTTCGATAACTTCAAGCCGTACAACGACTTGTACGGATTTCGGAATGGGGATCGACTGATCCTCCGATTTACGGAATTGCTCAAAGCCGTCAACCTCAACAACACTCGGTTTATCGGCCATATCGGCGGGGACGATTTTTTCCTGGGTTTCAAGGAAGAAACACCGGACCATGTCTTGCCGGTGATCCGGAACCTGGTGGAAACCTTCCGAAAGGATGCGGAAAGTTTTTACGATGCAAAAACCCTCTTCACGGGATTCGTTGTTTCCAAAGGGAGGGATGGAAAAGACCGACAATATCCCTTGGTCAGCGTTAGTGCTGTGGTATTGGATCTTCTTCCCGGTCGATCGGCAGACCTTTCTTCGGACGATCTCAGCATCTTGATGGGCGAGCTCAAGAGCAAAGCGAAGATGAGTCCAGAAAAAATCTGCATCCATCGGCTGGAATAACCCTCTTACATGATGGGGAATTGCCATGAATACCCTTCCAGTGCAACCCGATGTTTCCATGGTTTGGGATCGTGTTCTGGAAATCGACCGATCGTCGAAGGACCGGTTTGTCCAAAGCCTGCCCTTCATTCCGGAAGACGCGGCTGCCGGCGTGGAAAACGAGTTGCTGTCGACGGTAACCGGAGGAAAGCAGTCGGTCGATTTGCCGATCATCATTCGTGAATCCTCTTTTTACCGAAATTTGCGAAAGCGCGTGGATTCGGAAGAGAGTACCGAAAAGCCGTTTTTGCAATTGAGGGCCTTTCTGGACGAGCACACGAGTGATGTCTGGGAAAACAGTTGGGTCCGTTTTCCGGTGAGTCATCTGAATTCCTATGCGCTGAACCTGCTGCATACCGACATGCTGGCGGATAAGCGACAGCCGGAAGGTCCCTTTCGATCCGACATGGACCGGTTCTTCTTTTATCAGCATCAGGAAAAATGGATTCGGGTTCCGGTGAGTTATGTCATCAAACTAGGGCTTGCCCAGTATCTCGGACAGATCCCGAACACGCCTCTGCCTCTGAAAACGATGGGAGAATCGCTGCTGTCCCATTTTCTCAGCGACAACACCTCGCCGGAAACCTTTTCTTTTTATCCGGCCGTTATGGGTGTGGACAATGGGATGGGGCGTGCCATCGTCCGGGAAACGCTGTTGCGGCATCTGCTGACGCATCTTCTGGTGGTCTATGGAAACCATCATTTCATGCTTCGTCATCATGGCCAGGAAGCGCGGATTTGTTTTGCTCCAAATCCTCCTCAGCGGTTGATTGAGCTCAACAATGTTATTCCGGATGCCTTCTATAGACAGTTGTTCATGAACCCCTGTCTTTCCGGGTGGGATCAGGGGGAAAAGAAACAGGATTACATGCATGTCTGCCATCGGGTGCTTTCCCGAAGTCAGTTGAATGCGGTGAGCAAACTGCGGGATGCAGGGATCATCCAGTCCAATCTTGTTGTATTGCCCAACCTGTCGAATGTCAGCCTCGCCAACAACGGCACCCATATCAGTGTCAGCAGTCGGAAACTGCTGCGGCTCTATCGCGATTCGGAGGCGGGGTTCAGGGCTTCGGAAGAAAAACGCTTCGGAGATCTCGTTATCAAGGTTTTCGAGCATTTTCTGCCGCTTTTCGTCAATACCTATTCCGCGGCCCCTTACCGGCTGGATTTTCAACAGTTCCATCCGGAAAAGGCGCTGGGTTTTCTGCCCCATGAGCTCGACTTCACCCATCTGCGGATGCTGTGGCGGCGATGGAAGAAAAAGGCCAAGCTGAAGGTGTTTGGCATCCCGCTCACGCCGATGGGGCCGGAATGGCTCGACGCCGTCATCGCTCGGATGTTCGGTCTCAGAGGAGATCTCGTTCCGGATTTTCGCCTGATCGATTATTTGGTTTCCCTGCTCAGCACGAACGAAAGTCCTGCACTCGACGGTCGTATCGGCAACGATACAAGGCTCAAGCGAGATCTGACCGATCAGGGGGTATTCGACTATCGCATGGCTCTCTATCTGTTCTGCCGGATGCGCCAGGCGGATGTTCACGGATTCTGTGGATTCGAAGGCCGTTTCTACAGTCTGTTTTCGTCCCTTTTGAATGACATGGGGCCTGCGGTTTCCATGCAAACGCTGATTACGGCTCTGGCTGCAAAATATATCGTCAACGGCGAAGTGGATCATTCTCTCATTCCGGATACACCGTTTGTCGAGAGCGAACGCCGCCAGATCACCTTTGGTGCGGCTGTGGGTCTGCCGACGTTTTTCATCAAGATCGACACCCCCAATCTCTTTTTACAAGCCATCCTGAAAGAGGTTCGTCGTACCCGATTCAGCACGCGATACCCGGGCTATGTGCGGGTGCATCAACTGGAATATAGAAAGGCTCTGCTGCGTATCCTTCGACGGGATGCGGCCGATCTGATCGAGCTGATGCAGCTTCGGCCGGAAATCGACGATCTGGAAATGCGGATCGAGGATGTTTCCGAATCATCGGTCGCTTCTCGGTTGGTTCGCGGAATTCTCGATCATGCCGGTTCCAGTGATCCATTCCGGATGAACGGCAGGGCGTTCAACGCTGCAGCGGAGTCCTATTACGGCGGCCGTCTGCGAAAGCAGCATCTATTGGAGGCGATGCAGGTGCTGCGGGAGTGTATCGACGAGCTGGAACCGTGCTGGCTTGCGGATGATGCTTGGCGAACGACTGCAGAAACCCTCTTGAGAGGCCAGGTAGCGGCAAATTTTCTCGAATGTATCCAACAGGATGTCCTTGAAGACCGTCTGCTTCCGGCAGACCTGGATTCGCTGATAGGTTTGCTGATTCTCGTAATCGAATGGCTGAAGCGGGAACATGGAAGCCGATTGCAACAAACCACCAGTACCGATTTGGAAAAAGGCGATTCATGTTTCGCAAAGGCGGCCTGAACATGAAGATGTCGATTTTTCCACACCAATATGTGGATCGTTGTACAGGGGCCGTTCAAAACGAAACCCTGCTTGCCGATCGGTTGATTTTCTGGATGTACAATCGGCTCCGGGAAAGACCTTCGGCAATGTTTCAGGCGCTCGTTTCGAAGCGGTTCTCCAGTCTCATCGGTTGGGCGCAGTATGATGTTCGTCGTTCCGTGTCTTCAGGCCAACTCAGGCGTGCTGCCAGAGCCATGAATCTGAACGAATTTGAATTTGTAAAGGAAATCGATCGTATGCAAACCTTTCGAGAATTGTTTGAACGACAGATTCGCTATTGGATCTGTCGGCCCATGAATCCCGACAGGGACGTCATCGTATCTCCAGCGGATGCTCGGATGCTAATCGGATCGTTTTCGAGTCAAAGCGCCTTGTACATCAAGGACAAATTGTTTGATTTCGACGAATTGCTCGGATGGGATTATCCCCAGTGGCGAGCTATTTTTCGGGATGGTGATTTTGCCGTCTTTCGGTTGACACCCGATAAATACCATTACAACCACACGCCCGTATCTGGTTATATTGCGGATATCTATGATATCCCTGGCCTGTATCATGCCTGTAATCCGTCAGCGGTTGTTCAGGCAGTGAGTCCGTTGTCCAAGAACCGCAGAACGGTCAGCATTGTGGATACCGATGTCGCAGACGGAACTGGCATCGGTTATGTGGCTATGATCGAAATCGCCGCGCTGATGATCGGCGACATCGTTCAATGTTACAGCGGCACTGCTTACGAGGCTCCCAGACCTGTTCACCCTGGCCTCTTTGTCAACAAAGGTCAACCCAAAAGCCTTTTCCGACCAGGCAGCTCGACAACCGTTTTGATCTTTGAAAAGGGTCGGGTCCGCTTTTCTGCGGATCTGCTGGCGAATCAGCGGAGATCGGACGTTATCAGCCGCTACAGCATTGGATTCGGTCAACCGCTGGCGGAAACGGACATTTCAGTTCGATCCGAAATCGCCGTTGCCATCCGCGCAGCGCTTGGTGATGTCATCCAGGGGAAGGCGCCATTGTTTCTGGACGGCAAAGGGATCGAAGCCGGGACGGTGATCGAGGGGATCGCTGCCTGAAGGGGCACGAGCAGAGACTGAACTTCTTTGAGACGACTTCCCTCGTTTCTCAAACATCCTGGATGGTGTTGCAAAAATCAGGCAACCTCTTTTGACCTGCCCTCCTGCTGGAGACTCGGCTTTGGAAGAACATCCGTGAATGGCCAGTTTTTGCGACGCCAGAATTGATGGAGCCGCAAAAAGTCAGGAAGTCTTGTCATCGTCGCATGGCAGGGCATACGCCTTTTTCGCTGCAGCGGATAAACTCAGCCGCCCGAGCTCGTAAGGGCCGGGCATTGGGTCAGTCATTCGATACAGGCCGGTAAGCCACAACGGTTTGATTTTCAAACATTTGTTTGTTGT
>JBFMBE010000139.1:0-9274 GCA_040755275.1 Thermodesulfobacteriota bacterium | reverse complement strand
ATCGAAAATATCCATGAGTGGCCAGCGATTCGATCCATCACCAAGGCAATCGCTCGAGAAGGCATCGTCCTGACTTGCGGAAGGAATCATCCGAACAACCGAAGGGAGACCCCATGGACCGCATCCAACTTTTCAAACTACCGGAGGAATATCGATCGTTTCTGTTGTATACCAGGGGGTTGCATCGACCGGAAGGACGCCCGCTGTATGATTACCGTCTGACAAGCGAAGAATTCGATCAACTGGAGCAAATCCTTCGAAAGATCGTCGAATGTGTGGCGATTCTCGATGAAAGCAATCCGGGAAAAGGCTTCACCATGGGAAATGTCGCCACCCGGCTGAAAGATTTTTCGGCCCTGTTCGTTCTCTATGCAGCCGAATGGTGGCGTCGACGCTTCGATGGGTCGAAATGGGCCTGGGAGCCCATTTTCGAAGCCATCGGCATGAAACGGGACGCCCTGAACCAAGCCCAGCGCAGCCAATGCGTAATTCAGGGACTCGAGGCCTGGGGCTTGAAGGCGCACACCACAGGCGGCCTGCGCTATCTGGGAAGCGTTGCGGTTCAAGGAGGGCTTCCCCTCAAGATGTTGGCGGAAGCCCAGGGCCACATCGGAAATGTGCTTCGCACGGTGTTGCGGCTGGCTCCCGTCCATACCGTCACCCCGGCGATGCTCCAGGCATGGATCGAAAGCCTTCAGCATCTTCTGCCGAAAAGCTACCGAAAACCGGCCATTTACGCCCTTCTTTCCCAGGTGGCCTGGGCCGTTCTTTCGCTCAAGGCGGAGGCCGGACTCGACGCCGGAGAAGATCCCATCTTCAAGCTCGACAACACCCTGCCGGGCTGGCGGGACCGCTTTCCCCTCCCGGTTGAAGACGAACACGCCCGGGGAATGATCGAACAGTTGGTTCGGGATGTGTCTCGAAAAACCGTGGATCGACAACGACCTGCGCTCGTCGTCACCCGCCACATCGAAACCGTCGGCGAAACGCAATGGATGCTCCGATCCGCCCTAGACCTACCGGAGATCCTGAAGAGCAAGGCCCTTGCGGCCTCATTCAACATCCCCATGGATGAGTTGCCCCGTCACGCCGCCCTGACCCTGGAAACCGCCGGAATATCTTCGACGACCACGCTGCGCCGACTGGCCGGTCAGGATGCCTATCGGGTGGAATGCATCCCCATGGAAGCTTCGGGGGAGGCGGCCGCTTCGGAACACGTGCTTCACCTGCGGGCACCGGACGGCAGGCTGTGGACGATCGAAGCGCCCGGAGGTCAACCGCTGGATGAGGAACAGCCCTGGGTCTTCTCCGTAACCGACGGACGATTGCTGCGGGAAGGCAACGGGGCCATCGCGGATGCAGAAGCCTGGTTGGCCCTTCCCCCTTGCTGGAGCGTTCCGGATCCCCTTCCGCCTTCGTTCGGCTCCTTTCATGCCCTTCAGCAACCCGAGCGTCGCATCGTCCGCATCCGGGAAACCCTCCGCACCCGCCTGCCTTCCGGACACGAGTGCCATATCCGAACCCAACAGGCGGAAGGATCCGCCGAGGTGCGTTTTGAATGGAGCGGCCGCAGGCTTTGGCTGGATTCCAGGCCTTGTCGAACCGTATTCCTCGGCAAACCCGTTCTGTATCGCATCGTAGCGTCCGACATCCGAAACCCGATCGATGCAAAAGTGGTATGGAAGGCACTCGGTGGCGAGGCGCGTCCGGATCCTCTGCTGGGTCCGGTTGAAGCACGATACCTCGAAAACGGAACACTGCAACACCGCCGCCGCATGGTGGTGTTGCCCGAAAACGCCTCCTGGTCGACGGACGGCAACGATGAAGGCTCCGGAACGCTGCGACTCGTTCATTGGGGATGCGTCGCTGCAAGAAGCGCAACACCCGGCATATCCGTGACATGCCGGACCGAAAGCGACGCCTTGTCTTTGGATCTCGCCGTCGATGTCGGCCGTCCGGTTCGGCCATGGGCCGATATCGAACTCTTCTGGCCCCATACCACCTTCGGCGTCCGATTTCGGTTTCCGTTTCCGGGAGAAGGGGTTTTCGCTTTCGCGGGAGACGGCACTCCGATTGAAACCGGCGGCATTCTCGCCATCCAGCGTCTCGCAGGGGTGCGGCTGCATGTTCTGCCGGGAACAACCGGCTGTAACCCAGAACTGATGTTCACCATCGGCGGTTTCAAGCGGATGCATCGACTGAATTTTCAACCAGCCGCTCCCTTCCTGGAAATCCGGCTCATGGATCATCTCGAGGACATTCACCACCTGATGTCCACGAACGATGACCCGGACGCCCAAGTGAACGTCCTCGTCCTATTCAATGGCTTAGAGCGCTTCCGGGTTCGCCTCGTACGGTATGCCGCACCCCTGTATCGGGATGAAGCCGAAGGTTCCATTCGGTTCGACAACGGGCATACGCTCTCTGCGGAGCAGGCTTCCACCCTCCCCGTGCTGGCACTCCGGCTCGAATGCCCCGGTGAAGAGAGCGTTCGCCTCGAGAGGAAGAGTTCCGAAGACCGCAGCACCGGTATCTGGTCTTTCGACCCCCAACGCCTCGAGCCCGGAGCTTGGCTCATCTATCCCGGCCCCGATGCCGCCCTGCCGTTTCGGCCCACCCTCTGGAACGTTACCGGAGAGACACCCGATGCCAGCTCACCTCTGGCCCGAGCCATCGCGCTTGGCGATTTCCAGGAACGGCAGGCCGAACTCGATCGGGTGATCCAGAAACTGGCATCGGATTTCACCCATGACGACTGGAGCGAGGTCGAACGGTTGGAAAGCCAGATTGGTCATCTGCCGCTTCCCACCCTCGATCTGTGGCGCCGGTTCACCCGAAATCCGGACGGTATGGCGGCCCTTGCCCTCCGGTTCGGCAGCTGGCGGATACAGTTTGTGGAGCGCTTCGGCCGGGAACTCATCTTTGCGTGGGAAACGGTGCCATACGCGGCTTGGCGCCGGGCGACGACAAACCTCGAACGCCAGTGTACCGAGCTCTTCGACCCACCCGCCGGCGCCGTCATTTTCCGTTCGCATCTGCAGCAGCGCATCGCGGAAATCACCGCCATGCACGGCGCCTTGGCCTATGTGTTGGGAATCGCCGCTGCACAGCATCTCACCGAAATGCAGAACCAGATCGCAGCACTCCAGGTCGTCGGCGCTTCGGCAGCCGACCGGCTTTTTGCCGGAGAATCCAGCCTGCTCATGCAGCTACGGCGTCTGCATGCCGATGACGAGTGGCCGAACGACGGGCTGTCGGTCGTCGCCGCCGCACGAAATCGACCGGACATTTCCCGGTATCTCTGCCCGCAACGGATCGGTTATGCCGACGCCGTCATCAACCTGCCCATCGTTCTGGCCGTCCTGCTGGCTACGGGCGAATCGGGAAACCGGCTCTTCCAACAACCGGAGAACGTACACGCCCTGAGAATCGCCCGCTCCTTCGATGCGGACTGGTTCGACAGCGCCTGCAACGAAACCGTGGCCCGATGCCTCAGCGACGGCGTGCTGAAGCCTTGACGACGCTTGAGGATACCCAAGGGGGTTCCATGCACCACGACCAATTCTCCGACCTATTGCCCGTTCTGGCTACACGTGCCAAATGGGCGGCCATCAACCGCTTCGGGTTTGTCAACCGACCCCTGCGGCGGTTTTTATCCACTGTCTTTGATCGCCCCTTCGGACAACCGGGGGCCTTTCTCGCCGATCCCTGCTTCGAAGCGGCTTTCGGATGGAAGACCGCAGACACCTGCATGGCCGATCTGAGCGCCGGGCTGCTCACCGCTGAACTGATCGAGGCCATGGACGAACAGGCCGCAGACGACCTGAAGGAATATCGCTTTCCAAAAGATCGCAATCCCTATGTGCATCAGATAGCCGCATGGAACATCCTCGCCCACGAGCCCCCGCAATCTCTGATCGTCGCCAGCGGAACCGGCTCGGGAAAGACGGAGTGTTTCCTCGTGCCCATTCTGGATCGAATGATTCGGCAATGGCAAAAGCAGGACAGTCCGCTCATCGGGGTTCGGGCCCTCTTTCTCTACCCGCTCAACGCCCTCATCAACAGCCAACGGGAACGACTTCGGGCCTGGACCAGGAAATTTGGAAAGAATATCCGCTTCTGCCTCTACAACGGAAACACCCCTGAAACGCTGCCGGCAACGGTGCGGCAGGAACACCCCAACGAAGCGATGGACAGACAAACCCTTCGCAGCGAGGTGCCGCCCATTCTCGTGACCAATGCCACCATGCTCGAATACATGTTGGTGAGAACGATCGACGCCCCGATTCTGGAGCAGTCCCGCGGCAAGCTCGAATGGATCGTCCTCGACGAAGCCCACACCTATGTCGGCTCCCAGGCCGCCGAAGCGGCCCTGTTGATCCGGCGGGTGCTGATCGCCTTCGGGGTGGAACCCGAACAGGTTCGGTTCATCGCCACATCGGCCACCATCGGCGATCCGGAAGGAGAGGCCGGCAGGCGGCTCAAACGCTTTCTGGCGGATGTGGCCGGGATCCCGGAAGAGCGGGTCCATCTGGTGATCGGAGAACGGATGGTTCCGGAGCTGGACGGAACGGCGCAGGATCGGGATGCCACCCTCGAGGAGCTCATGGCCGTCGATGCCGATCGCGTGCAGTCTCAAGCACGATATGCGGCTCTTTGCCGATCCACGACGGCACGGGCCATTCGAAGCCTTTTGGTGGACAACGCCAACCGGCAGCCGGTGGCGCGGCTCTCGGATGTCTGTGCCCTTCTCTGGCCTGAAAGACAGGCCTTCAGCCGCGAAGAGCAACACCTGGCCCTGCGCTGGCTCGACTTGCTCACGGGCACCCGATCCGAATCCGGAATACCGTTTCTGCCGCTGCGGGCCCACCTCTTCCATCAGACCATTTCCGGTCTCTGGGCGTGTGCGGACCCCGACTGCCCCCACAAGGCCGAAACCGCTCTGAAGGATCCCGAATGGCCTTTCGGCATGGTGTATATCGAACCTCGCAAGCGCTGTGCATGTACAGGTCCGGTGTACGAGCTGGTGACATGCGACGACTGCGGCACGCCCTATTTGATGGCCGGAGAACAGGGGGGGGTTCTTTCCCCGTATCGGGATCCTGCGGAACGCGACGAGTTCGCACTGGACTTCGAACCGGAGGATGAGCCTGCCGACAATTCGGAAAACAGCACCGAGATGCCGCCACCGACCGGGGGAATCCAACACCGTATGCTCATCGCGAACCGGAAACTGGACAAGACGGAT
Organism: Thermodesulfobacteriota bacterium; assembly: GCA_040755275.1. GTDB lineage: Bacteria > Desulfobacterota > Desulfobacteria > Desulfobacterales > Desulfatirhabdiaceae > Desulfatirhabdium. The sequence continues at coordinate 4,026 of JBFMBE010000139.1, read as the reverse complement.
GCAATCGACATCGAACGGACCAGCGGCCGGATTACGGAACCCTCCAACCACACGCTGCGGCTGTTCGCCCATGAAGAAGCGGAACAGGGACTGATATGCCCTGTGTGTACAAGCCGGGAAAACAGGATCCGGAAACCGTTCCGATTCGCCCGGCTGGGAGCGCCGTTTCTGTTGGGAAGCATTCTGCCCACCCTTCTCGAGTACGCTCCGGATGGGGATCGTCCTTCCGACCATCCCTGCCGGGGCAGACGCTTGCTGACCTTCAACGACAGCCGACAGGGAACGGCCCGCATGGCGGCCAAACTCCAGCAGGAATCGGAACGAAACCGGATCCGAGGGCTCATCTATCACCTGAGCCTGCAGCACGCCAGAACCCAGCCTCCGGAAATCGAAGAACTGTTCAAGGAAATCCAGATTCTGGAGGATACCCTCCAAACAACCCGCAACACGAACCTGAAGCCGCTCATCCAGAAAAAGCGAGACCAACTGGCGCAGCTTCAATCCCTGCGTCCCATTTCGTTTCAGCAACTGGCCCGGGAGCTCGCCAACCAAGGCCGCGACTTCGAGAACATGCTGGCCCGCTATCGATATCAGGTCCCGGATATCTTTCAGCACGAGGAAGGCCATCTGAGGTTGGCCCAATTGTTTCTCGTACGCGAATTCGGTCGACGACCCAAACGGTTGAACAACCTCGAAACCATGGGCTTGGTGGCCGTCCACTATCCAAATTTGGACCAGATACAGGACGTTCCGCAAGAAGTCGAGCAGGTTGCGGGTTTCGATCGAAATACCTGGCGGGATTTCCTCAAGATCTGTCTCGATTTCTTCGTTCGGGCCAACGGATGCCTCGCCATAGATCGTGCATGGCGGAACTGGCTCGGCATGCCTTTCCCGCAACGATGGCTGGTACCCTCCACCCATTCCGAGACATCCAACTGGCAGCTACGATGGCCTTGCGCCAAACCACGCGGCACGCCGGGTATGTTGGTGCGCCTGTTGTACCGGGTGATGGCGCAAGAGATCCGAAATCCGGCCGATATCGACCGGATCGATCGGGTGCTTGAGGCGGCCTGGATCGGCTTGCACGAACGGGGCCTTCTGCAAGAAACGGGGGAAGGCCGTGTGCTCCCCCTCGATCGGTTGGCGTTTCTACCCATGGAACGCGCCTGGATCTGTCCGGTAACCCGTCGCTTTCTGGATACGACCGTGAAGGGCCATACCCCCTATCAACCCAAAAATCAAAACTCAAAAATGGACCCCTGTCAGCAGGTGAACATTCCCCTCTACGAAACGCCTTTTTCCGGAGTCACGGACGATATCGAACGAATCCGGAAAGGCAGGGGATGGACATCCCACGACCCGGTCATCGCCGAACTGCGGGAACAGGGGTTGTGGTCGAACCTGAACGACCGGGTCATCGAGCTGGCGCCCTACTTCACGTGCGCCGAGCACTCCGCCCAGCAGGATTCCAAAACCCTGGAGCGCTACGAAAAAGACTTCAAGCGGGGCGACATCAACGTCCTGTCTTGCTCCACCACCATGGAGATGGGCATCGACATCGGCGGTATCAGTACAGTGGCCATGAACAACGTACCGCCCCATCCCGCCAATTACCTGCAACGGGCCGGCAGGGCCGGCCGCAGGCTCGAAGCCCGATCCATCGTCATGACGCTGTGCAAACCCAACCCTCTCGATCAGGCGGTGTTCGGCGACAGCCGCTGGGCTTTTCGGACCGCTCTGCCCGTGCCCCGGGTGGCGTTGGATTCACCGGTCATCGTGCAGCGGCATGTCCACTCCTTCCTGCTGTCCCGATTTCTGGCCCATGCCTTGAAGGGAAGCGGACTGGATCAGACCAAGCTGACGTGCGGCATGTTCTTTCTGGAGGCCGATTCCTTGGCAAGCCGTTACATCAACTGGTGTCGGGAGGCTGAGACGAGGAAAAATCGGACGATCGACTCGGGGCTCCGTCGGCTCCTGCGCAACAGCTTGTTCGAAGGGAAACCGCGAAGCGCCATCCTGGAGAGAGCCGCCGAACGAATGACAGCCATCCACGACGCGTGGAAGATCGAACGCGACAGGCTCAAACAAGAGGAAACGGAGCTTTCGGCCGAAGGAGCCGACACCCCGGCCCTTCGAGCGGTGAGGCTGCGGTTGCAGCGGATCGAAGACGAATACCTGCTTCGGGAGCTTGCCACCCGCAACTACCTGCCTGCCTATGGTTTTCCGACCCAGATCGCCAGTTTCGACAACCTGACCATCCATCGTTTCAAGCAGATGAGACATTCTCCAGCTGCGGATCGACCGATGGGGCGGGAAGACAACCGCTACCGCAGACGGGAACTCCCCAGCCGCGATCTGGCCACAGCCATCCGGGAATACGCCCCCGGCTCCACCGTGGTGATGGACGGGCTGGTGTATCAATCGGCGGGAATCACGCTGAACTGGAAATCCCCGGCCGATCGACAGGACGTTCATGAGATTCAGAATGTGCGATTTGCCTGGAGATGTCCTCATTGCGGCGCGAGCGGCTCCACCCAGAGCCGGGAGTTCGCAACACGCTGTCATAGTTGCAAGAAAACAATTCCGTCGAAACGGATTCTGGAATTTCTGCAGCCTGCCGGTTTTGCCGTAGACTTTTTTTCGGACCCCACCAACGACATCTCCACCCAGCACTATATTCCGGTGGAACCCCCGTGGGTCAACGCCAACGGCCAATGGACACCGTTGGACAGCCGGAATACCTTGGGACGGTTCCGGACAACCACCGACGGACATGTCTTTCAACAGTCCCAAGGAGAGTACAGAAAGGGATATGCCGTTTGCCTGGAGTGCGGCCGTGCCGAGCCCATGCAGGCGGAAAACACGCTTCCGGATGTCTTCCAGAAGCCTCATCGAAAGCTGCGACGCGCCAAACAGGAAGGCGGAGCCCATTGCCCGGGAAGCGACGACCCATGGAAAATCAAGAAGGGAATCGCCCTGGGCTGTGAGCTGTGGACGGACATGATCGAGCTGCAACTGAAAACCGACAGTGGGCTGTGGCTGAGGAATCGGATCGCGGCCATGACGATCGCCGTGGCCCTTCGGGATGCCATGGCCGAGACGATCGGAGTGCAGGCGACAGAGCTGGGATGCACCGTCAAGGAGGTGCAGCCGCGACGGGACGAGGTTCGCCATTCCTTGCTTATCTACGACCTATACGCCTCGGGGTATGCATCGAACGCGGCAAGCCACTTGGTGGACATTTTCCGAAAGGCCCGGCAACGCCTGCTGTGCCCGGCCGGATGCGAGTCCGCCTGCCCGCGATGCATCCTGGATTTCGATCAGCGCTTTATCGCCGAGGATCTCGACCGGCATGCCGGGCTGGAAATTCTGACGGAGACCTGGCTGAGCCGGCTGGCGGATGGATGAGGCCCTGCGTCGAACTTGACATTGGGTGTTCGTTGAAATAATTCATGTTTCATGAACCAGGCGCCCAACCCCTCGACAGAAAATCATCCGGAGGATGTTGCACTCGCAGCCTCGATTTGCCGCAGCATCCTGAACGGCCGCCCCGAAGCCCTCGAAGTGCTGTATCTTCGGTATCACCAGTCGTTCCAGAAATTCATCGCCAAGCATGTTTTCGATCCGTCCCTGCGCGAGGACATGTTGCAGCATTTTTGGTATACCCTTTTGGACGGCAAAATCATTTGTGAATATGATGCCCAAACCGGAATTTCACTGGAAGGGTATCTGAAGCGGCGGATGGCGTTTCGGATATTGGATGCGTTGCGTCGGGAACGGCGATACAGACAACGGTTCCCTGAGTTTCCATGCGTTTCGAATGCAGGAGAAGAAGCGCCTTCAACCGGCATCGAACGCCTGCCCGAAGCCGTTCAGACCGAACAGCCCGAATGGTTCGACCGATCTCTTCTGTATGAAGCGCTCGATATCCTTTCCGAAACGAGGCCGGAAGACGTCCGGCTCATCCGCGATCAGTTGAGCGGAAAATCCTATGACGAAATGGCGGCTGAGCGCTGGACAGGCTCT
>JBFMBE010000138.1:0-9429 GCA_040755275.1 Thermodesulfobacteriota bacterium | reverse complement strand
AAACCGCCCGGCCAGGGCACGGGACTGGGATTGTACATCTGCCATGAGATCGCCATGCGGCATGGTGCACACATCCAGGTGGAAACCAGCCCCTGCCTGGGCGGGGCCCGATTTCGGGTGATGTTTCCGATGGATATTTCCGTCGAACCTTCAAGGAGAACCAACGATGCCGATCTATGAATTCCGCTGCATGCAGTGCAACCATTGCTTCGAGTTCCTCACCAGAGGTTCGGACGAGATGGTCGAGCTCAAATGTGAACAGTGCTCTTCCACCGAGCTCGAGCGAGTCGTGAGCAAAACGAATTTCGTCGTGACCGGAGGCGGCGGATCCGGTCCGACCAAGGCCTCGTCGACCACCCGTTCCTGTTCGAGCGGTTCCTGTACGACATACGACATTCCAGGCCCCCGATAAATGACCAGACATCTGCACACCAACGAAAAAGATCAGTGCCGGGCCCTTCTCGAGCAGGAAGATATCGACCACCGGGAGGACCGGCTGGCCATTCTAGAGTCTTTTCTACAGACCGAACACCATGTCACCTGCCAAGACATGGTGCATCTGTTGGAAGAGCAGGGGAAGAACTATTCCCCGGAATTCGTTCAGGACACGTTGCGGCTTCTGTATCGGCTGGGTTTTGCCCGAAAGAACCGTTTCAACAACGGCCATGTGCGTTACGAGCACATGCACATCGGCGAACATCACGACCATCTGATCTGCACCGGATGCGGCACGATCGTGGAATTTGAAAACGATCAGATCGAAGCCCTCCAGAGGCAGATCGCCGATACCTATGGATTCGAGCCGCTTCATCACCGGATGGAGCTCTACGGCATCTGTACGAAATGCCGTCAAGACCGAACCGAGGGCCGCATCCTGGCCTTCGCCAAACCGGGCGAAAAGCTGACGATCACCGACTTGGTCGGCGGCCCAGGAGCCAGGCTGCGTCTTCGAACGATGGGACTGAAGATCGGCGATTGCATCGAAGTCATCTCCAATATCAACAAGGGACAGATGGCCATCGCCGTTGGAAACACCCGCTATGCCGTGGGCAGGGGTCTTGCCCAGAAGATTCTGGTGAAGCCAATATGAATGCCTTCGATTCGCTGAAAGCTTATCATGAATGAAGAATTGAAAATGAGCCTGCTCCGGGAAGGGCAGAACGCCCGTGTGCTCCGAATCGGGGGAAGCGGCGCTTTCCGAAGAAGAATCTTCGAAATGGGGATTGTGAAAGGAGCCGAAATCCATGTCGAAAAATACGCTCCGCTTCGCGACCCCATTGAAATCGTCGTCAAGGGATACCACCTGTCGCTGCGGGTGGAGGAAGCGGCCAACATCACCGTCGAACTGATGACTTAGAAGATCGCATGAATCCATCCGTCATCACCATTGCACTTGCCGGAAACCCCAATTCGGGCAAGACTACCATGTTCAACAACATGACCGGGGCCCACCAGAAAGTGGGCAACTGGCCCGGGGTGACCGTCGAAAAGAAGGAAGGCCGCATTCAGCGACAGGGAATCGACCTGCGCATCGTGGACTTGCCGGGAACCTACAGCCTCACCCCCTTTTCCATCGAAGAAATCGTCGCCCGCAATTTCGTTCTGGAAGAGCATCCGGATGTCGTCATCGACATCATCGATGCATCGAATCTCGAACGCAGCCTTTATCTGGCCACCCAGCTTCGGGAAATCGACTGTCGGGTTCTCTTCGCCCTGAACATGGCGGACATGGCCCAGGCTAGAGGCATGAAGATCGATGCCGAAAAGCTTTCCGAACTGCTCGACGTGCCCGTCGTATTCACGGTGGGCAATCGGGGGGAAGGTGTGGCGGAATTGATGGATCGGGCCATCGAGCTGGCCCGACAACCCTTTCGAGAGCCCAAGGGCAGGCGGGTCCGTTACAGCCCGGATATCGAATCCGCCATCGAACGCGTCCAGCATTGGCTGATCGAAAACGGGAACGGACACATTCCCTATGCCCCCCGATGGACGGCTGTCAAGCTGCTGGAAAACGACGCCGTCGTACGGGAAAAGGTCTTTTCGGCCCTGAATCGCCCGGAACTTCGGAAAGCGCTCGAATCCCTCATCAACGAAGAAAGGGCCTACATCGAAGACCGGTACGACGACGATCCGGAAATCGTCATGACCGACGAGCGCTACGGGTTTATCGCCGGCATCGTCAAGGAAGTGGTGTCTGTTTCCACGAGACAGCGGGTGGACATTTCCCGAAATATCGACCGGGTGCTCACCAACCGTTTTCTGGGATTTCCCATCTTCATTTTCCTGATCTGGGCCATGTTCGAGCTCACCTACAGCGTGGGCGAGATTCCCAAAGGCTGGATCGAGGCCGGTGTGGACATCCTGAAAACCCTGTTCGAGCGGCAGCTTGCAGACGGATGGTTCAAGGACCTCGTGGTCAACGGAATCATCAGCGGCGTCGGCAGTGTGGTCGTGTTTCTGCCGAACATTCTGATCCTCTTCCTGTGCATTTCGCTCTTCGAGGACACGGGATATATGGCCCGTGCCGCCTTCCTGATGGACAAGATCATGCATATGGTCGGGCTCCACGGCAAGTCCTTCATCCCCATGCTGATGGGATTCGGCTGCAACGTGCCGGCCATCATGGCCGCCCGCACCCTCGAGAGCGAAAAGGACCGAATTCTGACGATTCTCATCACACCCTTCATGTCCTGTTCGGCCCGGCTGCCCATCTATATCGTCATTGCAGGGGCCTTCTTTGCGGACAGGGCCGGAACGGTCATCTTCGGCATTTACCTGGTCGGCATCCTGCTGTCCATTCTGACGGGAAGACTTCTACGAACCACCTTGCTGCGTGGACAGGATGCGCCTTTCGTTATGGAGCTTCCGCCGTACCGGGTGCCGATGACGAAAAGCGTTCTGATCCACATGTGGGAACGCAGCAAGATGTTCCTCAAGAAAATGGGAAATGTCATCCTGATCGGTTCGATCATCGTCTGGGCCCTGTCCTCCTTTCCCCAGATGCCGCAAACCCCGATCGAATCCGATGGTTCAGAACCGAAGGCGATGAGCCAAGCGCCGAATCCAGAGGTGGATCGGGACATGGCCGATCGTCTCGAGACAGAACGAAAGATTCTTCAGACCGAACAAAGTTACATGGGACGGATCGGCAAGTGGATCGAACCCGTTTTCCTGCCGATCGGGATCGACTGGAGGGGCAGCGTGGCCCTTATGAGCGGGTTTGTCGCCAAAGAAATTGTTGTCAGCACCTTGGGAATTCTTTATGCTTATGAGGATAATGCGGATGCGGAAGCCTTATCCCGAACCCTTGCCGCATCGGGAATGACAAAGCTTTCCGCCCTCTCCTTCATGGTGTTTGTGCTGATTTATGTTCCCTGCCTGGCGACGATTGCTGCCATCCGCAGAGAGACGGGCTCCGTCCGCTGGATGCTGTTCAGCATGGTCTACAGCTCCCTGATGGCTTGGATCATCGCATTTCTGGTCTACCAAACCGGAAGGTGGATGGGATTCTGATGCCCCAACAGGGGTGACGGAACGGGCGGTTTTCGGCTTTTTGCGAGCCCATCAGGGATGATGGTCCCACAAAAAGTCGCTTTACCCGTGCTTTTCGTAAATGTCGGGCATAAGCGGGGTGGCTGGGGAAGCCTTTTGAGCTTGCTGCGAAAACGTGTTTGAAGCCGCCGGATATCGTTGGATCGGGCGGAGATGCTTCATCAATATTTGTTTGAAAAACATCATGTTGCAACTCAGCAATTCTGTATTCCAAGTTTGGCCATCCGTCCGATCCTACGAGATCGGGCGGCTGAGTTTTTTCGCAGCAGCGAAAAAGGTTCCCCAGTCACCCCGCGACTCGACAGAGACTTCCAGACTTTTTGCGGGGCCATCAGGGATGCAAACGGAAAGGAACGAACAGTGTTTCGGATGGCGGTCTTGGGTCTGACGATCGGAATGCTCATGCTGCAGGGGGCGGCGGCAGGAGCCGCCCCGGATCGGGTTTCAGTAACCGTACGGGAAGCCAATGTACGTTCCGCCCCTTCCCTCGAATCGCGGGTGCTCTGGAAGGCCGACATCTACTACCCCCTGCAGATCATCAAGAAACAGGGAGAGTGGATTCAATTCCGTGACTATGAAGGCGATCAGGGATGGATTCACCAGTCGGTCGTGGGACCGGCACCCACGGTCATCACGATCAAGGAAAGCTGTAACGTTCGTGCCAATCCATCCATGGACGCCCAGGTAGTGTTCAACCTGGAAAGCGGCATTCCTCTCAAGGTTCATCGGAAAGATGGGAAATGGCTCTATATCGAAACCGGAACCGGGAAAAAGGGATGGATATTCGAGGGATTGGTCTGGTGAAGGGGCAGTGGGCTGTGGGTAAGTTGAGGATGGGAATCGAGGTGATGGGATGAAAGAACCGGTTGTGGTGGGATTCGGTTCTGCATTGGTGGACATCCTCATTTCGGAAACGGATGGCTTTATCGAAACATCCGGTATCCAGAAAGGTGGCATGGTCCTGGTCGAAGAAAAGGATTTGCATGCCGTTTTGCGAAAGACGAAGGCTCAGCCGGCCGTCGTTCCCGGCGGATCTGCATGCAACACGATGATCGGAATCGCGAAACTCGGCGGAAAGGCCCGGTTTGTCGGGAAATGCGGTCCGGGGGAAATGGGCTTCCTGTTCGAAGACCATCTGATGCGGGACGGAGTCGAAGCCCGGCTCGAGAAATGCTGCACCAAGACCGGGCGGGTGGTGTCGATCGTCACGCCGGACGCCCAGCGCTCCATGCTGACCTATTTGGGGGCATCGGCCGAAATCACCCCGCAAGACATCCGGCCGCAATGCCTCGATGATGCCGCATTTGCGCACATCGAGGGATATTTGTGCCACCAGGGCGATCTGATCCATCACATTCAGGCGCTTGCCAAGCGGGCCGGAGCACGCATCTGTCTGGATTTGGCCAGCTACACCGTGATCGAAGCCCACCGAGATAAGCTCGATACACTCGTTCGAAACGGGGTGGATATCCTCATTGCAAACGAAGACGAAGCCGCCGCCTTCACGGGCGCCCGAACCGATCGGGATCAGGTGAAAGCCTTGGCGAATGCCGCCCCCATCGCAGTCCTCAAGGTCGGCAAGCGCGGCAGCTACATCGCTGCCAACGGGGATGTCCTGCACATTCCGGCTCTCGGAGACGGAGACGCCGTCGATACCACAGGCGCAGGAGATCTGTGGGCAGCCGGGTTTCTCTACGGCCTCAGCCGGGGATATTCCCTCGAACATGCCGGAAAACTGGCGTCCTTATGCGGATATGAGGTCTGTCAGGTCATGGGTGCCAAGATTTCCGAGGATGGTTGGAAGCGCATTCGCGAATCGGCGCAACAACTCAAGACGACCCATGATTCAGGACAATAGCCTGAATACACCGGATTCCACCTTTCGCGGGAATGACGGTTGAGGCTTTGTCGGAAGGTTTATTGGGATATTCCGCCGATCGTTCAGGAATCGGACGTTTGTACATCCATCGTTTTCCATAGCCTATCGCTTTTTTAGGAGCATATCGAATGGCCCAGAAAATCTCTCGAAAACAATTGCTCAAAGAACCAGATGAATTTTTGACCTTTTCCGCAAGGCTGCTGCAGTGGATCGCCGCCTATCGTTTGCAGGCCTTGATCGGCCTTGCCGTCATTCTGGGCATCGGTGTTCTGATCTCCGGCTATCAGATGCTCCATCGATCCTGGGAGAAGAATGCCTTCACGAAACTGCATGGCCTGACGGCCCGATATGAAAAGATTCAGAAAACCGAAGGCGCAGCCAAGGCCTACGAATCGATGCAGAAGGAGTTCGACGAATTTCTGTCGGATGCCTCCCGCAGAACGGCCGGAAAGATCTGCCTATTGACCTGGGCAAAATTCTGTGAGGAAGCCGGTCAGATCAACAGGGCCATCGATGTCTATGGAAAAGCGGTCGATGCTTTTCAGAACGACCCGATCCTGGCCTCTCTGGCCCGCTCTGCGCTGGGACATCTCTATCTCAAACAGTCGGACACCGACCGAGCGCTTTCGCTGTTCGAAACGATTGCCTCGACAGCGGAAGCCACTCCTGTGGTTGCGGAAGATGCGCTCATTCAGTTGGCCTCCATATACAGGCAACGACAGGATGAGCCCAAAAGCAGGCAGTATCTCCAGACCCTGGTCCAGAAACATCCCAACAGCATTTACAAAGAGCTTGCCACGGGTCTGGCCAATGGTTGATCGTCCGATCGAAAAGGGGTTTTGCCGCCATCGAAGCCGAACCATATTCTGAAGTCGCCACGCCACCTCGCCGGACGAAACGGGTTGTTTCCCGAATTGGTACAGCTTCTTCATCAGACGCCATCTGTCCCTCTTCTGGCTCCTGACTTCTGATCCCTGGATTTTTCATGCATTTCCATCGAACCATTCCCCAGATCCTTGGATTACTCGCGATCCTACTCCTTGTAGGTCCGGCCCAGACCGAAGCGTTTCAGGCCCAGTGGCCCCATGAATTCTCCGATCTCGTGGCAGATCCGGCCCTTCGTTTCGGGCGACTCGACAACGGTCTTCGATACGTCATTCAGCGGAACACCACTCCGAAAGACCGTGTCAACATGCATCTCCATGTCCGGGTCGGTTCCCTGAACGAACGGGATGGAGAACGAGGACTCGCCCATTTTCTGGAACACATGGTGTTCTGTGGATCGACCCATTTCAAGCCGGGCGAAATCGTACATTATTTTCAGAAACTTGGGATGGATTTCGGTCCGGATGCCAACGCCCATACGGGTTTCGATGAAACGGTCTACGACCTGAACCTGCCGAACGGCTCCCGCAGCAGCCTCGACGAGGCCCTGATGGTGTTACGAGATTTTGCCGACGGTGCAAGCCTGCTTCCCGAGGAGATCGTACGAGAGCGAAACGTCGTCCTTGCCGAAATGCGAACCCGGGATTCGGCATCCTATAGGACGTTCGTTCGATCTCTGGCCTTCGAATTGCCGGATCACCTGGTTTCGAAGCGACTCCCGATCGGCCTGGAAGAAGACCTTCGGGCTGTCGATTCCGTTTCCATGCGTGCATTCTACGAAACCTGGTATCGGCCGGAACTCATGACGATCGTGATGGTCGGCGATTTCGACGTTGCGGAAGCCGAAGAAACCATCCGAAGTCGTTTCGGCGACATGAAAGCCAAGCGGCCTTCCGTCCCTCCTCCCGACGTGGGACGGGTGATGCATTCACCGGATATTCGGATCTTTTACCACCATGAACCGGAATCCGGAAACACCACCGTTTCCATCGGCACCTTGCGTCCGATCGAACCGGTTACAGACAGGCGAAGCGCGCTACAGGAGCGGATGTCGGCCGCACTGGCCTCCCAGGTGGTTCAAAACCGGCTGGATGCACTCCGGGATGCTCCGGACACGCCGTTTACGGCGGCATCCATCTCCCAGGGCATTTTCTTGAGGAATATCCACTATAGCCAGATATCGGCGGATGGGGATCCGAAAAATTGGCGGGACAGCCTGGAGATTCTCGAAAGCCAGATCCGTGGGGCACTCGAAAACGGATTCGATGCAACCGAGGTCGAACGGGTGAAGGCCGACATGTTGGCGGAGCTGAAGAAGGCCGCAGAGCAGGCCGACACTCGTAAAAGCGATGCCATCGCCCGTCGGATTCTACGGGATCTTTCCGAACATCGGGTCACGCTCTCGCCTCGAGATCGGCTGTCGATCCTGTCGCCTTACATCGCCGGGCTGAAGCCTGCCGATCTTCATGAGGCCATTCAAAGAAGCTGGCAGGGGACCGGACGTCTGATTGAAGTGACGGGAAACGCCCTGCTGCAAGAACCCGAAACCACCATTCGAAAGGCCTATGCCGAAAGCCTCGCCAAACCATCCGTAACCCCAAAGGGACAAACTGCAGTCGTTTTTCCCTACCTGCCGGATCCGATCGATACCGCCGTCATTACCTGGCACGACGAAGTAGCGGATTTGGGAATCAACCGGATTCACTACGAAAACGGTGTTCGGTTGGCTCTCAAACGGACCGCCTTTCGCGACAAACAAATCCTGGTCCAGGTAACCTTCGGCCCGGGAAGCGCAGGCGAGCCCCCGGCCAAACCCGGCCTTTCCCTCTTTGCAGCGGATCTCGTCCGAGAAAGCGGTACAGGCACACTCAGCCGCAACGACCTCGATCGGGCGCTTGCAGGACGTACGACCAGCCTGAACTTCAATATTCTGGAAGATCGCTTCGTTTTCAACGGAGAGACGATTCCGGAAGAGCTGCCCCTTCTCTTTCAACTGATCCATGCCCGGCTGGTGGATCCCGGATTTCGGAATCAGGCCGTCGCTCTGGTCATTCAACGATACCGGCAACGCATGGCCGAATATGAACGCTCGATCGACGGCAAGGCGGCCATCGAGGCGAGGCGGTTTTTTGCGGGGGGAGACCCGAAATTCGGATGGATCGATGTGGATCGCTTCGCCCGGTTTACGGCTGAAGATGTTCAGCAATGGCTGGAACCCTGGTTTCGCTCCGGTACGCTCGATGTCGCCCTCGTGGGAGACTTCGACGGCGAGGTTGTTCACCGACTGGCGGCCCGATATCTTGGCTCGCTTCCCGAACGAAGGCTGATGTCCGAATCACCCGCATCCACTTCGGTGCTTCCCCGGTTCCCCCGGGGAAAATCGATTCGGTTCGAGGTCGATACCACCATTCCCAAGGGGCTCGTTCTGGTCGGATTTCCGACAACGGATTTCTCGAACATCGGGCTGACCCGAAAACTGAACGTTCTTGCAGAAATTTTTTCCGACAGGATGCGGGAGCGGATTCGGGAATCGCTCGGGGCCGCCTATTCTCCGACTGCCTTTCACTTGCCATCCAAGGCCTATCCGGGATTCGGCTACATCCAGGCGGCCGTTCATACAAAACCGGAAGACATCGGACGGATCGAGGCCGAAATCGAACACCTGGCTTCCGGATTCCGCAGCCGTCCTGTCACGAAACCCGAATTGGAGCGAGCCGTCAATCCCATTCGGACCAGCATTCGGGAGACGGTCAAAACGAATGAATACTGGCTTCAGTCGGTTCTCGCAGGCCTCGGCAGAAGACCCGAACAGCTCGCCTGGGCTCGGACCATCGAGAAGGGATATACCGGCATACCGATCCGTGAGATCAACGATCTTGCGCGGCGGTATCTGGACCCGCAGCAGCGGGCCGTATGCGAGATCCGACCGAAATGACTTGTCGTGTGGTGGCTCCGGCTGTTTTCGCCACGTTGCATCATTGATGAGGTCGCAAAAAGTCAGGGAGTCTCTGTCGAGTCGCGGGGTGACTGGGGAACCTTTTTCGCTGCTGCGAAAAAACTCAGCCGCCCGATCTCGTAGGATCGGACGGATGGCCAAACAGTGAATACAGGCT
>JBFMBE010000137.1:0-9441 GCA_040755275.1 Thermodesulfobacteriota bacterium | reverse complement strand
GCGGAAACTGTTTGAAGCAGCCGGAGATCGTTGGATCGGGCGGAGATGCTTTATCGATATTCGTTTGAAAAACATCATGTTGCAACTCAGCAATCCTATATCCCAAGTTTGGCCATCCGCCCGATCTCGTAGGATCGGACGGATGGCCAAACAATGAATACAGGCTGGTGGAATCGCAACGGCTTGCTTTTCAATGTCCATTCGTTCAAGCGCGTCCGTCCGATCCAACGATATCCGGCGGCTTCAGACACGTTTTCGCAGCAAGCTCAAAAGGCTTCCCCAGCCACCCCGCTGATGCCCGGCATTCCCGAAAAGCACGGGAAAAGCGACTTTTTACGGGGCCATCAAAATTCACCCGCCTTCCTGCGGGTCAAATGAGAGTGCCTGACTTTTTGCGAGCACATCATAGATTGCCGGAAAGTAAAGCAAACGGTCTGCCAGGCTGGAATACCAGAGGACTTGTTTGCATAAGCAGTTGAAACTATATGAAATGAAAGGGGGCTGTGGTGGAGGTGGGAAGGGACTCCTTGTGGAATTGAAGAAAAATTTCGACAGATTCTTGGGTTGATTCGGATGATCTCGTTTATTTTAGGGAGGATAAAGGAATGTTGGATGAATTCGACATGTCGAGAATGTTCGACATTCGTGCAGGCATCACCGGATCGTATCCGTCGATGGGGGTTGGCGGATTTCCGGAATTCTCATCCCTTTTTCTCCAAAATGACGGGCTCAGGAAGGTATGTCCCTGAACGGACCCTTTCCCAGAAGGACTTCTCGTCTTCCATCCATCGAGAGCCAAAGCGGGTACCGAAAAATCCGCCCAGACGTTGGAACATCCGTTTGAGACCGGAGCCGTGCTCCAGGGTCAGAATATCTTCGAGAAAGGAGACGATCTCGACCATCCGTTCCTTTGGGATGTAAGCCCTCGCCCCCATTTCGATGGAACGTTTCAGGTCGGGAACGGACAGGGCATGTGCTGTCAGCATCACCGTTGGGAATCCTCGATGCACAGCCATGTTGAGCAGATCGAAGCCTCGAACCCCCATGATATCGAGGATCACGGCATCGTAGGTCCATGATCGCAACAGATGAAATCCGGTTTCATAATCGCCGGCCCGATCCAGCATCAGGCCTTCGATGCTGCCTAGCAAATCTTCGAGGCTGTCGAGTACATCCGGTTCATCGTCCACGGCGAGGATGCGCTTGTTCTGCAGAATGCTTGAAGCCATGTTTCACCTGATCATGATCATTTCCGTTGGAGGATATCTCGCAGGGATGACCTGCTGGCTGCCCGGTTCGGGAACGCCACCGATCCGGATCACTGAAAAGGCGTTTTCCCTTTGGCGATCCGTCGGCGCTCGTCTTCCCGAATCTCACGGCGAAGCAGCTTGCCCACTTTGGATTTGGGGAGCATATCACGGAATTCGATATAGGATGGCACCTTGTAGGCGGCCAACCGTTCTCTGCAGAATGCGATCAATTCCGTGCCTCCCACGCCGCGGGCGTCTTCCTTTAGCACGACGATGGCCTTGATGCGCTCACCCACCTTGGGATCCGGCACCCCAACCACGCATGCGCCGACGACCGTCGGATGGTCCTGGAGAATGGCTTCGACCTCGGAAGCCGAAACCCGGTATCCCTTGTGCTTGATGATGTCGGCCGAACGTTCCATGTAGATCAGCTCGCCGCTCGGCAGGGCGCTCACGAAATCTCCCATACGACACCAGGTCTCACCGTCGATATCGACGAAGGTCTTTCGGGTTTCCTCGGGTTTATTGTAATACTGCTTGATGGTGTAGGGGGAGGTGACCAGCAGCTCTCCGCTCCGGCCCGGCTCTACCGGTTCCAACGTCTCTGGATCCACGATCCGACATCTTCTGCTTTTCAGCGGATAACCGATTGCCCTCGGGCTGGGTTCCTCGCCGATCCGGCTGTAGGCTACATGCCCCACTTCCGTGGATCCATAGACTTGGTAGATGGGAATGCGGCAGCGCTCCCGCCATCGTTGCTTGACTTCCTCCGGCAGCACGTCTCCCCCGCAGAAGCAATAGGTCAGAGATCCCAGATCGTATCGATCGATCCGATCGTTTTCGAGAATCATTCGGTAGAGGGCCGGAACACCGAGCAACCATCGGACCCTGTAACGCTGAATGGTTTCGAGAATGGCATCGACCTGGGGAATGGGCATGATCAGGGTGGTGTTGCCCCGGTTGAGTCCGATGGCCATAAACAGGCCCAGGGCCATGATGTGGAAGAGGGGATTGATGGCGATGTACGTGTCGTTTCCGGTCAGCAGGTGTTCCCCGGCAACATCCTCCGTGACGTCGTTCACATAGGATGTCATGCCTGCATGGGTTCCGGGTACACCCTTTGGAAATCCGGTCGTTCCTCCCGTATAGAGAATGTAGGACAGATCCCTCATCGGATCCAGGGCCGCCGGAGCGCTGAGAGGGGCATGCTTCAGCAGGGACGTGAACCGGGATACCCGTGCTTCCTGTTCCACCTTTCCTGTGGGGATTTTGTCGAAAAGGACTCCCAGCAATCGTTTCCAAGGAGGCAGAAGATCGGCTACATTGGTGACGATGATCCGTTTGAGGTCGGTTGTTCCAAAGGTCTCCTTCACATAGCCGAAATTGGTATCCATACAGATCACGGTTTCTACACCGGCATCTCGGATCATGTAACCGATTTCGTGAGACGTATAGATGGGAGATACCGGAACCGCGACCGCTCCGATTTTCTGGATTCCCAGAAACGCGATCACCCACTGAACGCTGTTGGCGATGTAGATCATGACTCGGTCGCCCTTGCCGACCCCCAGCTCATCGAGGGCTCCGGCAAAACGATCGGCGAGGGAACGAAGTCGTCTATAGGAAAACCGTTCGCCCAGGTAAATCACGGCTGGACGATCTGGGAATTGTTCGCTCATCCGGTCGAACCGGGAATAGGTCAATTCGCCTTCCAACGTATTGATGCCCGATTTCATGAAATGTCCGCGTTTTCAATAGGAGGTTGTTTGGATGTTCGCTCAATCCGGATTCTGCAGCATTGCATCAAACCCCGAAATAGGCCGATCGGATATCCGGGTTGTCCATCAGCTGTTCCCGACTTCCCTCCATTACGGCAGATCCGTTTTCGAGGATGAAAGCGTAATCGACGATGGGCAAAACCGGTCGCGCATACTGCTCGGTGACGATGATGGAGATCCGTCTCTCATCCCGGATCTCACGGGTAGCTCGCATCAGCATGGCCTGCATCAGCGGGCTCAATCCCAGAAGGGGTTCATCGAGGAGCAAGATCTTCGGCTGAGCCATCAGAGCCCTACCAATTGCAAGCATCTGCTGCTCTCCGCCGCTCAAAAACCCGCCCAATCGTTTTCGAAGTCTGTGCAGGGCGGGGAAAACCTGGAAGATGTACTCCAGCGTTTCTTTGGCCTGGTCGGGTGTTGCCAGATAGGCACCGATCATCAGGTTTTCAAGGACGGTGCTTTCCGGGAAGATCCTTCGGCGCTCCGGACACAGCACGATTCCTTTTCTGGCCCGTAGGCTGGGCTTAAGATAAGTGATGTCCTCTCCCTGAAACCGCACCGTTCCTGCCAGCGTGATGCGTTCTCCGCCCGCCATGGATTCCTTCTTTCGGATATCGAGCATGATGCCCGACAGGGCATACATTAGGGTGGATTTGCCGGCGCTGTTTGCCCCGAATACACCCACAATTTGGTTTTCCGCACACCGGATGGAAATATTGTTCAGGGCCAGCATGTTCTCATAGAAAACCATCAGCCCGCTTGCCTCAAGCATGGATCATCACCTCCTCGATGTTTTCCGATCCGAAATAGGCTTCGCGGACCCGGGGATCGGCCATCACCTGCTCAGGGCTTCCCTCCACCAGTTTTTCACCGAAATTGAGCACCATGACCCGGTTGGCCACCTGGAATAGTTCCCGAAGACGGTGTTCGATCATGATGAGAGTGATCCCCTCCATTTGGAGTTTTTCGATCAGGGGAACCATCGAAGCAATTTCGCTCATGCTCAATCCGGAAAATACTTCGTCGCAAATGATCAACTCGGGTTTCAATGCCAGGCATCGGGCCAGTTCCAGGCGTTTCAGATAGCCCGTGGGCAGGGTGGAGGTCAGCTTGTAGGGAACGTAGGAATCCCGTTCGAAACCGATTTCCTCCAGAATGTCAATGCCAACCGTATTGCGATCGCCGAGACGGCCTCCTCCGCGCCAGCCGCCGGTGCGTCGGGCACGGGGCGAAAACAGGGGGATGACGAGGTTCTTGTAGGCCGGCAGACTGTAGAAGGGTCTCATGATCTGGAAGGTTCGAGTCAATCCCAAGTCTGCGATCCGGTGAGGCGGAAGGTCGGTGATGTCTCTACCGCGGAAGCGGATGCTGCCTGAGCCGATCTTGACAAATCCGGTGATGCAATTGACCAGAGTGGTTTTTCCGGAACCGTTGGGTCCGATGATACCTACAATTTCTCCCTCCGTCACATCGAAGCTGACCCGGTTGAGGGCGATGATTCCGCCGAAGGCCTTGGTGACCTCACGGACTTCCAGATGGGGGGAGCCGCTCATATCATCTTCCACCTTTCGAATTGCTGGTATTTTCGCTGTCCGTACACCATCACGCCCTCGCTGCGAAAGGTAATGAACCCCAGCAGGATCAGGGAGTAGAACACGATGCGCAGCGTTCCGAAATCCCGCAGAAGTTCGGATGCAGGTACCAGGATGAGGCAGCCGATGACCGGGCCTACAAGGGTACCGCTTCCCCCGATGACCGTGGCGGCGATGGGCAGTACGGAAAAATCCAGAGCGAACACCGAAATGCCCGCCCACATGTAGATGTGGACCAGGCAGGCGCCTGCAAGACATCCAATGGCCGATGCGATGAACACGGCCAATGCTTTGTAGTGGCTGATGTTCATGGCTGAAGCCTTGACCGCCTGATCGTTGTCCTTGACCGCTCGAAGCACCAGCCCCAGATCGGTGTGGACCAGTCTGCGAATGCCGAACAGGAAGCTCAACAGCAGCACGATGACCGTATATTGCTCGACCCATGCGCCTGGAAAACTGTCTACCCCCATGATTCCATCCGTTCCACCCAAGATGTTCAACGCCTCGATGACCCGCGCCAGAAAGAGGGGATACATCAGGGTGACAATGGCGAAATAGACTCCCCGAAGGGGCAGACAGGGAAGCAGCAGGGTCGTGCATAAGACGCCGCCTGCGATGGTTGCTGCAGGGATGGCGGCCAGGGGGGACCAACCCCACTGGGTGTTGAGGATGGCGCTGATGTAGCCTCCGGCCCCGACGAAAAACGCCCCTCCGAGCGAAACCAACCCGACATGATGAGCGAGAAAGTCAAAACCGAGGGCTAGGAGGGCATAGATGCAGACGATGGAGATCACTCGCTGCCAGTAGGCGCCTGGCATGACGAGAGGCAGCACCAGAAGGCCGATGATGAGTGCGGCCCGCGGCGCGATCAAATAGGTGAGTTCCCGCCAGGACATGAGCGCGTACAATCCGTCTGAACGCACCTTGATACCCCGATCGATGCGTTCCCTGCGACGTTGGGGCGTTGCCGTATTCAAACCCGTTCCTCCAGTTCTTTCTGCTGCCCGAAAAGGCCCGATGGCTTCAGAATGAGTGTCAGAATGATCGCCAGCAGGGCGACCACCATTTGAAAATGCGAGCCCAAATACACCACGGTGAGAATCTGGGCAAACCCGATGATGAAGGCAGCGAGAACCGCTCCTATCCAACTGCCGAGCCCGCCGACGATACAGACTGCAATGGCCAGAATCAGCACGTTGTATCCAGACTCCACCACGATGTTTCCCAGGGGAAGGAGCAAGACGGCAGCAAAGGCTGCAAGCATCGATCCGAGGGCCATGGCGACGACGGCCATGACATCCGAATCGATGCCGAGCATCAGTGCGGCCCGTTCATCCTGAGCCATCCCTCTCAGGGCGAGACCGATCCGGGTGTAATGGGTGAAAAGCCACAGCAGCGCTACCAGCACCGCACCGACACCTACGACCACCAGTCGCTGGTAGTCTACCGAAATGCCTGCGATGGAAGTGCTTCCGGCGATGAAGGCCGGAAGGGTATAGGTCATACCCTTGAAGCCCTTCCATCGAAGTCCTTCCAGAATGGCGAGAGCTACGGCATAGGATGCGATGATTTCCGAGATTTCCATGCCACGAATTCGGATGAGGAAAAGCCGGTAAATCGCTGCCCCGATCAGGGCCGTGATTGTCATGGCTGCGAGGATGCTCATCGGATAGCTGAGTCCGAACGTGTTGTGGGCGCTCCAAGCGATGAACCCGCTGGTTACGTATAGAGCACCGTGGGCGAAATTGGGGAGCCGGCTGATGCCGTAAACCAGGGCGAATCCCAGGGCATACAGGGCGAGAGCAACACTGTTGATGGTCCCATAAATCAGGATATCCATATCGTTCTTTCCACGCTATTTTTTCATCCAGGGCGGTAGCAGGATTTCTCCCTTGGCAATGCTCTTGGGAAACACAACCACCCGTTTTCCGGCCTGCCATTGCAAAATACTTCCGACGGCCCCTTCCTTCGGATCGTTTGCCGGAATGACTTGGTGGCTTTTCGGATCAAAGCGGATTCTGCCGTAGACACCCATCAGGTCGGTTTTTTCCAAGGCTGCAACCACAGCGTCGGAATCGATGGTTCCAGCCCGTTCAATCGCATCCTTCAGCACATAAGCCGCCATGTAGCTACTGGATGCCCCCAGCCCTTCTGGTTCGACATTCCAGCGTTTCGTGTAGGCGTCATAAAATTTCATCGTCCATTCGGTGGCATCTGATGGTGCATTGCCTGCATTGACCACGTTGCACAGGGTGTATTCCCCCTTGCCGTCCGTTGCTTTCCAGAAACCGGGCTGTTCTGCAGCAGCCAGGGTGGAGCCGAAGGGAAGGGCTGGAACCTTCATGTCATACCATTGCTTGAGCAGAATAGCGCTCTCGGGCATGTCCATCCAAATGTTGATGATTTCCGTCTTGGTTTCCTTGGCTTTCAACAGCGCCATCGAAAAATCGGTGGCTCCGGTCGGAAACACTTCTATGCCCGTCACGTTCCAGCCGTTTTTCCCGGCAATGTCCTTGATGATCTCTGCGGCTCCTCGCGCGTGGCTCACATCCTGGGCAATGATGAACAGGTTGTTGAAGTCATATTTTTCCTTCAGAGAAGTGAAATTGGCCATCATTTCAACGACTAAGTTCTTGGCCTCTCCGTGGATGCGGAAGCAGTATTTGAACTTGTCGTAGTTCTCGGCGACCATTGCATGGTATTTTGGAGAGAGAGAACCTGTGGTGAGAATCGATACCTTCTTGTGTTTGGACAGGAGCGGCATTGCTGCCAGTGCGGCCTCGGATCGAACCGGGCCGCCCATAATGAAATCGGCTTTCTTGTCCAGGATCAGTTTTTCAACAGCCAGAAGAGCTTCGCTCACAGGAACTCCGGGTTCCAGGTCCCTGGTGTCGATGGTCTCGACCTTGAACGGTCGTTTCTTGCCGCCGATATGGACTCCGCCCGCAGCGTTGATCTCTTCCACCGCGAGAATGAACCCTCGTTCTGCATCCCAACCGTAGAGAAACGCCGTGGACAACGGGCAGCCGAGTATGATGGGCGGCTCGGCCGCAAAGACGGAGGTTGCAGATAGGGCAAAGAACATTGCCAGAAGCACCATGGTCATCGATCCGAGAGTTCTCATCTTCATTGGACACCTCCAGTTGTTGGGTTGCGGAAACAAATGGTTCTGGGTGGAACATTGAACGCTGCTTGCAGAAACGGGGAATCAGAAAGCGGGTACAGGGCGAAGAGGAGCGAGAGGATTGTTTTGAACCATCGTGATAGCTTCGAACATGTGGAAGCCCGCAGCTTTTCATCTGTCGCTTCTTCCAGTCTACGAGAGGATCCCGTGTGTTTGGTCACTTGGTAACCCTTCTGTTCAGTCGAGATGGCTTTGAGGTTGCGGGTCACGCTCTGAATTCGGAAAATCGGTGTGTGCTTGGTTTCGTAGGGTGTCCATTGGTGATGGCGTCGGAAAAAGTCGGGCAGTCATTGTTGAGCCGCATGGCGGGGTATACGCCTTTTGATGCTGCATCGGATAAACTCAGCCGCCCGAGCTCGTATGGGCCGGGCGTCGGGGCAGTCATTCGATACAGGTCACCAAGTTGCAATGGATTGAATTTCAAACCATATTGGGTCGCTGAACGACGCCCGGCCCAACGATCTCCGGCGGCTTCAAACAAGTATCCGTTGCAGCATCAAAAGGCGTATACCCCGCCATGCTCAGGCCCGGCAATCGACACAATCGGAGTAAAGGCGACTTTTTGCGACTTCATCATTCATAATAGAATTTACCAGAAAATGCTTTCAAATAAAATACTGAATTTGGTTCATATAGAAGCAACGACCATGCCGTTACCTGAAGTCCAGAGTCGATGTGGAAATAAACAACTGATATTAAAAAGAAAAATTGGATGTGAAATAAATTGATTGCCTATCCGGGCCGTGCTGGGGATAGAAAAAAACTTTCCAATGGAAACATTTTTCCTTTCACTTTCCTGGATGGGGCCATGCGTCCCGGGGGGGATTCACCCGGTATCGGTGGGGTATTTCAAAAAGGTGCGGTTCTTCGATGCCCGCATCAGGCCGTGGCGTCCATTGAGGCATCCCGAATCTTGCCTTCCGTTACGAGAATTCTCAACGTATCCATCCAAGAGGCCAATACTCGGTCCCGATCCAAGAACGGAACCGACTCCCGGATCAACCGATAAGCGGCGCCGGTTCCCTTTCCCATCGGGACGTCAGGGCCGAGTGCCTTTCTGCGGAAATCAATCCCCTGGGCTGCGCAGAGCAATTCGATGGCGACAATGGTCTCCGTATGTTCCAGAATGTGCTCGGCATGACGTACAGCGATGGGGCCCATACTGACATGGTCTTCGACATTGGCGCTGCTCGGAATGGAGTCCACGCTTGCCGGGTGAGCCAGAACCTTGTTTTCGGAGGCGAGGGCCGCAGCGGTATACTGGGCCAGCATGAATCCGCTTTCGATCCCGCCATGCTCCGTCAGAAACATGGGAAGCACATCCTGATTGCAGTCTGCATCCACCATGCGAGCGATCCGGCGCTCGCTCATGTTCCCGATTTCGGCGATCGCCAGTTTCAAATAGTCCATGGCCAGGGCGATGGGTTCTCCATGAAAGTTTCCGGCGGAGATGACATCGGGTTTTCCGGTCTTTTCATCGATCAGGATGAGCGGATTGTCGTTTGCGGAGTTCAGCTCGATCTCGATGACCCACCGGGCATAGGCGACTGCATCTCGTACAGCCCCATGCACCTGGGGAACACATCGCAGGGTGTACGGGTCCTGAACGTTGTTCGGATCATCCTTGCGTAACAACC
>JBFMBE010000136.1:0-9457 GCA_040755275.1 Thermodesulfobacteriota bacterium | reverse complement strand
AGCAAACAGAGGCTGGTTGAATCGCAACGGCTTGCTTTTCAATCGATAGTTCGATCCAGTACGTCCGTCCGATCCAACGATATCCGGCGGCTTCAAACAGGTTTTCGCAGCAAGCTCAAAAGGCTTCTCCAGCCACCCCGCTTATGCCCGACATTTACAAGAAGCACGGGAAAGGCGACTTTCCTTCAAAGCCGTGCCTCCGGCAGGAGGGCGGGTGATGTTTTGCGAAGCAGCGGAAACTGTTTGAAGCAGCCGGAGATCGTTGGATCGGGCGGACGCAATTCATTTGTATTGATTTGAAAAACAGCATGTTGGAAACCACCAAACCTTTCTTTCCATTTTGGCCATCCGCCCGATCCTACGAGCTCGGGCTGCTGAGTTTTTCCGCTGCTGAGCAAAATTCACCCGCCTTCCTGCGGGTCAAATGAGAGGGCCTGACTTTTTGCGAGCGCATCAGTATTGGGCTCGCAAAAAGTCGCCTTTCCCGTGCTTTTGGTAAATGTCGGGCATAAGCGGGATTGAGGCTCACAATCGTATTCTTCCAGCCACCACCTCCGACAAATCCTGCACAGCTGCCCCTGCCTTGCGGAGCTGGCCCATACAGATGGGGCACATGGCCACGATCGGCTTTCCGGTGGCCTGCAGCTCGGCCACCCGTCTACGGACGATTTCTCCGGACAGTTTCGGAGAGAGGGATTCTGCCGGGCCGCCGCAGCAGGAAGTGAAGGTTTTGCAGTTGCGCACATCGACGCTTTCGATCCCGATCCCCCCCAGCAACCGGCGGGGAGCGTCGGCCATCTCGAGGTATCTTCCGTAGAAACAGGGATCGTGGATGGTTACCGCGGAAAAGGATTTCCCATCGGCCGACTGCTGGACGACGAGAGGAAGGGATGAACGATCGATCGCTTCGAACCAGGGCGACACCTCGAATCCCATGCCCAAGTATTTCGGATAGAGCACCTTCAGGGTATAGGTCGTATGCGGATCGACCGTGATGATACGACGGACCCCGGCCGCTCGCAGTTTGTCCGCAACGATCCTCGCATGGGCCAGAAACGCATCCTGAGCCCCCAGATCGTAGAGGAGCACACCGCTGTATTCGTCGAGCTCCGGATCGTAGCCGAAATCGACGCCGCAGCGCTGCAGGATTCGAGCGATCCGTTTAAGAGGAAGATCGGCTTCGCGCACATCGCCTCGCGACGTCATCGACCAGAGTCCCATTCCGGATACGGTCCCCGGAACCCATCGGGCATAACGAAGGGCATCCTCCCAGGACGTGTTTTCGAAGCGGGCGAGGTATCGGGTAGAGGTCTCGATATAGGGCATGAACTGATACATCAGCCCCGTGATCAGCATTGCAGGACTGGAAGTCGGCAGACCCTGCCCGATGTGCCATCGGTTGACGAGGGATTTGGGAATTCCGAAGGGATTTCGGGTCATCCGGACGTTTTCGGCCAGAACGTCGATCAGATAACGGGGATGATACATGATCAGGCCCTCCTCCAGGATGCAACCACATAACGCTTGAGGCTCAAGATGAGTTCACCCGGTTTGGCGCCTCTGGGGCAGCTCTGCGTGCAGAGGCCGCAATGCAAACACCGCCACAGATCTGCGCCGGAAGCCAAGATCCGCTCTTTGGCTCCGATTTGGGCATACCGGATCATCTGTCGCGGGAAATGCTCCCCCAGCAGGGGACATATGGCCGAACATGTTCCGCAGTTGAAGCACTTCGTCACGGCATCCCGGCCATATCCTTTCAATTCTTCCTGAAATCGCGGTTCGACAATCGTCATCTCGTCTCTCCCTCAGCGACCGGTTCCGACATGGGAACGATGGATCGGTAGCGAAAATATCCCTCGTCTTTTTCGACCTCTACAACCTTGCCGTATTTCTTCAGGGCGGCCACATACCAGAGAACGAGGGCACTCGGAATGCCGGTAGCGGCTGCAACTTCGGGAACCGTAACCGGAGATGCTTCCAATAGGGTCAGAATGGCCTGAATCTCTTTGCGCTGTCGTTTGACCGTTTCGGTCACTCGCCCAATCGATGCCTTCCGGGCATTCCGAAGCGCCTGAAGGGCGTTCTTTCGCTCCGGTCCAACGTTCGTCTGTCGATCGTTGTTCAAATCCATGACGTTCTCCTTGATGGTCTCGTAAAGAGTCCGGCCCTCTGGATTCACCCGCAAGAAGGCGGGTGAATTTAGCTCAGCATCTGAAAACCTCAGCAGCCCGATCTCCCAGGATCGGGCTGCTTCAAACAGTTTCCTCCGCTTCGCAACACATTACCTGCCCTCCTGCTAGAGGTCCGGCTTGGAAAGAATACCAGTGGACAGCGACTGTTTGCGGCTCCGTCCTCCTTGTTCAGGCAGCAACAGGCTCTTCCATCACGATGCGATCCACCATAGCTTCATACTGGCGAAGGGTCCATCCGGCCACATCGATGGCATCGTTCGGACAAACGGCTACACAGGCCCCGCAGCCCAGACATAGAGCAGGTGTTACGACCGGCCGCCTTTCCGTCTTCCCTTCGATGGAAACCTCTTGCATCACGAGCGCACCTTCCTCCAGGATGCAGGCTTCCACACAGGCGCCGCAGCCGTCACACCGGGCACCATCGATCTGAGCGACAAAGGGATCGAGTTCCACATACCCTTTACCGAGCAGGACGGCCGCCTTGACGGCTGCAGCGGAAGCCGCATTGCAGGCTTCCCCTACATCCATTGGGGCCTGGCAGGTTCCTGCCAGCAACAGTCCGCGGGTGGGAAGCTCGACAGGCCGAAGTTTCGGATGGACCTCGAGCAGAAATCCGTCGTTCCCGACGGGGATTTTCAACTGTTCCACCAGATCTCGCTCATCGTTCGGTTCCATACCTGTGGCCAGTACCACCAGATCGACGGGTGTACGGATTTCTTCACCAAACGTCAGCGTGTCCCGGACCGTGACGGTGAGTGGATAGGGCTCCATCCGGACCGCTTCACGATTCGATGCCGGATGGCGGCCCGGCATGGGTTCGCAGGATCCGGCCGTTTCGGTTGCTTCGATTCTGGGTCCGTCTTCCGGTTCGAACCGGAAGAAGACGACCCCGTTTTCGGCGGTCTCTTCATAGAGGCTCTCCTGATCGCGTCCATAGGTCCGGATATCCCGATAGAAATCATACACCGCCGTACGGGGATGACTCCGGCGGATCCGGTTGGCCGCGCCCAAAACGGCCGTACAGCAAGTGCGCGAGCAGTATTCGTTCAGTCTGCCGCCTGCGGTTTCGGGATGAATGCCGGGGATTTGGCGGCTTCCCACACAGTGAATCATGGCCATGCTGCGAATCCGACGGCCGTGGAATCGAAAATATCCGTCCGAACGCTGATGGTCCTGCATGGCGGAAAGGAGTTCGCTCAGGGTGACCACCTCGGGATGCTCGCCAAATCCGTATTCACCCGGTTGCGGTCTATAAGATCGAAATCCGGTGGCTAACACCAGCGCCCCGGTTTCGAGGGTGACGTCGTCGATGTCTGCAGGATGGATGTCGATCAGCACCCCCCGGCCGGAAACGAAGTCGCCGGCCGCAAGCGTCGATCGGTTCGGCAACGCTTCCAGAGCCTTCTTCCATCCGCTCCGATCGATGCGAACGTTCAATGTGAAATTCCCGACGAATCCGCTCACCGATTGAATCTCCACACATCCGTGGAGACGAATGTTCGGATGGGCGAACACCTGGGCTGCCAGCTCTTCGAGAAGGGTTCGGACCGGTTCGCCCGTTGGAGCCAGTCGATCGAGCGTGGCCACATGCCCTCCCAAAAACGGCGTTTTCTCGAGAAGGGCGACCTCGATACCGTTCTTTGCAAGATCGATGGCCGCCCGAAGCCCGGCGACACCCCCACCGATGACCGTAGCGTGTCGTTTGGCAGGAACCCGGATCGGATGAAGCTCCTCGAGCTGCCTGGACTTGGCGCTGGCCATGGCGACAAGATGAAACGCCTTTCGGGTGGCCGCCTCGCCGTGATGGACCCAACTGACCTGTTCCCGAATGTTGGCATGATCGTAGATATAGGGATTCTTTCCTGCCCTGAGGATGGTGTTTCGAAAAGTGCCCTCGTGGAGACTCGGAGAGCAGGAAGCGACAACGACCCGGTCGCAGGTGCCGTTTTTCAGGTCCTCGAGGATCAATTCCTGGCCAGGATCTGAACACATGAACATGTTGGTTCTGGCAACGGAAACCTCCGGCAGCCGTTGGACAAGCTCGCGGACTTTCTCGACGTCAACATGATCGGAAATGTTCCCGCCGCAATAGCAGATATAGACGCCGACCCTCGGGGAATCGGATGTCGATTTCGGGGTTGAATGGTTCGTTTCCATCACTGGCTCCGATTGTTGATTCAGGCTGCCGGGGTGGCAGTCTTTAGGTAATTTGCCGCTTGCATGGCCGCACTACCGGCTTCTGCAATGCTGTCCACGATGTCCTTTGGTCCGGCGGCCGCACCCGCGACAAAAACACCCGGTAAATCCGTCCAGGTCGGCTGAACCTTGGGTTGGATTTGCCGGATGAACCGGTCCACATGGCAGGATACCGGAACGATGCCCTGCGGGTGCCAACCAGGTACGACCCCCATCGACAACACGACAAGATCGTGTTCCGCTTCCATGACCCCGCCTTCGATCGGGTCCTCGTAGCGCACTCGAACCCGCCCTTCTTCGACTGCATCGAGCCGCGCCACCTTGGCCTTCACGAATTCGATGCCCATGGCCTTGGCGTTTTGGTAAAACTGCTCGTAATTCTTTCCGAAGGCGCGAATGTCCATAAAATAGATGCGAATGTCGGCTAGGGGCAGCGCACCCGATAGCAGCATGGCCTGCTTGACGGCATACATGCAGCAGAAACGGGAGCAATAGGCCACCCCCATGCTGTGATCTCGGGAACCGGCACATTGAACGAAAGCGATGCTATCGGGTTCCTTCCCGTCCGAAGGGCGAAGCACCCGATTGTACGGGCCGTGGGGGGCAAGCAACCGTTCCATCTGCAAGGCATCGATGACGTTGGGAACCTTTCCCATGCCGTACTGCGGTTTGTCCCGATAATCGGTCATCTCGTAGCCGGTGCTCAACACCACGGCCGATGCCGTCAGAACGAATTCGAACGGCTGCTGCAGGTAATCGACGGCCTGCGTCGGGCATACCTTTTCGCACTTGCCACAGAGCATGCAATGTTCCGGATCGAGAACGGCTTTCTGGGGAATGGCGTTCGAAAAAGGAATGCAAATGGCCTTTCGTGCAGAAAACCCACCCTGTTCGGCGTCCGGCACCAAGACGGGACATGCGTATTCACACTGACGACAGCCGATGCATTTGGACAGATCCACATATCGAGGCCGCTGGGTAATCCGGGCCTTGAAGCGGGTGTCGATTTTCGTAACGCTGTTCAGGTCACAATATGTGAACAACGTGATGTTCGGATGATGAGCGGCAGCCGCCATTTTGGGGGTGGTGATGCAGCTGGCGCAATCCAAGGTCGGAAACACCTTGGACAGTCGAATCATTTTTCCGCCGATGGAAGCGCCCTTTTCCAAAACGGCCACACGATATCCCTGGTCCGCCAGATCGAGGGCCGTTTGAAGACCGGCAATACCGCCGCCGACAACCAGCGTATCGAAAACCCGATTGTTTGTCGCATTCATGGGATTTCCTCTAAAGAATTGCCGTACGGCCCGGTTCACGAGGGGTGGCATGAACCGGGCCGTCAGCTACGGGCCAGATCATGCCGCTTCTTGAAGCCGAACCGGCCCATTTTCAGTGATCCACTGGTTCATGTCGTTGACTTCCTTGAGAAACGCCCGGTTGCATACCGTACAGATGGCAGTGAGCCGAAGCCGCTGCAGATCGATCCCCTCGGCCTTCATCTGTCGATACACCCGGTCGATACGCTCTGCGAGCGCCTTGTAAGCCCCTGGATACGGACATTCTTCCCCGCAGGACATCACGATGATCCCGTCGATACCTTTTCGGAAGCAATCCATGTAAAAACGTTCCGGAAACATGACGGGAGATCGGACCCGCAGCACATAGGTGTTGGCGGGATATCCTGCATGAGCCTGACCGACCGAATCGGCACCCGGGTATGCACAGGCTTCGGTGGCCAGGATGAGAATCCTGCCGGTGTACGAAGATTGGGATGTCGCCATGGGTTTGTTCCTTCAGCGCGCTGGAGGCGCCATCACGGTTGCGGTCAGTTCTGGTTGGATGGATTTCGAAGTCATCGACGTTTATTTCTTCCGCCGTACGAAGAGTTTGTCATAGCCGTCGGACGGCAGAACGCCCAGGAATTCGTGCCCGGTTTTCTTCGCCCAGGCAGGAATGTCGGTCTTGGTTCCCGGATCGCTCGAGTAGATTTCAAGCACTTCCCCAACCTTGACTTTTCCGATGCCTTTCTTGGCCTCGAGAAGCGGGCCCGGACAGGCACTGCCTCGGGCGTCCACGGTGTGCGATACGGCAAGAGCGGACAATTGGTCGATCGTCATATACACCTCCTGTTGGATGGACATGGTGATGAAGATGATGTTGCAGGAACTCTTGGTGACCTCCTGAATGTCGAACGGAATACTCTTCTGGAATGAATGCAGCACCAGGTATAGGTTTTCCCGGTCATCCTCGTCATAGGTTCGGATTTCAATGGTTTGCCCGATTTCCATGTTCCGGATCAGACCGGAAATGCGCAACAGCGCCAGCGGCGTGATTTCTTTCTTAAAATCCACCACATGATGGGAACGGCTGGGCATCGGTTCCTTCCTCACAATCCGATTTCGATCCTGTATTGATGAACTCACGAAAAGTCAGGCACCTTTGTTGACCCGCATGAGTGCAGGTGAATGCTGCTCAGCATCGGAAAATAGAGAGCGGCCCGATCTTGTAGGATCGAGCGGATAACCAAGATCGAAACCATGGCTTGCTGGAATGCAAGATACCGTCTTTCAATCGAAGTGGATGGAGCCCCACGATTCCTTTCGTTGGTAGGACTTTGCAACCGCAATGCCAACTTTGAAAACAGCTGCGAATGGGAGACAATCCATGGAATCCGTGCGCCTGAGGCCTTTGCCAACGGCATCCTTCCTCCTTTCATGACCTACCCGTCGTATCGCGGCCCAGCGTACAAAAACTGTTCAATATCGTTAAGAGACCGTACGTCATTTAAACATCAACTGAACAGTTTTGATGACCCTATAAAAAGCGATGGCTTGCAAAAAGTCGGAAAGTCTCGTCATCGTCGCATGGCAGGACATACGCCTTTTTCGCTGCAGCGGATAAACTCAGCCGCCCGAGCTCGTAAGGGCCGGGCATTGGGTCAGTCATTCGATACATGCCAGTAAGCTACAACGGTTTGATTTTCAAACAATTGTTTGTTGTTGAACGCCGCCCGGCCCAACGATCTCCGGCGGCTTCAAACAAGTATCCGCTGCAGCATCAAAAGGCATATGCCCTGCCATGCTCAGGCCCGGCAATCGACAAAATCGGGGTAGCGGCGACTTTTTGCGGGGCCATCAGGATTGATCAATATTGAAAAATCGATTATAGCAGTGCAGAGAATCACTTCCCCCCACCTGTTGAAGGACGGCCGAACATGCAGGAACAGGAACTCAACCGTTACTGGAAAACCGTTGTCGAAACGATCCAGGACGGCGTCATGATCGTAGATCGGACAGGAGTCATTCTTTCGGTCAACCACGGACTCGAAGTCATTTCCGGATACGACCGCAGCGAATTGATCGGCCGTCCCTGTTCCGCACTCAATTGCGACGCCTGTGAAATGGTTCGCGAACGCAACGGCCAACATTGGTGCAAGCTCTTCAAAACAGGCTTCCTCAAGAAACAGCAAAGCCAGCTCATCCGAAAAGACGGCCGGATAGTGCCCATCATCAAGAACGCATCCATCCTGAA
This sequence comes from Thermodesulfobacteriota bacterium, assembly GCA_040755275.1. Classification (GTDB taxonomy): domain Bacteria; phylum Desulfobacterota; class Desulfobacteria; order Desulfobacterales; family Desulfatirhabdiaceae; genus Desulfatirhabdium. The sequence goes on along the minus strand of JBFMBE010000136.1, from coordinate 1,538 downwards.
AGACGCAGATGGACGGCTCATCGGGGCCGTCGAAACCATGACCGACATTTCTGAATTGATCATCAAGGAGAACCTGCTCCAACAGGCACGAAAAGAACTCCATTCGGAGAGCGGATTTTCGGGGATCATCGGCTCTTCCGCCGCCATGATTCAGGTCTTCGAAATGATCCGCAACGTGGCTGCAACCGATGCCCCGGTTCTGATCCTCGGAGAAAGCGGCACGGGAAAGGAGCTGGTGGCTCAGGCCGTTCACAACCATTCGAAGCGCAAAGACAAACCATACATCAAGGTCAATTGTGCAGCATTGAACGAATCGCTACTCGAAAGCGAGCTCTTCGGTCATGTCAAAGGGGCCTTTACTGGAGCCTATCAGAACCGGGCCGGACGCTTCGAGGCTGCCTCGGGTGGAAGCATCTTTCTCGATGAAATCGGGGATTTGCCGCTTTCGATTCAGATCAAGCTCCTGCGGGTTCTTGAGGAACAGGTGATCGAACGGGTCGGCGACAACACCCCCATCCCGGTGGATGTCCGGATCATTACGGCCACCAACCGCGATCTCCGGCACCTGATGGAGACAGGCGCCTTCCGGGCCGATTTCTACTATCGCATTCATGTTCTTCCCATCCATCTGCCACCCCTGAGAATGCGAACCGATGACATCCCCCTGCTGACCGAACACTTTCTCAAGCGAATCTGCCTCAAGCTCGAAAAGATGATCGACGGCATTTCTCCGGAGGCCATGCAGGTTCTCTTACGCCACTGCTGGCCCGGAAACGTTCGAGAGTTCAAGAGCGCTCTGGAATTCGCCTGTGTCACCTGCCGGCAATCCGTCATCGAGGCCAGCCACCTGCCAGCGGAAATTCGGGAACCGCCCGCCAGCTCCCCGCCACCGCCGCTCAATCTCGATCCGGACGAAGACAAGAAGCAGCGACTGATCTCTGCCCTTCGGCAAACCCGCGGTAACCGAACGGCTGCAGCCAAACTCCTCGGTGTTTCCAGAATCACCGTATGGAACTGGATCCATCGCTATGGGCTTGCCGATCCAACCCGTCAGGATCCATAGGTGCCATCGGAAACCGCTTTCGTTTTTTGGACTTCTTGAACATTGATGGCCCCGCAAAAAGTCGCCAACCACCGCTTTTCCTTCAAAGCCGGGCCTCCAGCAGGAGGGCGGGTGGTGTTTTGCGAAGCAGCGGAAACTGTTTGAAGCAGCCGGAGATCGTTGGATCGGGCGGAGATGCATTATCGATATTCGTTTGAAAAACATCATGTTGCAACTCAGCAATCCTATATCCCAAGTTTGGCCATCCGCCCGATCTTACGAGCTCGGGCTGCTGAGTTTTTCCGCTGCTGAGCAAAATTCACCCGTCTTCCTGCGGGTCAAATGAGAGTGCCTGACTTTTTGCGGGGGCATCAACATTGATGCGCTCGCAAAAAGTCCATCATATGGACGGCTTCGAAAAAAGGCCGCAGGCAAGGAGTGCAAATCCCGAGGAGTGTGGCGTACTTAAACGTACGCCGCAACGACGAGGGATGCA
>JBFMBE010000135.1:0-9547 GCA_040755275.1 Thermodesulfobacteriota bacterium | reverse complement strand
AGAGGCTGGTTCAATCGCAACGGATTGCTTTTCAATGAAAAGTCGATCGAACACGTCCGTCCGATCCAACGATCTCCGGCGGCTTCAAACACGTTTTCGCAGCAATCTCAAAAGGCTTCCCCAGCCAACCCGCTCATGCCCGACATTTACGAAAAGCAGGGGAAAAGCGACTTTTTGCGACTCCATCAAGACTGCCTCATGAAAAATACGCTGTCCATGTTATCTGCGCTGGCTACATACCGACACTTCATCGATCGCATCGATACCATTTGTCGGGATATCACGATACGGGCTGCGGCGGCCATCACCTGTCATGAAGGGTGCGATGCATGCTGCGAGGCGATCGGTGTACTACCCGTTGAAGCGATGCATATCGCCCTGCATCTCCATCCGGACCAGCCACCCGATCTCGGCCGGATCTACCGCAACAGCAAGCTCACTACCAAAATTCCCATCGACCATTGTCCTTTTCTGGAGAACCACCGCTGCCGCATATACTCCGCCCGGCCGCTGATCTGCCGTACTCAGGGAATGGCATTTCTCGTCAAAGAAGTCGCTGAAAGGCGTCTCGTTCACTGCCCGAAGAACTTCAAGGGAATGGATCAGTTTCCGGCGGACATCCTGATCGATTTGGACAAGATGAACGAATACCTCATCCGAATCAACCAAAGCTTCCTCATCGAAATCGAAGCGGACATCCTGCTTTCCGAGCGCATCCCGCTGGCCGCTTTGGATTGCGCCTGAAGCTGAAGGATCAGCGATCCGATATCGTGAAGCAGTCAGAGCATCCGATGTCCGAATGACCACAATCGTCCTTCCAGAAGGGGTTTGAGCGGATTCGGTCGTGGTACACTCCCGAATCGGTGCAAGGCCGCTTCTGCGATCGAAGACGATGAACCACCCGGAGTTCTGGGAGAGGCCAGCCAGATCCCCATCGATCCACTGAAGCTCCTCCGCAAGAGGATCGGGCTCGCCGTGCATCCGCCAAAATCGCAGGAAGGCGTCGAGAACGGTGTCGACAATGAGAGTGCCATCGGGTTTTTGCGGGGCCATCATCTGTTGTTCAGCGAATTTCCCCGCGGATCAGGATGTCGGTCATCAGGTTCACGAGCCCCCAGATGGCATCTGCGGCAAGGTGGCTCTCGATGGAGCGATCGAACAAGACCGAAAGTCGTGGACCGAATTCCTCGTCCCCTTTCCACAGCAGATAGACGATGGGAATCCGTGGAAACGGTCGGAGCCGATAGGCCGCATCCGCCATCGCAACCGGAACGCCGCCCAATTCCCGGCATCGTCTCCCGAAGCCTTCGATATCGTGACCATAGCGGGCCAGAACAGGATCCAAATTGAGTTCGTGGGGCCCCTGGAAAAAATGGGCATCGCGCAGCTGATGCACCCCGATCCAGTCGTTCATCACTGGAGCCTCCCGCGCCTGCAGCAGATAGAGGGTGGTAAGCAGCCGGATCAGGAATCCCTCCACCGGTTTCCAGGTCGATCCTTCAACCCGAAGGATTCGTTTTTCCGCCAGGCACACACGCAGCTCCGTATCCAGAAAATCGACGAGGATATCCGTTTCGTCGGCCATCGGCCGGATCAGACATCGTCGAATGAGATCTTCCCGATCGATCCGCCCGAGTTCTTCCCAGTATTCGTCCGGAACCGTCAGAGACGATCCCGGCAAGACCGAGCTGTCGGCACGGGTGATTCTTCGTCTTTCCTGCATCGCCAGATACCCCTCGCTGAAGGGATAAGGACCATGCCTGAAATTTTCGCAGGGAAAGGCATCGCAGTCCCGGTTGCAATAGTCGATGCCGTTCATTCGGGCACAGGCCAGAATCGGACACGGCTGATCGAAGAGCTTTTTCTGTACCTCGATCTTGGCACTTGCCTCCCAGCTCGTTGCCGCCCCGCAGGTACCACACACACCGGTGACGAACAACCGACAGACATCACAGGAAATACCACAAGCTCCGGTTGCCATGGCTCACTCCTCGAAACGCAACTCTTCGGGCCATTGTCGAAGATGTCCGTCGGATGCATCCTTCCTGCAGGCGTCGATCACCGCCCTTCCCGCCCGGATCACCAGATCCCGTCCAGGGTCGGTGTTGTTGAAAAGCTTCCAGAGCACGAGACTGTTGTCCGCAAGGTCGATCTTGGTATCGTAGAGCACGAAAAGATCGATTCCCGAAAGCCGCTTTTCGGCCAGCAGGCTCTCGGCATACCATTTTCCGGATCGATTCCCCGGTTTTTCAACGGAAACAAGCACCACCCGCCTTCGACCTTTCGTTTCCGAAAAGGTGAGCTCCCGCCACCGAAACACCCCCTCGATGTACGAAAACCCGGCTGCAACCGCTTCCGGATCGATCGTTTCGGCGTTGGATGTTCGCGCAGCAGCCCGCGGCGGCTCTCCGGGGACCCTTCGGGTCAGATCGATACCGATCTTGTGTCCGTAGTGCGGTGTCGGAGACGAATGGTCGAGGGCATCGAGAATCCCTCGATTCACCGTGATATCGCTTTCCACATCAAGGCGCTCGAGCAGAACGGCCATCACCTGGCGCCCGTCGGTCGGATCGACGTCTGCATCCACCACCACGATACCCTTGCAAAAGCTCATCTGACCCTGACCCCATAGGCCGCTCATGATCTTCTGGGCATGGAGTGGATAGGCCTTTTCGATGGCAACGACCACGATGTTGTGAAACACCCCTTCCCAGGGAAGCCAGTAGTTGACGATTTCCGGAAAGACCGTCTGCAGCAGCGGCAGAAAGAGGCGCTCCGTCACCTTGGCGAGATAGCAGTCCTCCATCGGCGGCCTGCCCACGAGGGTGGCGCAGTAAACAGGTCTGCGGCGGTGGGTGATGGCTGTCACCCGAAACACGGGATAGAGATCTGCCAAGGAATAATAGCCGGTATGGTCTCCAAACGGACCTTCGACGCGCAGCTCTTCCGGATCGACCGTTCCTTCGATGACGAAATCGGCCTCAGCCGGTACTTCCAGATCCACGGTCAGACAGCGGGTCATGGTGACCGGATGTTTCCGGATGAAACCCGCCAACAGCAACTCGTCGGCATGCCGGGGCATGGGTGCGGTTGCAGCGTAGATCGTAGCCGGATCGGCACCGATGGCTACAGCAACAGGCATGCGTTTTCCAGCCTTTCGATATTCCGAAAAATTGCTCGACCCGTCTTTGTGGATATGCCAGTGCATGCCGGTTGATCGTTCGTCATAGACCTGCATCCGGTACATGCCGACATTGCGGATGCCGTTGACGAGACTCTTGGTGAAGACGAGCGGCAGGGTGATAAAAGGCCCTCCGTCCTTCGGCCAGCAAGTCAGGATCGGAAGTTTTCGCAGATCGGCCTGGTTTCCGAGATATACCACTTCCTGGCAGGGCGCGGTTTTACCTTTGAAGCGCCGGGGAAAGAAGCTTGTCAGCTGAAGCGCCATCGGCAGCAAATGAAGCATATCCCGCAGCCCCTGCGGCGGCTTCATGGTGATAAGGTTTCTGAGCCGCACGGCCAGATCGTCGATCCGTTCCACCCCAAGGGCCATGCACATGCGCTTGTCGCTTCCGAAGAGATTGGTTGCAACCGGAAACTCCGAACCTTTTACCTTCCGGAAGAACAGTGCCTTTCCACCTCCAGGACTTTTGGATTCCGCATCTGTATACCGGCTGATTTCAAGCACCGGAGAGACCGGCTCCTGAATGGTCCGCAGTTCTCCGGCCCGATCGAGGGCCTGAATGAAGGCCCCGATATTGTCAAAACGTTGGTGTACCGACATGGTCGCTTTCCCACTCCTGAACGAGTGTCTGGGGGATATGAAACTGATCGAGAATGCGGGCGACGACAAAATCGATCATATCATCAATGGTTCGGGGATGGCGATAGAAACCGGGAGCCGGCGGTAGGATGACGGCCCCTGCTTCCGCCAGTCGGAGCAGGTTCTGCAGGTGGATGACACCAAGCGGTGTCTCCCGGGGGACGATGACGAGTTTCCGGCGTTCCTTCAGGCAGATGTCTGCAGCCCGATGGATGAGGTTTTCGGCGTAACCGGAGGCGATAGCAGCCGCAGTCTTCATGGAGCAGGGCACGATGGCCATGCCGTCGTGCCGAAAAGAGCCGCTTGCCGGGGCTTCGAAAAAGCTGGATATGTCGTGCTCGAGCAGAACGGCTTCCGGATGAACCTCTCCCGGATACCGGTTGTGAACGATATCCCTGAGCGGTCCACCCGTCCGAAGCTCGTGGGCGATGACCTGACGGCCCGCGTCCGATACGATGACATGAAGTTCAATGGAATGGTTCAAGAGCTCCCGGATGAGCCGGATGCCGTAAATGACGCCGGATGCACCACAGATACCGATCACGATTCGCTTGGGCATCGATCTTCATGGCAGGAAGTGCCACCCTCCCCATACCGAACATCGGATTGTAATGGCAGGATATCCAACCGACTGTTCCAGAGATCCATCACGAGCAGTCGATTTCGGACGACTTCTCCTTTTCCTGTCAGAATTTTGATGACTTCGGCGCATTCCAGGGAAGCCATGAGGGCCGCCGTGAACCCCAGCGTACCCAGGTGCACTTCCGCTCCTTTTTCCGGAGCAGTATCCACCGGGCCGTAGACCAACGACAGCCCCTCGTCTTCCGGATAGATGGTCATCAACTGCCCAAAGCCTCCAGCAAGCGCTGCCGACACCATCGGCACTTCGAGGGCTTTGGCAGCCCTTTCCAGAAGGAAGCGGTCCTTCAGATTGTCGAGACAGTCCACCACAACGGAAGCTCCGGCAAGCCATCCGGTTGCGGTTGCTGCGCTCAGATATCCGTTTCGAAGGATCGCTTCGACGGCCGGATTGACGGCCTGCAACCGATCATAGGCAACCTGGGTTTTTGCCTTTCCGATCGTATCCATCGTAGCGAGCAGCTGCCGATTGAGGTTGCTGTCTTCGAAGCGATCCCCATCGATCAGGATGAGGTGTCCGATTCCCGCTCGTGCCAGAAGCTCGCACACACATCCCCCGAGTCCTCCGAGGCCGACGACGGCAACCGTCGCATCCATCAACCGTTTCTGATCGTCCAGGCAAAGAGAATCGAAATTGCGCACATACCGCTCTGGAATGACACCGGAAGACAGGGCCGTCTTCTCCACATCCCGAAGAGAAACCCCGCTTTCTTCGGCAATCCTTCGAGCCGATTCGCTCGAAAGAAGACGAACGGATGATCCATCGGCTCGACCGGCGCTCACGGCCCGCTTTTCGATCCCTGCTGCCATCGGCTCGAATCCCCCCATGTTCATCCTCCCCCGACGGGCGGGAAAATGCCCACCCGTTCTCCGCCGTTCAACACCGTATTCAGATCTCCCCGTCTGCCGTCGACAAAAATGAGTTTGGCTTCTTCCACCGGAATGCCGAGCCGCTCGACGATGTCCCGTATCCGGGTCGGGGGCGTGATCGGGCATCGTCCCTCGGGATTCGGGATAAACCGCTGCAGGGAGGCGAACAGGCGCAGTTCGATGGATCGTTCCATGATCGGACCTCATCAAAGATTCATGGCTTTGAACCGGTTTTCGGGAATCATTCGAATGAGCCACAAAATCCAGCGCCACCACCATGGAACATAAACGATGTCCTTGCCCCGTTTCCATGCGAGATGAATCAGGCGGGCCGCTTGCTCCGGCCGGGTCGTCAGCACCCCTGGCAAGTCCATGTTCCGGGTCATCTTGGTGGCGAGAAAACCCGGGAGAACCGTCATCACCCGGACCCCGGAAGCGTGCAGGCGGTTGCGTAGACCGCTCAGAAATACCATCAAGGCCGCTTTTGCAGCCCCATAATGGTAATTGCTCTTGCGCCCCCGAAGCCCGGCCACCGATCCGATGGCGATGATGCCGCCGGTTCGACGCTTTTCCAGATCTGCAGCCACGATTTCCAGAAAACGAACCGCTCCGACATAGTTCGTTTCCAAGATGGCCCTGGCTTCTCCCCAATCTTGTTCAGCCTTGCGTTGATCCCCCAAATACCCGAAACACAGGATCACCCACTCGGGTTTCGGATGGACCGACTCGTAGAAACCCGGATGGCTGTCCATATCGAGGGCATCGAAGGTCATGGCCGTACAAGGAACATTGAAACGAACTTCGATATCCCTTGCAGTCGCTGAAAGACGCTCGATATTCCGGGAGGCCAGAACCAAAGAGATCGGTTTTTCGAACCTCGCGAAGGTTTCGGCCAGACAGACGGCCAGATCCGAATTGGCACCGACGATCAGCACATGCATGCGCCCTCCATCAGCCGGGACGATTGAAGCGACCGAAACCGATTCTGCGGATCGACGGCCGCCTTGATTTCGAGAAAGCGATCAAGCCCCGGATATCCCGAACGAAAGACACCGGGGGACATGCGGACATCCTTGGTGAGATAGATTCTGCCTCCGAACCGAACCACCAGTCTGTCGAGCCGGTCCAGAAAAGCGAACAATCCGGGACGAATCCCGAAGTCGAGGGCCAGGGTATAGCCTTCCATCGGAAACGACAGAAAATGGTCGTTCGCCGGTCCGAAGAGCTTTAACACCGCAAGAAACGATCCCATACCCTCTGCCGCGATGGCCGAAAGGATGGCATAGAGACCGTCGGCTCCTTCCGATCGGGGCAAAACGAATTGATACTGCAGGAATCCCCGAGGACCGTACATTCGGTTCCATTGTTCGATTCCATCCAGGGGATAGAAAAACGCATCGATCGGCACCCGGCTCTCCCCCTCGTTTCGGCGATGCATCCAGGCATATCCGGCGTTGAACAGCCGGATCGACATCGGATTGAGAACCCCTTCGGGAAAGGTAAACGGAACCGACAGTCGACGAGGCTGCGGTGGAACCAGCCCACCGGAATCGGCATGCTCCCCGACCATCAGCACTGCACGGCCCAGGGCTTTTCCGGTTTTCAGGCAGTCGATCCAGGCAACGCTGTAGGTCACATGAGAATAGGTGTCGAAAGCTGCCAGAACGGCATCGAGGTCCCGGCAATAGACAATCCGCTGATCGATCCAGGCGCTGACGACGCGCTGCAACCGAATACCGGCCTTCAGGATCACCCCGGTCAATCCCATCCCGCCGCAGGTCGCCCGAAAGAGATCGCCGTTCTCTTCGCGACTGCAGCGCACGATACGGCCATCGGCCAGCATCAGATCGAACCAGTTCACACAGGAACTGAAACATCCTGCCCGGTGATGGTTCTTTCCGTGAACATCGGATGCAATGGCTCCTCCGACGGTGATGAGTTTCGTTCCGGGTGTCACCGCCAGAAAAAAACCCCTCGGCAGGAACACATCGATGAGTTTGGCCAGACTGACTCCTGCTTCACAGACGACCTCGCCCTGGGTGGCATCGAAAGAGAGAATGCGGTTCAGGGGTTCCATCCAGAGGATCCGCCCGGAAAGAGCGCTGTCTCCGTAGCTCTTTCCCGATCCCCGGGCAATGCAATCCTTCCATCGGGCAATGCGGTCTGCGATGCAACTGGGAGTTTCCGCAGCCGAAACGCACGCTTTCACTTGGGGATAACGCCCCCACCCGCTGATGCGCTGCATCAGGACCATAGTCGCCCGCCATACAGGATGAGGAGGGTATGGGCCATCCATCCGACCAGAATGAGCTGAAGAACACGGTCGTCGAACAGCAGAGCTACCGGGGACCCGGTTTTCCGATAGACGAAAATCTGTTGCAGGTACCGAAGAATGCCGACAACCACCCATCCGGCTGACAGGTAAAGGTTCCTGCTGTGGTGGATACGGGCGATGTCGGAGCTCACGGTATAGAGGATATAGGCCACGATGATGACGGCCGAGAGCACCGTGATGCCGAGCGAAATGAATTCGAGGCTGTAGCCCGAGAGGCTGGTTCGGTTCCAGTCATCCGACGCGGCATGGGTCATCAGATCGTCTCTGCGTTTGGTCAATCCCAGGAAGAGGGCCATCAGGAAGGTCATGATGACGATCCAGTGGCTGATCGTGACATCGGCTGCGATTCCACCGGCATAAATCCGCAGAACGAAGCCAGTTGCAATGCAGACGATATCCATGATCGCAAGCGATTTCAGATGCAGGGAATAGGCGACGTTCAGCCCGACATAGGCCAGAACGACCCCCAAAAACATGGTCGGCAGCAGAAAAAACGCCGAAACGACGCCTCCTGCAACGAGCATCAGGGAAAACGTCCCAGCCTCCACCACCGAAACGGCGCCGCTTGCGATCGGTCGAAGCCGTTTGGTAGGATGCAATCGATCCTCGTTTCTGTCTCGGATGTCGTTGAGGACGTAGATGGCGCTGGCTACGAGGCTGAATGAAACAAAGGCCGCCAACGTCCGCTGAACGGCCTCCGGCTCGAAGAGCTTGTGACCGAAGATGAGCGGCAGCCAGATGAACCCGTTCTTGACGTAATGATGAACACGTGCCGCTCGCAGCAGGGCTCGGAGCTTCACCATCCGAAGCTCCCTGCAAGCATTCGAGATCTCCAGTCGGTCATGACGGATCGGTATCCATTCGTTTCTTCAGGGTTTCCACTTCCTGCCGAAGTTGAGCCACCTCTTCGCGGCTGGCCACATCGGCTTTTCGGATCAAGTCCTTCACCTTGGATTCGATGGCCGTCTCGAGGTCTTTGCGCGCCTTTTCAGCCTGCTGCTTGATTTCCTGGAAAAAGGAGGTTTTCTCTTCTTCCGGCATTTCCTCTTTCTTGACGAAGTCCCGAATGAATTCTTCGAGCTCTTCCTTGGATTTGAGGGCAAGACCGATTCCAGCAAGCATGGATTTCTTGAGAAGTTCGAGCATGGTGACCTCCTGTTTGGGGATATGCGGAAAAAGAAGCCTGAAATCCGTGAAACAGCGATTCCTTCTTCTGGGTCTTCTATACCCCACGAAGTGGAATCCGATCAAGCGGAAACCCCTCGTTACCCTTCTGAACGACCGCTCAAAACACACAGGGCGGCTTTTGGAGGGCCGCCCTGTGACCACAATCTCTCCGCATACGAAGAAAAACCGGAATCCGTCATCCTTGACGGCCTCGCAAAAAGTCGATTTTCCCGTGCTTTTTGTAAATGTCGGGCATAAGCGGGGTGGCTGGGGAAGCCTTTTGAGATTGCTGCGAAAACGTGTTTGAAGCCGCCGGATATCGTTGGATCGGGCGGAGATGCTTCATCAATATTTGTTTGAAAAACATCATGTTGCAACTCAGTAATTCTGTATTCCAAGTTTGGCTATCCGCCCGATCCTACGAGATCGGGCGGCTGAGTTTTTTCGCAGCATCGAAAAAGGTTCCCCAGTCACCCCACGACTTGACTGAGACTTCCTGACTTTTTGCGAGTCCATCATCCTTGACGGCTTCGCAAAAAGTCGCCGCTACCCCGATTTTGTCGATTGCCGGGCATGAGCGGGGTGACTGGGGAAGCCTTTTGAGCTTGCTGCGAAAACGTGTTTGAAGCCGCCGGATATCGTTGGATCGGACGGACGTACTGGATCGAAATATCGATTGAAAAGCAAGCCGTTGCGATTCAACCAGCCTCTGT
>JBFMBE010000134.1:0-9600 GCA_040755275.1 Thermodesulfobacteriota bacterium | reverse complement strand
AAGGATAGGGGATATCCTTGACGGCTTCGCAAAAAGGCCGGATGCTGTGTCGTGCTGCATCCCTCGTCATTGCGGCGTACGTTTCAGTACGCCTCATTCCTCGGGATTTGCACTCCTTGCCTGCGGCTTTTTTTCGAAGCCATCCATATGATGGACTTTTTGCGGGGCCATCCTTCATGACAGGCCGCTTTTCATCTCCGGGGATGGCGACACGATCAAAGATATTTATCCACTTAACCACTTGCAAATGAATATATCGGGTTCAGAAACTATTTTTTCCTAATGATAAAAGCCTGTTGACAGGATTTTTCGCAATCTGTAAATGGTTCATATTCCTGTATCGATGCATCTGCCTTGAATCCTCGCATTCGTTTTCCACCGTTTCGGCTTCCACTCCAATCGAACGGTGAGCATGTTGGATATGGGTTGAAGAAGGGAAAATGGTGTTCAATTCGATGGGATTTCCGATGGATAAAGCAAAGCCCGATCCGGATGGCCCTGACCATTTCCCGGCACCATACCGCTGGCTTCGGTTCAGAACCAGCCGGATCTGGTCGGAGCATCTATCCTTCATCATGCAGATCGGCCTCACCATGGTCGGATGCATCGTTTTCTGCTTCTTTACCGGCAGATATCTCGACAGGCTGTTCGGTCTTCGCGGCATCTTCGTCAGTGCCCTCACTGTATTCGGCGTCATCGGCGGCGCATACATCACCTACCGTCAGATCCTCGAAATGACCGAGCGGGACAAACGCCTGTGCTCATCCTCTGATACCGAACCATGACTTCCTCCATCCGGGACATTCAGAAACAGTACGGCTCCAGAGCGATGGTGCTCGCCATCGCTTTAGGGCTGACCCTCATCCTGCTCGGTTATGGATCCTGGGGACGCGGATTGATTCTGGGAACGATTTTCAGCATCATCAACTTCGTTCTCATGGCACAGGCCCTCCCCAAGACGATCGATGCCACCCGAAAACGATCCACCCTGTTGTCCTTTGGGTCCATCGGGTTACGATATGTCGTATTGGCCGTCCCGATCGTTGCGGCTTTCAAGTCCTCCCGTTTCGAGGTACTCGGCGTTTGCATCGGGCTCTTCATGGTTCAGATCATCATGCTGGTCCAGACCCTTGGAGAGCGGTTTTTCAGAAAATCGTCCACAACCGACCACTGACAACGATGGGTCGGCCACGAGCCAAACAACGGGCATGGCTTCTTTCTTCTTAAGGCAGAGGAAGATCTTATGGGTGAACTCGGAAAAATCCATCAAATTCTGATCCATCTGGGCGACTACACGGCAACGCTCAACCTCGAAACCATGATCATGACCTGGATCGTGTTGAGCTGTCTCATCGTTTTCGGGTTCATGACCGCCCGAAAACGCGCCCTCAAACCCGGGCCGCTGCAGGTCGTCGGCGAGCTGCTCGTTGCCAATCTCTACACCCTCACGGAAGACGCTATGGGAAAGGAGCTTGCCCGGAAATATTCACCGATGATCAGCGCCCTGTTTCTCTTCCTGCTGCTGTCCAACTGGATCGGCTTGATCCCCGTGTGTGAAGAACCGACCAAAGACCTCAATACGACCCTCAGCATGGGGACGATGGTCTTCGTCGTTTCCCACTATGCCGGAATCCGCGCCAAAGGACTGAAGGCCTACTTGAGGGGATATTTCGACCCGATCTTCTTCATGGCACCGCTCAACATCATCGGAGAGCTGGCCAAGGTCGTTTCCATATCCTTCCGGCTTTTCGGCAACATCATGGGCGGATCCATCATCGTTTTGGTCATCACCCACCTGTGCTACAGCCTGATCCTGCCTCCGCTGTTGAACGCCTTTTTCGGATTGTTCGCCGGAACCATCCAGGCCTTCGTGTTCACGATGCTTTCCATTGTGTATATATCGGTCATGGTGAATTGATATGATAGACATCCAAACCTGGGTCAATGCATCATCGTTCGCTTCTGCAGGGATCGCCATCGGGTTCGGGGCCATCGGTGCGGCTGTCGGAGAGGGTTATGCCGCATCGCAGGCAGCAGTGGCCATCGGAAGACAGCCCGATCAATCCGGAGACATTCTGAAGCTCATGTTGGTCGGTCAGGCCGTCGCAGAATCCGCTTCCATTTTCGCCCTGGTTGTCGCCATGCTGCTGTTGTTCACGCAGCAACCCCCTCATCTCATCAATGTATCGGTATGCCTGGCAGCAGGCATTTGTATGGGATTCGGCGCTATGGGATCGGGGATCGGTTCCGGTTTTCCGGCTGCAGCCGCCTGTGTTGGAACGGCCCGCCAGCCCGCCGCAGGCGGACGCCTCATGACGAATATGCTGGTTGGATCCGCCGTCTGCCAGACTCCAGCCATCTTCTCCCTTGTCATCGCCTTCATCCTCCTGTTTACGGATTTTTCGGACCGCCCGCTGTCGCCGACCTGGGCAGCCATCCTGGGGGCGGGAATATCGACCGGTCTTGCAGCCATCGGACCGGGTATCGGCGGCGGTCTTGTCGCAAAGGCCAGTTGTGAGGGTGTTGCCCGCCATCCGGCTAACGCAGCACCGGTCACCAACCTGATGTTGTTAGGGCAGGCAGTCACCCAGACGACGGCCATTTATGGTCTTCTCATCAGCTTCATCCTGATTTTCCGGGTGTTTCCTGAAACCGAAACCCTGTCGAGACCGATGGCCCTTCTGGCATCCGGCATCTGCATGGGACTTGGCGCCTTCGGCCCGGGCGTCGGAGAAGGCTTTGCCGGCATGGCGGCCGTAGACTGGCTCTCACGTAACATTCGGGCTGCAGGTGAATTGACCCGGACCATGCTGGTCGGTCAAGCTGTCGCGGAATCGACCGGTATTTATTCGCTGGTCATCGCATTGATTATGATCTTCGTTTTTTAGGCATCATTCTACGATACCAACATCAACCATTCACAACGGTGTGGAGGAAAAACCATGGCAATCGAAGGAGCGGATTTGGTCAAGGCAGCGGCGTTTCTGGGAGCAGGCATCGCAATGGGACTTGGCGCCATCGGACCCGGTGTCGGCGAAGGCATAACGGCATCGAAGGCTTGTGAGGCCATCGGTCGCAACCCTGCCGAAGCCGGTTTGATCACTCGGACCATGCTGGTCGGGCAGGCTGTCGCAGAATCGACCGGTATTTATTCGCTGGTCATCGCGTTGCTGCTGATGTTCGTCGTGGTCTGAAGGAAGGATCCCAGGGAATGGATTCTATCGGAAGTGGGTTCCCGGGATAAGCATCCTGTTCGTCACGTGCGGCCGTCGCGGATATCCAGACGGAAGTCTTCGCTAAACCCCTGACGGCCGGGGGTGATAGCTCCGGCCTGGGTGGCTCGCACTGGCGCACACCACGTACCATGCAACTTGCATTTTCCCTTTCAAGGGTGAACGATCATGGAGATCATCAACAAGGTTGCACTGATCACGATCAATGAAACCTTCTTTTTTCAACTGCTATCCTTTCTGCTGTTCATGTTCATCGTCACCCGCATCATGTTCCGTCCGCTTCAGGGTGTGATGGAGAAACGCCACGCCCATATCGAAAAGCTGAAGATGGACATCGTGGATGCCGACCAGGAAATCACGCGCATCACCAACACCATTGCCGATCAGGAAGCCGCCGTCAGGGCGGAGGCCATCGAAATCCGGGCGAACATCGAACGGGAAGGCGTTCAGACAGCAGAGAATCTTCTGATGGAAACCCAACGGATACTGGCGGAGGAACGGGAACAGATGCTGCGGCAAATCAACCAGGTCATTGAAGGCATACGGGGAAAGCTGCAATCCGAGGCCGAAACCCTGGCTGTTACAATGATCGAAAAGCTTCTCGATCGGAAGGTACAAGCATGAACCGGAGCGTTTGCTGGCATGTTGTTGAGATCGGAGTGCTGATTCAAGCCGTTTTGAACGATACCGTCCTCTGGGCGGCGGAATCGCAGGGCTCAAGCTGGCGGGATACGTACGATCCCATCATGAAATGGGTCAATTTCGCCATTCTTCTCTTCGTGATCGTCAAATATGCCGGCCCACCGCTCGTCAATTTCCTGCGCGCCCAGGGCCGCGACATCGAGCGGGAAATGACCCGAATCGAAAAGCAGAAAGCCGAAATGCTCTACCATCTGAAACAGGTTCAGAAACAGCTGAGTCAAAGTGATACCCGAATGACCGAAATCCGGCAGCGAATCATCGACGAGGGCAAGCGTCGAAAGGCTGCCATCATCCGCGAGGCCGAAGAAGAAAGCAGACGATTGATCGAATCGGCCGGAAAAAAGGCGCAAGCGCATCTTCTCGAAGCCAAACGCAAACTGCAAGAGGAATTGATCGATCTCGCCGCAGACCGTGCACTACAGACGTTGCCCAAGGTCGTTCGCACGGAAGATCGGGAAAGAATGATCGCATCCTATCTGGATCAAATCCGTTAACGATTGCGCCCTTCGAGTTTGTCCGCCGGCTCCTGATGGAGATCCTCAGCTCCCCTTTCTCCCTCCTGCGCTTTTGATTCATCGAAGCCTAAGGCCGGATGTTATTTCCGGCCGCCTGTATGGATCAACCAACGTTCATTTCCACCGCTGTTCACCCCCAAAATCTGTTTGACTTTTCCAATCCAGTAGCTACGATTATGAACATGATGGTCTCGGAAAAAGCCGCCTGCGCCCCGATGTTGCCGATTGCCGGGTCTGAGCATGGCAGGACGGCATACGCCTTTTGATGCTTCAGCGAAAAACGCGTATCGCCTCCTGACATGCAAGGATTTCCAGACGCTCCGACGTTTTGCGAGACCATCCGATCTACCCATCTTCCTTCCACATCCACCCCGATCCTATCGAGAAAGGAGAAACATCATGGATAAATACGAATGTCCCTGCGGGTATGTGTACGACCCTGAAATCGGTGATCCGGAGAACGGCATTGCACCCGGAACCCCTTTCGACAAACTGCCTGAGGATTGGGTTTGCCCTAAGTGCGGAGCTGAAAAGCAGTATTTTGAAAAAATCTGATGAGTGGCTTTTACTTTCGTGCCGGTCCCTCCATTCGCTGAAGAAGGTACCGGCAGAATGTTTCTTCACCGGAATCGATTTTCTGCTGTTTCAAGAACCATCGTCACAGGTGACTCTTGCGTATCATTATCGTCGGAGCCGGGGAGGTAGGTTTCCACATAGCCCAGCGCCTCGCCTTGGAACACAAGGAAGTCGTCGTCATCGACAAACGCCAGGAAGCACTGAAGCGCTTCATCGATCTGCTCGATGTCAAGACGATTCATGGATCTGGAAGCAACCCCAGGATACTTGAAGACTCCGGACTCAAAGGCGCCGAAACCTTCCTGGCCGTCACCGACAGCGATGAAATCAATCTGGTTGCTTGCCTCTTCGCCAATGCCATTTCACCCGGTATCCTCAAGCTGGCTCGCATCAGAGACGTAGATTATTCCCGGCATTGGTCTGACCTCGTCCAACAACATCTCGCCATTCATACCATCATCAATCCTGAAATCGAAGTCGTCAAAACCATTTCCAAATCTTTGGAACTCCCTGGCGTCGAACACGTCAGTGATTTTGCGGAAGGCAGGATCAAATTGATCGGCCTCCATATTGCCGGCACCAGCCCCGTGATCGGAGTCCGTCTCCAGGATCTGCGCACGAAAACGGCCAACCTGCGATTCATTCTGGCAGCCATTTTCCGTGGCGATCGGCTCATCGTACCCGCGGGTCGGGATCGAATTCAGAAAGGGGATTTTGCCTATTTTGTATGCGGAGCCCATGACTTGGAAAACGTGCTCGATGTCTTTGGAAGACGCAAAGAGCCCATTCGAAATGTCCTCATCGTTGGAGGAGGCAACATTGGGTTTCGGCTCGCAGAATCGCTCGAACATAGGAACTATCACGTACGCATGATCGAAATCGATCGCATGCGATGCGAATTCTTGGCCGAGCACCTGCAGCGCACCATCGTGCTTCATGGCGATGGTACCGACCAGAACCTGCTTCAGGAAGAGAACATCCAGGAAATGGATGTCGCCATTTCCCTGATGGGCAATGAAGAATCCAATGTCCTGGCCTCTCTGTTGGCCAAGAGCCTTGGCACCAAAAGAACCATCACCCGCATCAACAAGTTTCACTATATCCCGATACTGGATACCATCGGTCTTGACCAGATCGTCAGCCCCAGACTCTCCGCCATCAATTCCATCCTGCTGCATGTTCGAAAAGGAAAAGTGCTCTCCACCGTCTCGCTCAAGGGAGATCAGGCCGAAGTCCTTGAAGCCGTTGCTCTCGAAACATCGGGTATTGTCGACAAACCCCTGAAAGACATGCATTTTCCAAAAGACGCCATTCTTCTGGCCATCCTTCGGGAAGATGAATACATTATTCCCAACGGAGACACGGTTGTTCGAAGCGGGGATCGCGTGATCATCTTGTCCACCCGACAAAATATCCCCCGCATCGAAAAAGAACTCATGGTCACCTTCGAGTATTTCTGATGCGCTGGCCTTATATCTGGAGAACCATTGGAGCGCTCATCGTCTGTATCGGCCTGAGCTTGACCATACCGTCGCTGTATGCCCTTGTCGCCCGGGATCCCAGTGCCAACACCCTGTTTCAGTCTGCCTTAACGGCCCTTCTGTCGGGTTTGCTCCTCTTTTTCCTTTTTCGTCGGCATCAGGTCGCCGTTCTCAGTCATCGGGAAGGGATGGCAATCGTTTCCATCGGATGGCTTCTGGCGGGCTTGATCGGTGCTTTGCCCTTCTATTTTTACAACATTTCCATTTCCTTCGCCGACGCCTTCTTCGAATCGGTATCGGGCTTCACAACCACAGGTGCCTCCATTTTGACAGACATCGAGGCTGTCCCCAGAGGACTCCTGTTGTGGCGAAGCCTGACCCACTGGCTTGGTGGCATGGGCATTATCGTGCTTTCCCTGGCTATTCTGCCTTTTATCGGTGTCGGCGGGATGCAGCTATACAAAGCGGAGGTTCCAGGCCCCATTCCGGACAAGCTGCGTCCACGCATTCGGGATACAGCCAAGGACTTGTGGATCGTATACTTACTGTTTTCGCTGATCGAGACCCTGCTTTTGGTTCTCGGGGGAATGGACCTCTTTGAAAGCCTCTGTCATACCTTCGGCACGATGGCAACAGGCGGTTTTTCCACCCGCAACGCCTCGATCGGTCACTACCAAAGCGTCTATATTGAATCGGTCATCACGATTTTCATGTTTCTGGCCGGCATCAATTTCAGTCTGCATTACCTGCTGATCACCGAAAAAAAAGCTTCCATTCTATGGAAAGACCCGGAGTTGCGTTTCTATACCCTCATCACGTTCCTGTTCATCGGAATTTGTACCATCAGTATTTATGGGGATTTGTACGACAATCCAGCCTATGCATTTCGATATGCCGCATTTCAGGTAGTTTCCATCCTGACGACCACGGGATACGCCACTGCGGATTTCGAGTTATGGCCTTCCCTGCCCCATATCGTCCTGTTGTTGTCGATGTTTTTGGGAGCATCCGCAGGCTCCACGGGAGGAGGGATCAAGTGTATGCGGATCATCCTGTTGATGAAACAGGCCTATCGCGAAATTTTGTACCTCATTCATCCGAAAATGATCAGTCCCATTAAATTCGGTGGCAAAGTCGTCTCGGATGAAGTCATGCGCAGTGTGTTGGGATTTTTCCTGATTTATATCGGAGTGTTCTTGGCGGCCTCTATGATAATGGCCGCCCTGAATCTGGATCTCGTTACATCGATGGCGGCCGTAGCCGCCTGCATCGGTAACATCGGGCCAGGCATCGGAACCGTCGGCCCCTCGGAAAACTACGCCCACCTGCCGGATATGGCCAAATGGGTGCTTTCCGCATGCATGCTTCTGGGAAGACTCGAAATATATACGGTGATCGTTCTGTTCATTCCGGAATTCTGGAAAAAATGACCGCTGTCGCTGTCGTAGAGATCTCTTGACGGCTCACTCGCGATAGCGATTGAGAAATTCTTCCATCCTCAATTTGCGTATCGCACTTGCAGAACTCATGTAGCGCACTTTCCCGAAAACCGGGCGCTCGGGACCCCAGGCCCTGTCGAACCGCCCGAGTACCCAACCGATTCCACTGTAAGAATTGGGGTCCCGCCCATCGAGTGCATACCGATTGTTCAGTTCGATCATCATGGCAAGCGCCTCCTGAGGAGATCCGCTCCAATGAAGGATATTCTTCCCCCAGAGCATCCTCAGATAGTTGTGCATCCGCCCCTCCTGGAGCAGCTGCCTTTGGCTGGCGTTCCAGACAGGATCGAGGGTTTCCGCCCGCGCGAAGGTATCCAAATCGTATTGGTAGGGGCGATTGTCGGCTGCATGCGTTTGCAGGGTATGTTTGGCCCAGGATGGCAGGCTTTCCCATCGATCGTAACGAGGCTCATGATAACAAAAAAGAAACCCGACTTCTCGCCAGATCAGCCATTGATCGATGAAGGCCTCGGCACCTTCCGATATCCCCCACCATCCCGTGGCCCGACTGTTCGCCATGTGCGTCAGTCGATCGATCGTCCAGCCCTCGCGATCCATCATCCGACGGAAGATTTCGTGACTCGAGATGTGACCGAAATGCAGGTAGGGCGACAGTCCGCTGGTTGCATCTTCGTCGGGATGGTTGCGATCCGTGGCGTAGCTGTCGATTCGCTTCAGAAAAGATTCAAGCCGCTCCCGAGCTGCCTGGGCTCCACCGGCGGTTTCGACGGGACCAACCCGGTGATCGATGGGCAAGCTGCGCAGCCAGTCGTCCTTCATTTCCCGAATGGAATGCAATGCCGAGGGCCATCGATCGGAAACAGCAGGCGGAATCGGAACCGCTTCCGGGATCCGGGCTTCTTTCAGCGGATCGGCAAGCGGCATGTCATTGAGACATCGATCATGGTTCTTCTGAAACCAGCGGCGGAACATGTGCGCAGCGGAAAACGCCTTTGGCGGGAGCGCCAGTGGGACGATGCCGCAGGAATCGACGGACTCCATCAAAACCGGACAGCGGCTCGCCGCTGAGGCCACCATGTGGGGCAGGAAAAAGCAGGGATAGGTGTCCGTAACGACGACGGCGCAATGTGGGAAAAGGGTTTCGAGAAGGCCTTTCCCGGCACCCAACTCCGGTTCGACATAGGGATAGTAGGTGACGCGAGCCGACTCGAAATCGCGGGCGTTTGCGGCCATTCCCTGCAGAATGAAGGCATGGACCCGATCGCTTGCCCAAGGATAATCGCATCGCAAGGCTTCCAGGATGAGAAGCGGCTTGCCGAGTTCCTCGGCCCACCATACGGCCCGCTGAAGCGCATAATTCCAATGCCTTCTTCGGTTTGTGATCATCCAGTAGAGCACGAACGCCCCAGATGTATGAATGGGACGGTTCGAAAGCCTTTGTATTCGGATTTCCGGAACAGAATTCATGAAAGATGGCCTCGCAAAAAGTCGTTTTTCCCGTGCATGTTGTAAATGTCGGGCATAAGCGGGGTGGCTGGGGAAGCCTTTTGAGACTGCTGCGAAAACGTGTTTGAAGCCGCCGGATATCGTTGGATCGGGCGGAGATGCTTCATCAATATTTGTTTGAAAAACA
>JBFMBE010000133.1:0-9600 GCA_040755275.1 Thermodesulfobacteriota bacterium | reverse complement strand
CAATGGCCAATACGGCGACAAACTCGGTACGGAGTTGGACATCGTCGTGACCTATGCCATCACCGAAGAGCTGAAGCTGGACGTGGTGGGTGCCTATCTGTGGGCGGACGATGTCGTCAACAAGGCCGTCTATGCGAGCAATTCCGCAAATCCCTATGAATTCGGGGTTCAGTTGTCCATGGAGTTTTGATCTTCGAATCGTGGCGAACGAAGGATGTTCACCCAGCCTTACGATTGATTCGATTGATGGCCGAGGATTGAACTCCGGCAAATGAATCCTGTCTGCATACCGGTAGATCGGAGTGCGTCATCGATACGCAACTTTTTCCCTCCTCATCCGATCTACCGGTATGTCTCCATGTTGAAGCAGCTTCATCCTACGAGAGCGGGCTGCTGCCTTTTCCGATGGAGGGCAAAAATCACCTGCCTTCCCACATCACAAAAACCTTTGAATATCACGATTGCGGGCCTTGCTTCGGGTGATATACCAGTCCATTTCGTCTTTGGGAGCGGGTTCGATTTCTTCCGCCGGTTTTCGAACCAGGCCAATGGCTTCTGATGGACAAGTGGTGACACAAAGCCCACAGCCGATACATTTTTCGCGGATGACCCGATAAGCCGTCTCTCCCGCTTCGATAGCCTTCACCTGACAGCGCTCTTCCGCACATACCCCACACGCGACGCAGGCATCCGGATCGATCTGGGCGTAGTAGCTGGACCGGACGATGTTCGAAGCTCCCCAGGCTTCCGCCGATCGAAGCACCCCGCAACAGCATCCGCAGCAATTGCAGATGAAATAATGGCCGTTCTGTACATTCCAGGTCAGGTGAACCAGGGCTTGCTTTTCGCATTCCTCCAGAAGTGCATAGGCCTCCTGCTTGGTCAATTTCCGGCCGTGTTCGTTCTTGTCAAACACACCTTCCACCGGCGCTATGGCCATGCAGACTTCCATCGGCCGACTGCAGGGTTGGTCCATGATGCCCCGTTCTTTCTTGCAGATGCAGTCTTGCACCATGAAGGATTTCCCCTTTTCAATGATGGTGGACACGCGCTCGAAGGGAAGGGCTTCGTGGGCTCCCTCGATTTCCTTTTCGATAGGAACGACTTGCATGAGCTGGGGTTTGGTCTGAAAGAATTGCCTTCCAAAAACCCGGTTGTAGGTTTCACACATTTCCGCCAGTTCGCGGTCGAGCCGATGGAGCTGAAATTCATAAATACCGAACACCCAGGGCAGCATTCGAAAAATGTGAACCCCGCCCAGATCGACATCGAAGATCTGCCCCCGTTTTCCCATCTCGATGAGGTGTGCTTCCAGCCCCTCGAGTGGTCGGCCCGTCCGTTTGGCGATCTGATCGGCGGTTTCGAAATGCAGCCGCAGATCGCAAAAGAGATCGGCGTCTTCCGGCCGGAAAATTCGTTGCAGAATGCGCAGTTCAATGCCCGAATCCGTCCGGGGAAATCCGTTCGGGAGGGTGTCGAGAACGTCGGCGAGTCGTTCATAAACCGAGAGTTGCATCAGGAACTCCTTTATTGAGTATGGATGGCGAAAAGGCAGCGTGATAAGGCATGATGCGCTCGCAAAAAGTCAGGCCCCTGGATTGACCCGCAGGAAGACGGGTGAATTTTGCTCAGCAGCGGAAAAACTCAGCAGCCCGAGCTCGTAGGATCGGGCGGATAGCCAAAATGCAAAGAATGGTTTGCTGATTTCCAACATCTTGTTTTGCATACCAAAACAAATGATGTGCGTCCGCCCGATCCAACGATCTCCGGCTGCTTCAAACAGTTTCCGCTGCTTCGCAAAACACCACCCGCCCTCCTGCTGGAGGCCCGGCTTTGAAGGAAAAACGGTGGTTAGCGACTTTTTGCGAGCGCATCAGGCATGATGCGCTCGCAAAAAGTCAGGAAGTCTCTGTGGAGTCGCGGGGTGACTGGGGAACCTTTTTCGCAGCAGTCTCAAAAGGCTTCCCCAGCCACCCCGCTTATGCCCGACATTTACGAAAAGCACGGGAAAATCGACTTTTTGCGGGGCCATCAGCCATGAATGTGACCTCAAGCAAGAAATCCTTCAACCACCCTGCCTGCCGATTTTCTCGATGATGACCTTGGTGATGAGATAGGTCGGCTTGATGCCCTCATCTCCCATGCTTCCCGAAGAGAGGGTCTGTCCGCTCACCAGGGGATTGTCTGAGGCATAGTAGGCATACCGAAGTTTGACGTCCGGTGCCAGATATCCTCGAATGATGGCGCCGCTGATGGCCCTCTGATAGTGCCCACCCTCCATCTCGAGGCCGATGGCCCGCCAGCTCGATGTTTGAAACCGCTCCAGCACATCCCGGTTTTGAAGGCTCGTTCCAAGTACGGTCACCATCGGTCCGACGAACACGCCGATTTCGCCCTCAAAATCCTCTTTTCGAAGTTCGTTCTGAACGAGGTAGTTGTGGGGGGTTCCTTCCATGACGTGGGCCGTTGCCAACATGATGTCCCCCTTCTTGCCCGGAAGAATCCCGGCCTTTCCCATGATGGAAATGGACTTGACTGGCTGGCAGCCGCACAGGTTGGAAAGCTGCTCGAGCAGCTCATCCATGGCTTCGTAGGCTTGGGTGCCGAAAGCGTAGTCGATCACGAGCAACACGGGCTGTAAATTGCGGATGTTGTCTCGTTCCAGATGGATGTCTGGATGAAAGGGCACATCCACCAGTTTTCCCATGTCGATGATCTGGCAGTCGATGAGCATCCCGGAAGTATCGGGCAGATCGATGAAGCCGTGCCGTCTCGCGTAGTCGCGTACCAGAGTTCCCTTTGGCTTCAAACCGATGAGAAACCGGTAGAGATCTCCTTCCGGTTTTTCCGGGCTGCTTTCGCACACGGCTGCATACCCGTACAGGAGGTTGACGATGCTGTGCATGTTGGCACTGATGATGTGTATCGGCCTTTGATGGAGCTGATTGTCCCTCAGCGTTCTACAGATGACTTGCGCCCATGCAGGGCCATAGGCATGGCGTCCGATCATGTCCTGGAGCGATGGGGTGAAATAGACGGCCAACTGCTTGTCCCGGTCCAGTTCTCCGGCTTCTACGCGCTTGGCCAGACCATAAACGATCTGAAAAAGACCGTTGTTGGCCTGATGCTTGGTGCGCATTTCCTCGAGATAGTCGTACGTGCTGCGGGTTTCTTGATAGGTACGGCCGAGCAGAATGCTCAAATTCCATATGGCCTGATCCAGCTCACGACCTTTCAGTGTATCGAGGTTCCGTACGGAAGCTTCAAGGTCTTTCCAGTTGACGCTGATCTCGCCGGATTCATCGCGCATCTGGGTGTACACCTTTTGGGCTTCGATGTTCAGGAAGGTGAGGTGCGTGAGGACATCGTACACTTCACTTAGCCCGGTGGTGATGACGAAGCACATCTGATCCTCGCTCACCCGGTAGGAAATCCGCCGGCGTTTGACGGGAACGATCTTTTCGAAACCCGTCTGGCTGAATTCGTCTCTTGCGGTCAAAACGATCCGGGTGCAAGACTCGATGCCCTTCGGAAGTCGATCCAACACATATTCGAGCCCCTTGAGTTCGATGCTGCGCGGGTCGTTCATCGTCCCATAGATTTCGGGGCTGAGTATCCGCAACGCGTTTTCGAGCGTCTTGCCCGACCTGCCGGAAGGGCGGTACATCCCTCGAAGGGCGAGAGCATCGGCGATGGTCTTGAAGCTGCGGATGGCGATCCGGCTTTTCTGACTTCTGCTGAGTTCAACGATCAATTCAGTCCTCCGGTGATATCGGCTTGAAAGATCGAAAGACGCGTTCGATGTTCAGTCGGTGTTTTCCAATCCATGAATGAGGTCCAGCAGTTCCTCGTTTGTCGGGATATCCATCATCGAGTGACCGTAATGTACATATCGGACAATGCCATTTCGGTCGATCAGTACCTGAGCGGGCATTCTGCCCAATCGAAAAAGGTTCACTTCCTGGCCATAGCGCTTCAGGACGGTGTGGGTCGGATCGGCGAGTCCGAGGAAGGAAAGCCCCTCACGTTTCCAATAGGAACGAAAGGTTTCCGGTGTTTCGGGGCCGACGGCCAAAATCTCGACCCCACGTTCTCGAAATCGTGCATAATCCCGCTGCAACTGCGCGAGATGCCGCCTGCAAAACGGTCAGAGAAATCCCCTATTGAACACCAGAAGTACGATGCTTTTTCCGAAATAGTCCGACAATCGGACTGTTCTGCCCACTGTGTCCACCAGCTCAAAATCCGGAGCCGGAACATTCAAGGAAACCTGCGCCATTGGATTGCCTCTTCAAGGATGCTATTGTCGGCCTGTAACTGGGCCCATACGAAAGGTGGATTTCGGATGATCGTTCAGAGTGTCTACAATCGCCTTGAAAACCGATTCGGCATCGATGTCCTGCATGCAGATCGGCTTCGCACAAGTTCGCCGGAAGCAGGGTGAACAGGTCGTTCCAAGGCGGATGACGCGATGCCGATTGCCGTACGGGCCGGTACGCCAGGGGGCCGTCGGTCCGAACAGAGCGACGACGGATGTTCCGACGGCGGCAGCCAGGTGCATCGGTCCCGTATCCGTGCTGATTACCCCGTCCGCAAGGTCATAGAGAGCGGCCAGGGTCAGTAAATCGGTTTTTCCGCTTACATCGAGCGCGTGTCGGGTCATCCGACCGCGGATGGAATCGATCCTATTCCGGTCTTCCTTGGCGCCGGTGAAGACGACAGTCGCTCCGACTTCAGCCGCCAGACGATCCGCAACTTCTGCAAACCCTCTGGCCGTCCAGAGCTTCGTTTCCCACTTGGCCACCGGATTGATGCAAACGATCGGGCCTGCATCTGAGAACGGCCCCAGCAGCCGCTTTGCCTGGTCTCGATGGTCAGCCGTGACCGGCAATCGGTAGACGATTTTCTGGACGTTTCGGACGCCGAGCGGTTCGAGCATGACGAGGTTCCGCTCGAGGGCGTGCACGTCCATGCTGATCGGCGCAATTCGTTCGTTCAAAAACCAGTAGGAATGCTCCATATGCTCCATGCCCCGATCGAAACCGATCTTACGCTTTCCCCGGGACAGGACGATCCAGACGGCTCCTTTGAGCAGGGCCTGAAAATCGAGAACGATATCGTAAACCGTATCCCGGAGCCTTGCAACAAAATCGGCTATCTCTGCAACGACCTTCTTTCGTTTGCCTGCCCTCCAGTCTCGAATCCAGGATTTTCGTCTGCAGACCAGCACCCGGTCGAGTGCCGGGTGTCCCTCTACGAGAGCGGCTGCGGCCTCTTCCACGAGCCAGGTGATGCGGGCATCCGGAAACGTCTGCCGAAGGGCGTTCAAGGCCGGAAGGGTATGCAGCACATCGCCGATGGCGCTCAGCTTGACGATCAGGATGTTCATAAACGGCTCATATTCAGCACTTCCATCGATTCCTTTAGCACACGGTCGACCGAAACGGCCGTCATGCATCGGTGATCGGTGGGGCAATGGGGTTTCATGCAGGGGCTGCAGTCGACAGGTACACGGATCAAGCGTGCCATCTGACTGACGGGGGAGGTTTGATCATGGCGGGTCGGCCCGAAAATGGCTACAAGTGGCACATTCAGGGCGGCAGCTACGTGCATGAGCCCCGAATCGTTCGTTACCAGAAGACGGCAGGCTGCAATCAGGGCCATGGCCTGTCTCAGATCGGTCTTACCGCACAGAGAATGGCATCGAGGACCAACGGCCGAGGCGATCGCTTCTCCCAGGGCCGACTCCGAGGGGCTCCCAAAGACGAGGATTCGATCGATTCCCAAAGCGAGCATCCGTTTGGAAAGCTCGATCCAGCGGTCTTCGGGCCATCGCTTGGCCGTACCGAAGGCTGCTCCGGGATTGATGCCGCAGATCATCCCGGAAGGGGCCGCCCCCAACAGGGTGAGAGCTTCCTCGGCCCACCGGCGTTCGTCTGGCGAGAGAACGAGCCGGATCGATCGATCCGGAACCGGGATGCCGACGGCTTCGATGAGCTTCCGGTAATAGTCGACTTGATGCAAGGCACGTATGGCTTTGGTGCGATGGACCCGGTGGGTGAGCAGCAACGACCTTGCATCCGTCGCATACCCGATGCGTATCGGCACACGCGACAACCACAGAATCAGGGCGGCCTCGAAGGCGTTTTGAATCGATAGGCCGATATCGAAGCGGGACTGCCTCAGTTCGCTGCACAGCCGGAAAATGCCGCCCAAGCCTGCGTGTCGACCTTGCCGGTCATAGACAAGGATTCGATCGATGTCGGGAAGGTGCCGATAGAGATCGGCCACCCAGGGTTTGGCCAGCACCACGATTTCGGCCTTGGGGAAATGAGCCCGTACGGCCCGAATGGCAGGAAGACTCATGACGACATCCCCCACCCAGTTGGCCGAACGGATCAGCACCCGTTCGGCAAGGATCGGAGGCGGCTTCATGGTCCTGTCCGCCCCGCATTTGGTGGAAGGAGGCAGGCGTTGGCCGTTTTCCAACGCTGATGCACCCAGAACCATTGATCCGGATATCGGCGGATCATGCCTTCGATCACCCGGGTAAACAGGGCCGTGTTCGCCTCGATGTCGATGGTCTTGTCCCGGCTGATGGCTATGGGAAGCTCCGGCTGAAAACATATCTTCCACCTGCGGTTTCCGTCCGGCAGCAAAAATACCGGAACGACGGGAGCCCCGGTTTTCCGGGCGATGACGGCCATGCCCTTGTTGGTGCAGGCGGGCTTTCCGAAAAAGTCCACCCATACGCCTTCATACCAGTCGACGTTTTGATCCATCAGCATGGCTACGATCCGACCCCTGGAAAGCGCCCGGAGGATGGAACGCATGGCTCCGCGGGAAGACGGAATGAGTTCTGAGCCGAAGCGCGTGCGAAGTCTTGCGATCACCCGGTCGAGAGGCGCAAAATCGAGCGGCCGATATACGATGGATACCGGCAGATCGGCAAGTGCGGCTGCAGCCGGAAGAAGTTCCCAGGTTCCAAAGTGTGCCGTCAGGGCCAGCACCCCCCTGCCACGGTCCAGTGCAGAGCGGATGTTTTCGATGCCTTCGACCCGAAACCTTGTTTCCAGCTCTTGCCGGCTCAGCCGAAGGTAGCGCCCCATGTCGAAGAACATTCCCATGAGCCGAGCCATCACGTTTCGGGCCAAAAGATGCCGCTCCGGCAGGCTCATCGTTTCCGAAAAGGCGGTTGCAAGATTTTCCAGAACGATGTTTCGATGCTTGCGGTCGAGAGCATACCACAACAGACCCCAGAGCCGGCTTTTCAGATCGGCGAGACCGTCGGGGACCACTCCCATCAGTCGAAGAATGTTCTCGATCCCCCGTTCACAGATCGTTTCGATGCGTTTCATCCGGAATGCCCTTTTCCCACGCCTTGGCGTGCTTCAGGAAAACGTACCATGCAGAATTCATGGCGATGACCAGTCCGGCCGTTCCGTCGAGAAAGCCGAGCTTGTAGATGTAGCATTCGAACCATTTGACGATGGCATGCAGTACACCCAACCCGACATATCCGCTGCTTCGCGCCCCGATCTGATCGGCATGAATCGCGGAAAATCGATCGATCGTGGTCAATTGATCGGAGATGTTGCGATAGACAAGATGATACAAGGGGTGGCGCAGAAGATTCACCCGTCCATCGACAACAAGGGTTTCATGCAGCCCGTCTCCCGTCCAGCGGGCCTTTCCGGCTCGAACCAGACGGATCTTTCGGTCCGGATACCATCCTCCATGGCGGATCCAGCGCCCCAGATATCGGGAAAGCCGCGGCATGGAAAACCCGTTGACGTCATCATGCACACGGGCAAGGGTTTCGGTGATTTCCCGTGCCAGTGCCGGCGATACCCGCTCGTCCGCATCGAGACTGAGCACCCATTGCGATGCGCAAGCATCGAGTGCGATTTGCTTCTGGGCGGCGTACCCCATCCACGGATGCTCGACGAGCCGAACCCCCATCCGGCGGCAGAGGGACTGGGTTCCATCTTGGCTTCCGGAATCGACCACGAGAATCTCGTCTGCGAAGCGACAGCTTTCGATCAGGCCGGCGATGCGGTCGGCTTCGTTGCAAGCGATGACAGCGATGCTGAGAGTGGGCATGGTAGGCGTTACAGGTGAAAGGTTTCCTTCGGCGGGTTGAAATACCCATAGCGCAACGACGGAAAGGCCTGCCTCGCTTCGTCCAGCAGTCGTTCCATTCCCTGTGGTGTGCCGAGAGGTTCGACTTCCTGCATGACCTTCAGGTATCGAAGCGGATCGAAGTTGAGGTTGCGCCACTGAACCATGTGAACGGGGTGCTGCTCCAGAAAACGCAGGAATGCCTGGATTTCTTGGGGCGAATCCGTGAAACCCGGGAGATTCAAATAGTTGACTGCAACGTGCACCCCTCTTTCGATGGCCAGATCGATGCTGCGTACAACATCCAGCCAGCCGTAACCCTTCGGCCGGAAATAGGCCTCGTAACATCCGGGACGAAAACTGTTCAGGCTTACCCGCATGCTGTCCAGACCGGCATCGATCAAGCGAGACAGCACATCCGGCAGTCCAGCATTCGAATTCAGGTTGATCGTTCCGGCGGAAGTTCGGGATCGAATCAGGCGGATGGCCGGTTCGACGACATCTGCAGCCAGAAGCGGATCCCCCTCGCAGCCTTGACCAAAGCTGACGATGGCCTTCTGCACACGGTCGATGTGAAAACAGGCTATATCGGCTATTTCTACCGGTGTCGGCTTGAACCGAATGCGGTTTTGGCTGTGCGGAATGTCGCTGTCTTTCTGAAGCGAAAGGCATCCCAGGCATCGGGCATTGCAAGAAGGGGATGTCGGGAGAGGGGCCTCATAGCGTCCGAGAAAGAAATTCTTTCCGGCAGGGCATCCATACACCAGCGCGCAATGCTCGAGGTGCTCCCGAAGGCGGTTGTTCGGCAGCCGTTTTCGCAGCATCCGGATGCCTTTGCGGACGTCAGCCGGTTTCATCTGTCGCAGGTCCTGTCGAGGTTCCGTATCCACGCAAATGGCAGCGGTGCGGAACTTGCCGTGATGCAGGCCCACAGCTCCATAGGAGAACAGGGGCAGCGTTGGTGCATCCGCTTCGGTGCGATGAGCACATGTATATCGTAGAACGTATCCAGGTGAATTGAATACCGCTACCGGGAAAATCCGCATGGAAGGATCGTCCGGATGAACCGAAAGCGCCTCGAGCTGACTGGATTTGAGGTTGTAGAAGACCGGAACCCTGCCCGGCAGAAGCATCCGTTCGCTGCCATAGGGCATGGGGATGGTTTCGGATAAGGTCAGCGGGGCGAGCCTTTCGGCTGCCATGCCGACGGCAGCATACCCTTCGATATCGAAGATGTTTCCGGATGCATCGGCTGCAAGCGCCCTCAACAAGTCTTCGGATGCGGTTCGCCCGTTGTTCATTGTCTGCTCCGTCTTGGTGCTGCGGAGGAAAGGGGAATCAGATAGGATGGCCCCGCAAAAAGTCAGGCCCTCTCATTTGACCCGCAGGAAGGCGGGTGAATTTTGCTCAGCAGCGGAAAAACTCAGCAGCCCGAGCTCGTAGGATCGGGCGGATGGCCAAAATGCAAAGAATGGTTTG
>JBFMBE010000132.1:0-9667 GCA_040755275.1 Thermodesulfobacteriota bacterium | reverse complement strand
GGTTTCTTCAGGGGCCGCTTCCACCTCGATCAGAATCGATCCGATTTCCTGCAGGTATTTATCCGATTCCCGAAGGAAGATCTGCCGGTATTTCTCCAGATCCATGACCGCTGTTGAATATCCTCTCGATCCATCGCTCCATGGGTAGTATGTGTACGATGTCACCGGTTTCGAGAACGAGCCGGTCCATTGCTCGGTCTTCGAGCATGCGCATGGATCCGATGACATCCGCCAGAAAGGCCATCGAATGGTGCCGCCAACGAAACAGCATCAATCGGGACCCGGTTGCAGGGTTGCGTCCCAGCAGCACCCCCAGGTCGATGACATCGTAGAGATCCCCCCGATAGAAGATGAGCCCCCTATAGAAGGAAGGCATCATCGGAACGGGATAGACGGCATAATCCTCGACGACCCGATGCACGATTCCGGCATCCAGACCGTACCATTTTCCACCCACTTGAAACGTCAGCACATCCATGCCCGGGTCTCATTCGTCCGCTGCTGCCAGTTGAAACCGTTGTTTCGCCTCCACCATTTGCTCCGACAATTCGTTCAGGGACTGCATCGTCTGCATCATGGTCTTCATGTTCTGGTGCTGTCTTCGGATGGCCGAGATGGTTCGAACGGCTGCACCCCGGTTGTCGTCAGCCAGCTTCTTCAGCTCGCCGAACTGATCCAGAAACCGCCGTATCTGCCGGACCTGTTTGTCGGTGATTTCCTCGATTTCCTTGACTTCTCCGTAGACTTTGTCGACACCCGAAAGTACTCCTCCGAAGGTATCGATCACGTTCTGGATGATGACCTCTCCCTTTCCAATGCCCTCCTGACTCTTTTGCAATACACCGATCACCTCGGCATTGTCCTTCAGAATATCGTTCACCATGCGGTCGATTTCCGCGGAACTTCGCTTGGAATTTTCGGCCATCGAGCGGATTTCTTCGGCAACCAGCGCAAACCCCTTTCCCTGTTCTCCGGCCCGTGTCGCTTCGATGCTGGCGTTCAGAGAAAGCAGGTCCGTCTTACGGGCGATTTCTTCGATGACATTGACGACGAGTCGAATCTTGTCGATCTTGCTCGCCACGCGGTACATGGGTTGCGTATAGCTGCCCATCTGGGCGATGACCTGCTGGAGCTGGCTCAGGGTTTGCCGGGCATGGGATTCGCCCTTTTCCGCAGCCGCTTTGGCGTCCGCAACCCGGGCCACGGTTCGAGCACTCTGCGCAACCATTTCCTCCATAGCGATCAGACCTCTGTCGATCTGCTCGGTCGTCTTTTCGGCGACAGTCACCTGCTTTTCCGATCCCTTCGCAATGAGTGAGGCTGCCTGTGCCACTTCCTGATTGTCGTCTGCAGCCTTTCGGATCAGAATGTTCAATTCCTGACCCGCCTTCTGAATCCGGTTGAACAGCTGATGGATGTCCAAGATGGCCTGTCGCAGATCCAGCACCATTCGGGCAAACATCTCCTCAAGCTCCCGAAGCTCATCGAGAGACTGAATGACCACATTCACACTCAGGTCCCCTCCACCCACCCGGCGGGCAGCCTCCCGCAGCCGGTTGAGCCGTTTCAGAACGGAATTGGACACCATCGTTCCGAAGACCACACCGAGAGCCATGGCCACGGCGGTCGAGATCGACTGAGCCAGAAAAAAATCGTTCGTCAGGGTGTTGACCAGGCCGACGACCACCATGACGGCCAGAAGAAGGCCGAGAAACGACAGGATCAGCTTGTTTTTGAGGCTGGTTCTTCCCATGACGCCAAATCCTCCAATGCGACGATCCACCCGATGGGCTTCAGGGCCACCCGGTGAATGGATACGATGGTCCGCCAATGGATTCCGGAATCGGTCACGGTAAAAGAAACGGCGATTCGATCCAGATGTCGGGCGGCCGATTTCATGGCTCCCACGAGACGGCCATAGGCCGATTCCGGAAAAACGGTTCCGATGTGCCGATTCAGCAAGGATTCGATGGGTTTGTTCAGAATCTTCAACCCGGTCGCGTTGACCCGGATGATCTTGGCGTCCTTGTCGACGACAAGGATGCCAAGCCCGACGCTTTCGAGGATACCTTCCTGAAAGTCCATCATTTCGACCAACTCGGCCGTCGACTGCCTGGGAAACATCCGGGCCGTTTCCATGATCTCCGGCGGCGCATCGATCGCGGAATGAGCCTCGAGTTTGTCGAGAAACCGACCGATATGCTCCGCCATGGTTTCGATCGGACCCTTGGCGATGTAGTAGTCGGCCCCGATCTTCTGGACGTCCTCGACGGTTTCGATCAGGGATCCCGACAGGGCGATGATGGGAAAGGGGCGGTCCGGGAAGAGATTCCGGGTGAACTGAATGAGCTGTTTGCCGTCGATCTTGGGCATGATGATATCGACGAACAAAATGTCGACGGTCTCTTCCCGCAATTGGGTGATTCCTTCCTTGCCGTCATAGGCCTTGATCACCTCATAGCCCCGTTTTTCGAGAAGATCCGACAGAAATTCCACGAAGAAAAAGTCGTTGTCTACAACGAGTGCCCTGTCTTTCATCTGCTGCTCCTCCTCATCAGGCGATGCATACCCGATGAACTTCCCGGATATCGGTCAACCCCTGAAACACCTTGTTGATGCCATCCTGTTTGAGGGTGGTCATACCCTCGGCCTTGGCCCGCTCGAGCAGTTCCTCTGTGGGGGCCTTTCGTTTGATCAGGCGTTTGATTTCGGGTGTACCTTCCATCAATTCGTGGATTCCCATCCTACCCTTGTAGCCACTTCCCGAACATGCCTCACATCCCTTGGGCTTGTAGAACACGAGGTCTTTCGAATAGACAATCCCGGTTTTCGCGAAATCTTCAGAACCATAGGAAGTGACGATGTCCTCAAATTCCTCGGGACCGGGATGATAGGGCTGCTTGCACTGACGACACAGGGTCCGAACGAGCCTCTGAGCGAGAACCCCCAGAAAAGCATCCGAAAAATTGAGCGGGTTCATGCCCATGTCGAGAAGCCGGGTGACGGTTTCGGGTGCGCTGTTCGTATGCAGGGTCGAAAACACGAGGTGACCCGTCAGGGAGGCCTCGATACCGATCGATGCCGTTTCCTCGTCGCGCATTTCACCGATCATGATGACGTCTGGATCGGCCCGCAGAAACGACCGCATCACCCGAGCGAAATCGAGTCCGATCCGGGGTTTGACCTCGACCTGCCTCAGCCCGGCCTGTGTGATTTCCACCGGATCCTCGGCCGTCCAAATCTTGATTCCAGGCTTGTTGATATGACCCAGTGCTGCATGCAGGGTGGTGGTTTTGCCGGATCCGGTCGGACCGACAACCAGAATCAGCCCATAGGGCTGAGATACGATCTTCTGCAGCAATCTGAAATTGCGTTCGTTCAACCCCATCTTGTCGAGGGGCATGGCACCGGCCTTTGCCAGAATCCGCAGTACCGCATCTTCCCAACCGCCTGCCGTCGGGATGGTGGCCACCCGTAGTTCGAAAGGCGGAATGCCCTTCCGTTTGAAGACGATCTTCCCGTCCTGAGGAAGCCTCCGTTCGGAAATGTCGAGATTGGCCAGAATCTTGATGCGCGACAGAATGCCCCGTGCCATCGTATTCGGGACCTTCAGGTATTCCTGACATACGCCGTCCATCCGGAAACGAACGCCGGTCTTCTTGGTCACATCCGACGGCTCGATGTGAATGTCGGAAACGTTCTGCCTGTAGGCCGTAACCAGAATCTGATCCACCAGTCGGACGACCTGACTGGCGTTTTCGTCGAGACTGGCCAACTCCTCCTCGGGTTCGGTTTCCTGGTCGAAAGAAATATCGGGAATCAGACTTTCAAGGTCGATGGCATCTTCTGTGCCGGAC
The DNA here is from genome assembly GCA_040755275.1 of Thermodesulfobacteriota bacterium. Lineage (GTDB taxonomy): Bacteria > Desulfobacterota > Desulfobacteria > Desulfobacterales > Desulfatirhabdiaceae > Desulfatirhabdium. The sequence goes on along the minus strand of JBFMBE010000132.1, from coordinate 5,810 downwards.
AGTGTGCCTTCATCAAAGAACAAATGAATATACCGCTCGATGTCTTCCCGGATTCCCACCAGAAGCCGGATGTTCTGAATCTTGATCAGAGCCTTGATGTGATCGGTCTTACGGATGTCTTTCGGATCGTCCACGAGGATGTCGATCGTATTCTTCGACCAGTGGATGGGAACCCAGCTGTCGTGAAGCAGGAAGGATTTTTTGAGACTTCGCGAAATCTCCTTCGGCAAAACGACCTGGGGATCGAAGGACTTGAATGGGCATCCGTAGAAATGAGACAGAGATTCGCCTATTTCGGCTTTGGGAACCTGAAACTCTTCGATCAGGACGGTTTCCACGCTTTTTCGGCTTTTCTGGGAGATGACCAGCGCCCGCTGGAGCTGTGCGGGCGTGATCAGACGCTTATCGAGCAGCAGATCGTAGCGGGAACCCGGAGATGTCGTAACCGTGAGCGAGCGGATTTTCGCATCGATGCGGGAATTGCCCGGATCGAGAGCCAGAGCGGCCTTGAGCGTTTCGAGAGCGATATCCTTCTGTTCACGCGCCTCGAGGGATTCGGCCAGGACAAGCATGAGCCCGGCCTTCGATGGATTGGCTACAGGACTGGACTGAATGGCTGTGATCAGGGTTTCGGCGACTTTGCGAGGGGTCAGCCATTGGATCAGACACTCGAAATACCGTTTGAGAATGTCGGGGTTTTCCGGTTCCTTGCCAAATGCTTTTTCGTATTCGGTACCGGCCTGGGGGTAGAGCCCCAGCTCCATCAATGCCGCCGCACTCTCGAGAATATCCTCGGTACGGGTTTCAAGCTGGAGGTTCTGTTGTAAAATGGCAATCTCCTTGGTCGAAAACGAGCCGTTGCCCACAGGTTCCGCTTCCATTTCCTGCAAGCGCCTTCTGGCCTCAGCCGCCCGGTTCAGCAAAGCCTCCACGTCCGAAGGATCGATCGATTTGGCCTGCTGCAGCAGTTCGTTGCAGAGTTTGAGACTCTCTTCGAACAGGCCCATTTCATGATACACTTGGGCTTCCCGCATCCTGGCCGCAATTGTCACTTTTTCCATCGAAGGCTATCCCTTCTTCTCCGCACGCCACAGACGGATTTCGGCCCGAAGGGCGCGAAACTCGGCCTGGATCAAACGACGCATTTCCTCGAGAGCCTGAGCGAAGGCCTCGTGAATGAGCAAACGGTCGGCCTCGGCTGCGGATTCCCCGGAAATCTGCGGCTTGCTGTCTTCAGACGGCGTAGTAACGATCTCGACTTCCGGCTGTTTCGACGGTTTCGGATTTTCGGTCTCCGATGTTCCTCCCGTTCGAACGATGTCCCGCAGGCGATTGTATTCCGCCACACGGAACAGTAGCCGCTCCCTGCGCTGCTGCTCCGGCATGCGGTCCGGAAAGAAGCTTGCTTCCAAATCCGCGTAAACGGCATGCAGCAGCCGGATGGCTTCGGGATGGATGTCGGATTTTCGTTTGTATACGTAGTGACCGATACCGGTCAACAGTTCGAACCACTTGCGGTTGACGGGATCCGCCCCGTGCCTTTTGATAAGCCTTCCGATTTCCTGCAGAAATCCACGAACGGTGTCTTCCGAGATTTCCCAATCGATGGACAGCACCAGCACCTTGAGCACCTGAAGCGGATGTTCCGGGGGCATGGGTTCCGCCTGAACGCTGAACAGATCGGGGACGGCATCCGGTTCGTTTCGGGGAGGTCGGGTCTCGGCTGCATGCGGCATCGTCTCACCTATATCATGGAACGATTCAGTTTCTTCATGGTCAGGGCGATGATCTGCTTCAGGGTAGCGATGACATTGACACCGGTCAGGGCGGAAGCGGCGAACACCGGATATTCCCCTTTCGGATTCAGATCGGCATTCAGGGTTTCGATGGAAAGCAGCGGAATTTCTTGATTTTCGAGATCACGCTTGTTGTACTGGAACACCAGAGCGATATCGTCGAGCTTCTTTCGGTGAACGGCGAGGTGCTCGATCATGTTGCGAAAGGATTCGATGTTGCGTTCCCGCTGCACGGCCAGAGAATCGGCAACGAACACCACGCCGTCGACTCCCTTCAGGACGAGTCTTCGGGTCGCATCGTATTTGGCCTGTCCCGGAACCGTATAGAGCTGGATCCGAACGTCGTAGCCACGGATCTTCCCCACATCGAAGGGCAGAAAATCGAAGAAAAGGGTTCTATCCCCGTGTGTCTTGATGCTCACCATTTCGGAGGGGATCCGATCCCGAAACTGCTGATAGATGAATTCGAGATTGGTGGTCTTCCCCCCACGTCCAGGCCCGTAGTAGACGATTTTGGCCTGAACCTCACGATGTTTCATATTGACGAAAGCCAAAGAAAGGTTCCTTTAAGTGATGATGGAGTCGCAACAAGTCGGAAAGTCTCTGTCGAGTCGCGGGGTGACTGGGGAACCTTTTTCGCTGCTGCGAAAAAACTCAGCCGCCCGATCCTACGAGCTCGGGCTGCTGAGTTTTTCCGCTGCTGAGCAAAATTCACCCGCCTTCCTGCGGGTCAAATGAGAGGGCCTGACTTTTTGCGGGACCATCAAGAATGATGGAGTCGCAAAAAGTCCATCCTATGGACGGCTTCGAAAAAAGGCCGCAGGCAAGGAGTGCAAATCCCGAGGAATGAGGCGTACTTAAACGTACGCCGCAATGACGAGGGATGCAGCACGACACAGCATCCGGCCTTTTTGCGAAGCCGTCAAGAATGGAAGATGGACAAGGTTTCACCTGGCAGCATAGATGTTCCGGATGGCCTCAGCCGCCTCGCCCGCCTTGATGCGCAAGAGCCCGAGGGTCAGCTCAGGCCCGAACAGGCTCAGCATCAGCAGATCCGCATGGATCTTCAGAAAATGCAGCGATTCGTGCTCTCCCTTGTGAAAGAGCAAACTGAATTCTTCTTCTCCGACAAGCCTCGCCATGGCTTCTACGGCCCCGAAATTGGCGGCAGCCAATGCAGCCAGAGAGTAGGCGTCGATCCGCGTTTTACCGTTGTCCCGAAGTGCAATGATGTTGCCGGCCATGTCGATCACCAGCACACAGTGAACGCCGATATGGATCAGCTGCTCCAGAACGGTTTCGATCCGGCTGATCTGCTCTTCTCCCATGGCGTATTCCGCCAGGGTAATGATATCCGTATCCCCGGCCATCGCTGGTTCCCCCGTTGTTCAGTTTTCCACCCGCATGGCTTCCACAGGCGCCATTCTGGCGGCCACCCATGCCGGGTACAGCACCCCCAGAAGGCTCAACACACATCCGATACCGACCGAAACCGCAAGCGACGTTCCGATATCCTCCCAGCGGAGCCCCTCCCAGACCACCTTCCCGAATCGCATCCATCCGCCCGCGAGGCTGATTACAATCCCGATCAAGGCCCCCACAATCGAACCGATCGCCCCTTGAATCCCGGCCTCGAGCAGAAACAGGCGCAGGATGAAGCGGTCCAGTGCGCCGAGGCATTTCATGGTTCCGATTTCCCGAAACCGTTCGGTGACAGCCATCAGCTGGGAATTGACGATGCCCACGACACAGGCCAGAAAGGACAGAAAAAGGATCCACCGCTGCTTGGGACTGCTGCCGATCGTCTGGGCATCCGGTTGAACATCGTATCCGGCACGGAGCACCTGCTGGCGCAGTTCGGACTTACCGGTCGCAAGCAGGCTGTTGACGACCGCCAGATCGGAATCGGTGAAACTGAGAAAGGCAACCGCCAGAACGAGCGAAACGGTGGTGACCATGGACCGGAAAAAGCGCACACGAATGCTTTTGATGGCAATATCCACCGATTTTCGAAATGGCAGAACGATGATCCGTTCCGGAGTCCCCTTCATGGGAATCCCGCCGTCCATACCTTTCCCCGCCTTCTCCGCCCCCTCAGCGCTCATCCATCGCCCTTCACCCATCGTCTATCGTCCATCGCCTCCCACATCCCGCTTCTCGCCATGCACCCGTACCCGGTTGAATCGAAACGGGGCCTGGCGAATCCGAATGCCGTGACGCCGCAATTGGCCGGCCGTAAACATTTCGGCGCTGACCGGCTGTGCGCCGCATCCGGCTGCGTACCAATCTGTCACATAGGACTCGAATTCGTCAAGTTTATTCATGTACCACGCCATATCTTCGGGGCATCCGACTGCAAAGCGGTCGTTGACACCGTCAAACCCGTGAAAATCCGGAACATGCACATAGCGAAGATCGATCCGGTCGATTCCTTCGACGGGTTGGACGAAGCGGATATCGGGCCTGCAGCGAATGACGACGTCATAGACGGTTCCCGTTTCGGACCGCCAGGCGTCGAACAACAGCCAGCACTGTTTCAATCCGTTCAGTTGCTGAAGATACCGCTGAACTCCTGTCTTCAGCTGGCAGTTGCTTCCGTTTCGAAGCCTTCCTTCCGGAATCGGCCTGTCCGGTTCGATGCGCCACCGAACCGGTGACAGCAGGCCGACGTTTCGGCTTCCTGCATCTTCAGGGGCGAAAACGAACACATCGCAGGAAGGCAGATGTCCGATCAGCATGGTTTGGAGGTTGTCGACCGTTTGGTCGAGCAGGGCAAGACTTCCCGAAATCAGCAGGGCTGCGCGTCGATGCGGACGGGGGTTCGGACATGAAACCGTTTGGGTCCAGCGCTCGTTCGGATATCCTTCCCGATACCGAAACAAGGGATGGCTCCAATCGATCCGCTTCCGGATGGCATCGTCCAACCGATAGGAACTCTCCTTTTTCCTGGGGATGCCGGATAGCGGTTCCGACCGGTTGGGTCGATCCTGGGGCAGGAAACGGCGCATCTCGGGTGGCAGTGCCGTGCAAAGAAACGTCGTCGGAATGTGCCAGCAACGCTTTTTCTGGATATAGCTCCGGCGGGTCTTGTTTTTGGTCAACAGGAGATTGCACTGCAAGCGATGCTCGGGATAGAAGAGGGTGCACAGATGGGCCACGATGAGCTGGGAATAGAGCCACGATTCGGCGTCGAAACCCGTGTAATAGGGAAGCAGCATGGGAAGCGCCTCCCGGTGGAAGGCGTTCATCAGGGCATCGAAATTGTGACCGAGGTTGACGAGCCGATCCGCTTCGGTGTATTGCCAGGAATAGCGGGTATAACCGACGGCAGGCTCCCACTCGAGCAGCCAGGCTTCGAAGGTGCGGAAGGGATTTCCGGTCAGTGGAACACCGAGATTTGCGGCAAGCTCGGTGTCTTCCTTGATCAGGATGTCTTCATCCAGGAAAATGAAGTAGCGATAGTCGGCACCACCGGATTCGACCCGCTTCCGGGCTTCGGCCAGCAGGGCGTTTCGGCCCTCGTTCCAGGAGCTTCCCGGCAGAAACAGCGCCCCCGGAACGTCCGAAGGCGCCTTCCAGGTCAACAGGATGATATCGTTGCCATCGTCGGGAAGTTCGGGATACGGCATGTCCTGTGCCGCCTGAATCAGATAGACGAAGGGTTTCATGACCTCTCCCGATCGACCGGAGGCGAATCGTCCTTGATGGCGTCGCAAAAAGTCACCTTTCCCGTGCTTGTTGTAAATGTCGGGCATCAGCGGGGTGGCTGGGGAAGCCTTTTGAGCTTGCTGCGAAAACCTGTTTGAAGCCGCCGGATATCGTTGGATCGGACGGACGTGCTGGATCGAAATTTCGATTGAAAAACAAACTGTTGCGATTCAACCAGACTCTGTTTGCTGTCTGGCCATCCGTCCGATCCTACGAGATCGGGCGGCTGAGTTTTTTCGCAGCAGCGAAAAAGGTTCCCCAGTCACCCCGCGACTCGACAGAGACTTCCTGACTGTTTGCGACTCC
>JBFMBE010000131.1:0-9681 GCA_040755275.1 Thermodesulfobacteriota bacterium | reverse complement strand
AAAAGTCAGGAAGTCTCTGTCGAGTCGCGGGGTGACTGGGGAACCTTTTTCGCTGCTGCGAAAAAACTCAGCCGCCCGATCTCGTAGGATCGGACGGATGGCCAGACAGCAAACAGAGGCTGGTTGAGTCGCAACGGCTTGCTTTTCATTCGATATTTCGATCCAGTACGTCCGTCCGATCCAACGATCTCCGGCTGCTTCAAACACGTTTTCGCAGCAGTCTCAAAAGGCTTCCCCAGCCACCCCGCTGATGCCCGGCATTCCCGAAAAGCACGGGAAAAGCGACTTTTTGCGAGGCCCTCAGTGGATAATGCATTTGAATCCAGGATGAAACAATGCTATAGTGACCACCAGAAAAGTGGATTTCACTCCACAGGCTTCGACATTCGTCCCGGAAGCCATTCCCCGCAACGGGTCATCCACGGATCAACCCGAAGTCCCCTGTCTGTATCATGGAAGGTCGTGCCTCGATGGTCGAACCCCGTTCCTTTTCCATTGGTGATATGGTTGTCTACCCCGCCCACGGTGTGGGGTGCATCGAAGCGATCCAGCAGAGAACCATCAATGGCGCCGTTCTCGATTTCTACATCCTCAAATTGCTGAATACCCAGACCATCGTCATGATCCCCGTCTGCAACGTCTGCACCGTCGGGCTGCGCTCCGTCATCCATCCCAACGACATCCCCCGTATCTACGAATTGTTCCGGAGCGAACCGAAAGGATTCTCTCGGGAATCCACCCCTGCATGGAACAAGCGGTATCGCGACTATGCCGAACGGATCAAGAGCGGAGCCATCGAAGACATCGCCATCGTGTTTCGAGACCTGCACCGCCTGAAGGCCGCCAAGGACCTGTCCTTTGGCGAGCGCAAACTCCACGATCAGGCCCAGAACCTTCTCGTCATGGAGTTGTCCACAGCCAAACAGGCTCCCGAAACGACCATCCTCTCGGAAATCGAGGCCTTGTTTCAGTGAATACCCCCCTTCCTTCCCCGACTTCCTGCGGGTCAAGAGAACGTGTCAGGCTGTTTGCGAGGCCATCCTGCATGATATGCCGCAAGAACATCTGCTGATCGTGCCCAACGATGCCATCGGAAAGCGGATCGACCTGTTTCTGGCGGAAGCGATCCCCGGGATGAGTCGATCTCATGCCGCCGGCCGAATCAAGGACGGCCATGTGTGGATCGATGACGTTCCCGTTCGAAAATCGGGGATCCGTCTTCGGCCCGGAGAGATCGTCCGTGTCCGGATTCCCGATCCCGTTCCGATCGAACCCCGTCCCGAAGTCATTCCCCTCGACGTCCTGTACGAAGACGACCATCTTTTGGTCATCAACAAGCAGCCCGGGCTCGTGGTGCATCCGGCGCCCGGACATTTCGACGGAACCCTCGTCAATGCGGTTCTTCACCATTGCGATCGGCTTTCTTCGATCGGTGGATGCATTCGACCCGGCATCGTTCACCGTCTCGACAAGGACACATCCGGCGTGTTGATCGTCACCAAGACCGACGCCGCACAGACGGGGCTGAGCTGCCAATTCGCGAGCCGACAGGTTCAGAAGACCTATCTCGCTCTGGTTCTCGGCAGAATGCCTCAACCCGATGGGCGCATCGAGCTGCCGATCGGAAGACATCCCGTCGATCGAAAGAAGATGTCGGTTCGTGCGAACCGAGCCAGAAACGCGCTGACCCTGTGGCATGAGCGGGAAGTCTTCACGGGGATCAGTCTGTTGGAAATCGAGATCAAAACAGGCAGAACCCATCAAATTCGGGTGCATGTGGCTGCCATGGGGCATCCGGTTGCAGGAGACGTCGTTTACGGGGGAAGACCGCCTGCAACGCCATCCTCCCGATGGGCTTCCTTGATTCGACGACCCATGTTACATGCCTGGAAGATCGGTTTCATTCACCCCGTGACAGGCCAACCGATGGCATGCTGTGCTCCGTTGGCACCCGACATGGAGGCTGTCCTGACGGCATTGCGCGAAATCGATTCCCCGTCGGCCGCCTTCGGGAAAAACACGCCGTCCGCCCTGCGACACAGCGGAGCGGTCGGCCGAACGATATCGGAGGAAAACCATTCATGAGATTGCGTATTCATCACTATCCGTCAAAGGCAGCCGACGTTCGGCTGAACCAGATTGCCAGAAGAAAACTGTCCTGCAGCCGCAAAGACGAGCTTCGGGTGCTGAAGATTCTCGATGCCGTTCGAACCCGGGGAGACGATGCCCTGATGGAATATGTGCGGCAATTCGACTCGCCGGAGCTCGACATTTCCGGTATTCGCGTGACTGCGGCCGAATTTCAGGAAGCGGAACGTGCCGTATCGGATGCATTCCGGGAATCGCTGGAACGAGCACACCGGCAGATCGAGGAATTCCATCGGATGCAGTTGCCGCATTCCCGGATGATGGCCGAGCGGGAAGGGGTCGTGACGGGTCAGATCGTTCATCCGGTGGACGCAGCCGGGATTTATGTGCCTGGAGGGCAGGGCGGAAAAACACCTCTTGTGTCATCGGTTCTGATGGGAGCCGTTCCGGCGCGGATCGCCGGGGTCAACCGTCGGATCCTAACAACCCCGGCCGATCGACAGGGCGGGGTGAATCCGCATCTGCTGGTTGCAGCAGCCGTTTCGGGCATTCATGACGTTTTCAAGATCGGCAGTGCTTGGGCCATTGCGGCCATGGCCTTCGGTACGGCTTCCGTCGATCGGTGCGATGTCATCGTCGGTCCGGGCAACACCTATGTGACCCTTGCCAAGAAATTCGTCTCTGGAATGGTCGGCATTGACATGATCGCCGGTCCGAGCGAAATTCTCATCCTGGCGGACGAATCGGCCCGGCCCGACCATGCCGCTGCGGACATGTTGTCTCAGGCGGAACATGATCCGGTAGCCTCGGCCGTCCTGATCACGCCGTCCAAACGGTTGGCTGCATCCGTTCTGCAGCAGCTCGAGAAGCAACTACCGGAAATCGATCGCCGGGATATCGCTCGGGAATCCCTGAACCGGTTCGGAGCGGTGTTTACCGTCCCGGATATGGCGACGGCCTTGATGCTTGCCAACCGGATCGCGCCCGAACATCTCGAACTCCTCGTCGAGCATCCCTTCGACCTGATTTCGGAGATCCGGCATGCAGGGGCCGTGTTTCTGGGGCATTACACACCCGAACCGATGGGGGACTACATCGCAGGTCCCAACCATGTGCTGCCGACAGCCGGAAGTGCGCGGTTTTCATCCGCCCTATCCGTGGATCATTTCGTCAAGAAAACCAGTATGATCTATTATTCGCGGGAGGCGTTTCGGAGGGAGGCGCCACATGTGATGCGGCTTGCCGAAACCGAAGGGCTGGGCGCGCACGCACGTTCGGTTTCGGTGCGTCTGAACAACCCCTGATCGGATCGTTTGGGAAGAGGCAGCGGCCAGCTCAATCGAATTCCGCAGGATCGACGATGTCGTCATCGATTTCCGATGCGAAAGCTTCATCTTCCTCTGCAACAACTTCTTCCTCGGCTGTTTCGGCAGCATCGGCCGATTCGGCATCGTCGGTCTGGGGTTCGCGAACCGGACGTTTGAAGAGGGTGGCTGCATCCGGAAAGGATTTCTTCATCGTTTCGGCCCATTGCCGGGCCAGCGGCTCTCCGCCCAATTTGAGAAAGGACAGGGCCTTGCCGCGGATCGTTTCGTCTTCCCGCAATTCCGGTGGAATCCGGTTCATCAGGCGGTTGAAGGCACCGATCATGTCATCCGGTACATGGAAGGATTCGGACATGGCATCTCCGATCAAAAGCATAGGGTTCGATTGCGTTTGCTTCACCTGTGGTGAACGGTCATTGTAACGGCTGAAAAGTATGCTTTCTCCCCTCGATTGTCAATGACGATGGACCATGCATGAGCGATTCCGGAAAACAGATCGGTAAGGTATCTCTGATCCTGATGGCATCGGTGTTTCTGAGTCGGGTGCTGGGTCTGGTCCGGGAAATGGCCATTGCCTGGATCGGCGGTGTGGGCTCCGACGTAGATGCCTACCAGATCGCCTTTCTCGTACCCGAAATTCTCAACCATGCCTCCGGAAGCGGGTTTCTGTCCATCACGTTCATTCCCATCTTCACCCGGTTTCTGGTGGCCGGAAACGAGGAGGAAGGCTGGAGGAGCTTTTGGATCATTCTGTGCGGTTTCGGGCTGCTGATGACGGCAGCCCTGGGGCTGGCCTGGGTGTTTACCGAAGAGCTTCTCCATTGGCTTGCTCCGGGGCTGCAAGACCCCCATGTCCTGAAGACCGCTGTCCGCATGAGCCGCATTCTGCTGCCTGCCCAGGGTTGCTTCTTCATCGGCGGGCTGCTCTCTGCAGTCCAGTATGCGAGGGGTCGGTTTCTGTTTCCGGCTCTCGCTCCCCTGATCTACAATGCCGGCATCATCACCGGTGGTCTGCTTCTTGGCAGATGGATCGGCATGGAGGGGTTTTCGTGGGGGGTGCTGACCGGAGCCCTTGTCGGTCACCTCGTTCTTCAGTGGTTCGGGGCTCGAAGAGTCGGCATGCGGTGGTATGGGCCGGTTCGCCTGCGACATCCGGTGCTCAGGCAATACCTGTTGACCACACTGCCGCTCATTCTGGGCATGGGCATGAGTTTTTCGACGGAAATCTTCTACCGGTTCTTCGGCTCCTATCTGACGACAGGCAGCATTGCAGCCATCAATTATGGGTTGCGCATCGTGTTCATGTTGGCCGGTGTCTTCGGTCAGGCCGTCGGCACGGCGTCCTATCCCCATCTGTCCCGCCTCGCGGCCGAAGGGAACATGGCGGAGCTCAATCGGGTGTTGGGAGGGACGATTCGGTATCTGGCGTTCATCATTCCCGTTTCCGTACTGCTCATCGTGCTTCGACACGAAATCGTGACGGTTCTCTTTCAGCGGGGACATTTCGATTTGGATGCAACGCAACTCACCGCCTCGTTGCTGCCCTGGATCCTGATCGGAAGTTTCGCCTTTTCCGCTCAGTCGCTTGTCGTTCGGGGGTATTATGCCCTGCAGAATACCCTGACCCCGTCTCTTCTGGGAACGGCCGTGGCACTGGGATGCATTCCCCTGTTTTTCTGGTTGATGAAAGCTCTTGGCGCTGCAGGGGTGGCGTTTGGGTTGTCTGCGGCTGCGTGGCTTCAGATCGCGATCCTCTATGGGGTTTGGGCCAGGGCCTATCCCCATCCGGACCATGTTCTGCTTTTCCGATCGATCGGGACCCTCGCGCTTGTCAGTGCAGGGATCTGGATGGTGTTGGAGCCGCTTCGGCGAGGGATGTATGCCGTCCTACCACCCATGCCTGCGATGGTGTCCGGTATGCTGGTATGCTGCGGGGTCGGGATGGCCTTTTTGTTGATGATGACGCTGATCGGACGATGGGTCCATCTGGAGGGTTGGCAGCTGTTGCTTCGCAAGATCGGTCGTTTCTGACCGTTTGACAGATCGGCCGCTTTTGTACTATAGAGCGCCGATTCCATCGGTGATCCGATCGGCCGACGCTCCAATCGGTCCTGCAATCCTTCACCGGAAACATCCATTCGGAACCACGGGACATCCTTCATGCTCGCCTCCAAACGATCCCATTTCGTCCTGAACGCCCTTTCCTGGGTCGGCGTGCCGGTACTCTGCGGGGCGGTGGCCGTCCTTCTCGGCCAGGATGCCAACTGGGATCTGCGAAATTACCATTATTACAACCCGTACGCCTTCATGACCGGACGATGGGATTTCGATGCCCTTGCCGGACAGATCGCCACCTTCTACAATCCCCTGCTGTACATCCCTTTCTACTATTCGGTCACCTACCTGCCGCCCAAACTGACCGCCTTTCTGATCGGATCGATCCAGGGGTTGAATTTCCCCCTGATGGTAGGCATCGCCTCCCGCATTCTCCATCGGCACCGGGAGGCGGACACCGCGATCATCGCTTGTTTTCTGTCGTTTGCCGGCATCGCCGGAGCAGGGAACATCAGCGAGCTCGGCACCATGTTCAGCGACAACCTGCTCAGTCTGCCGGTGCTCCTCAGCCTGCTGCTGCTCCTGCAATGCATCGATCGTCTCGTGAACGGCACATGGACGGAACGCTTGTCGATCCTGCTGGCAGCAGGATCTCTGGTGGGTATCGCCGCAGGATTCAAACAGACCTCTGCCGTGTATGCCGTCGGAATGTGCATCGCCTTTTTCGCCATCGACTTGCCTGTTGTCATCCGCTTCGTGTTTGCCTTTGTTTTCGGGATCGGTGTGTGCATCGGGATGGCAGCCACGGGGGGCTTCTGGTTGTATGAAATGTGGCGGCGCTTCGGGAATCCGCTCTTTCCCTATTTCAACCACGTGTTTCATTCCCCGATGGCCCAGCTCGGGGATTATCGTGACGTGCGCTTTCTGCCCCAGACCTTGGGGGAATACCTGATGAAGGTGTTCTGTTTTGCCATCGAACCCCGGGAAATCTCGGAGGTGAGCTTTCGGGACTGGCGCATTCCGGGCCTCTACCTGTTCGGGCTTGCAGCGGTGATTCGCCGGTTGTCGATGCGGCTGTCCGGGGAAAGTCGTGGTCCCTCCTTCCAGCCGCTGGCCGAAACCCCGTCGATGGAACCGTTTTTCTTCACCTTCCTGTTGTTCTCCTATTTGGCCTGGCTGAAAATGTTCTGCATTTTTCGCTATGCCATGGTCATCGAAATGCTGGCGCCGCTCGGCATATGGTTGTTGATTCGAAAGCTCGACGATGTCGTCGGCAGGAGACGTGTGCTTGCCTGGATCTGCATGGGAGCCGTTATGGTCAGCACCGTTCCGGCTGACTGGGGGCGAGTCCGCTGGGGAACGGATTATTTTGGCGCCGAATTACCGCATATCCCGGATCCGGACCGCACCCTCGTCGTCATGACCGGAACGGATCCCCTGTCCTATCTGATTCCCTTGTTTCCCCCCCAGATCCGGTTCCTTCGCATTCAGAGCTATTTCAATCTCTATGCCGAACCAACGGGGTACGACCGATGGATGGCAGATCGGATCGCCGAACACGAGGGAGCGATCTATGTGCTGTATCGATCCTCTGACCGGCAGGCGACGTTGGATGCGCTGAAGGCGTTCAACCTCAAGCTGGAGCGGGGCGGATGCACCTGGTTCAAGCCGAGAATCGAGGAAAACCAAGGGGCGGCCCTGATGTTCTGCAGGGTGGAACACGTCGGAAATCAGGAATGACGGCGTCGCAACAAGTCAGTGAGTCTCTGTTGAGCCGCTTGGCAGGGAAACCGCCTGTTGATGCTGCAGCGGAAGAACTCAGCCGCTCGAGCTCGTAAGGGCCGGATGTCAGGGCAGTCATTCGATACAGGCCATCCAAATGGAACGGATTGATTTTCATATGATTGTACTTTGTTGAACGTAAATATTCGGTAAACCAGTTCTCAATATGACTATGCAGTAATACAAAAAAAGGAAAGGACCGCCTACAAAATTAGGGTTATTTGCAGAGCAGCTCTCGGAAGCGTTTATGCAGCGGATATAGCCAGATGTCTTTTATCGGCAGATTGTTTTCCCAGGGTTGGCCGAGTTTTCCCCTGCCCCGAGTTTGGCCCACGTGTATCCAGTTTGCAGCTTTATATGCGGTTCCCTTAAAGCGGGGGATTTCAACAAAAGTTTCAAGCATGATGGAATCGTAAAAAGTCGGATAGTCTTATCATCGTCGCATGGCGAAGCAACCGCCTGTTGACGCTGCATCGGATGAACTCAGCCGTCCGAGCTCGTAAGGGCCGGACGTCAGGGCAGTAATTCGATACAGGCCATCCAAACGGAACGGATTGATTTTCATACGATTGTACTTCGTTGAAGGACGCCCGGCCCAACGATCTCCGGCGGTTTCAAACAAGCATCCGCTGCAGCATCAAAAGGCGGTTGCTCCGCCATGCTCAGGCCCGACAAAGAACTAAATCCGGGTAGCTCCGACTTTTTGCGACTTCATCAAACATGTTGTTTATCAAAAATGAGGAATTATTATGAATATAAATATTCAAATCAATGTATTTTTTATTTGCCTCTCCATCATGTTATCGAATTTGAGTATTGCACGTGAAATAAGATATTTCGATGCTGATGGAACGGAAGTGTCTGAATCTGAATGGTATGAAATAAGGAGAAAAAGAGCGGCATCTATTCAAAATCAAAGGAACACTTCTTCACCCATTACCCCCCCCTGCAGATCATCAAGGTGATAACAATCAAACAAAATCAAATGAAGAATACAGGACGCAAAAACGAGCTTCCCAAGGTTTGCAGTCTAAGAGTACGCCTAATTTGCGAACAAAGCCTATTGATCAATTGCCTAAAGAAATCAATCCTGATTATTACGATGCGAGATTGAAAGAAAAGAAAATCCATGATGAAGAGAAGCAACGACAGCATGAATCCGAAAATACAAATGATTTCCAACAATCACCTTCTGTAAGAGTTGATATCAGGGGGTACTATGAAGCCAACAAGCATTATTTTGGAAACACTTCATTAGAAGAAGTAGCCAAAGACTTCTTTGTCCGCAGTGGCGATGACAGAAAATATCCATCATATGAAGAGTGGAAAAAACGAGTCGGAATTCAGTCTATTATCGAGGAAGATAATTATCGGCGATCGAGCAATAGACAAGTATCGCAATCAGAAACAACACCATCAGGGGAGAATTGGAATGTTATCCTTTGGCCCTTGATCGCAATAATTGTTGTGTACGTTGTAGTGATGATTATTAAGAGATATAAAGAATCAAAAAGAGAAACGAAAGCCAATAAACATTTTTCAGCCACCACAATCATAGATAAAATTGGTTATCAAAAGGATGTACCAGGTGATTCAAAATCTAAACCGATCCCAAAATTTAAATTATTTCATTGGAAATCATGGAAGTCGTGGGCATCGCTAATTTCTGCATTTGTAATTGCATCATTTTTAAATATTTTACTCTCTGGATATGCAGGGGTGGAACCACGAAAAAATATTACCTGGACTGTTTGTTGGATTTTTTTATCCATTGAAGCGTGGAAATATTGGAAGTGGAAGGCCCTGCTGCCATACCCTTTATACTTAATTTATTTTCTGATGGCGGCTCAAACATTTCGAGTATTTTTTTCAGATATAGAGCAAAGCACATTTTTATATGCTTATAGCTTTATAAGTATAGCATTTAATATTGGGGGACTTTCTATTTTTTATATACTGCTTCAAAAGACCCATCAAACTCAAAATCATTCGTCAGGAGTTACGGAAAATAGAATTTTGGTTGATGAAATGGAACCTTCAAACCAATGCCATTGAATTAGCGAACCGGTTTAAAAGAAGCGTAAAAGCAGATCCCTCTGTGCCAATAAGAGTTGGACAGATTGATCAAGAAAACATAATGTAGAGGGCGAAAGGAGGGATACGGATATGAGCACGAATAAATCAACCCCACTTGGCCCCAAAATGTGCGCCCTGGAGATGCTGTCGGGCAGGCAGAGCATGTCCGAGGCAGCGTCGGAAGGGCGCAACCTAATGACACCGAGGTCTTAGAAAAGCCTACGAAAAGAGTGTTTACCGCGCAGTATAAGCTGGATATTCTTCGAAGAGCCGACCAGTGCAAGACTCCTGGCGAACTGGGGGCTCTTCTTCGACGGGAAGGCCTTTACCATTCCAACTTGAAGACCTGGCGTCG
>JBFMBE010000130.1:0-10015 GCA_040755275.1 Thermodesulfobacteriota bacterium | reverse complement strand
GGGAAGCCTTTTGAGACTGCTGCGAAAACGTGTTTGAAGCCGCCGGATATCGTTGGATCGGACGGACGCGCTTGAACGAATGGACATTGAAAAGCAAGCCGTTGCGATTCCACGAGCCTGTATTCACGGTTTGGCCATCCGTCCGATCCTACGAGATCGGGCGGCTGAGTTTTTTCGCAGCAGCGAAAAAGGTTCCCCAGTCACCCCGCGACTCGACAGAGACTTCCTGACTTTTTGCGACTCCATCATCAATCATCGGTCTTCATACCGGCGTTTTCCGCTTTTCCTCCGAGTTCCAATTCCTTTTCCTGATTCATTGCCATTCTTGATCTTCGTAAATTGACATTTCAAATCAGCTGGTTATTTTGTTATCGCATATTGACGATCTGACGTT
Source organism: Thermodesulfobacteriota bacterium (assembly GCA_040755275.1). Taxonomy (GTDB): domain Bacteria; phylum Desulfobacterota; class Desulfobacteria; order Desulfobacterales; family Desulfatirhabdiaceae; genus Desulfatirhabdium. The sequence goes on along the minus strand of JBFMBE010000130.1, from coordinate 9,621 downwards.
GTATCAACAAGGTCCTCGGTCAACGAACGCACCCCGGGACCTTGAACATCCATTTTTCATCATTCAGGAGGAACCATCTCATGCGTTTCGATAAATTCACAATCAAATCCCAGGAGCTCATCCAGGAAGCTCAGGGAATGGCGTCGGCCCAGCACAACCAGCAGATCGAACCCGAGCACCTGCTGGCAGCCATGATGGCGGAAAAGGACGGCATCGCAACGGCCATACTCCGCAAATTGGGTGTATCGCCTCAGGCGGTATCCCAGGAAGTGCTCCTGGCCATCAACCGACTGCCGAAGGTCAGCGGCGCGATGGAAACCTACATTTCTCCCCGGACCAAGGCCGTCCTGGAAAAGGCCTTCTCGGAAGCCGCCCAGATGAAGGACGAATATGTCAGCGTCGAACATTTGCTGCTGGCCATCGTCGAGGAAAAGACCGGGGATTCGGCCAAACTGCTGGCACGCTACGGCGTCAACCGAGAGGCCATTCTCCGGGTGCTGATCGACATCCGGGGCACCCAGCGGATCACGGATCAAAACCCCGAGGAAAAATACCAAGCCCTCGAAAAATACAGCCGCAATCTCACCGACCTGGCCCGACTCGGCAAGCTCGACCCGGTCATCGGCAGAGACGACGAAATCCGGCGGGTCGTGCAGGTACTTTCCCGCAGAACCAAGAACAACCCGGTTCTGATCGGCGAGCCCGGCGTCGGTAAAACCGCCATCATCGAGGGCCTGGCTCAGCGCATTGTCGCAGGCGACGTTCCCGAGTCCCTGAAGGATCGCAAACTCGTCGCCCTCGACATGGCTGCCCTCATTGCAGGTGCGAAGTACCGCGGCGAATTCGAGGACCGACTGAAGGCAGTGATCAAGGAGGTGGAGAACGCCAAAGGCGAGGTCATTCTGTTCATCGACGAGCTACACACCCTCGTCGGGGCCGGTGCAGCCGAAGGAGCGATGGATGCATCCAACATGCTCAAGCCGGCGCTTGCCCGCGGTACGCTTCGCTGCGTGGGTGCAACCACCCTGAACGAATACCGCAAATACATCGAAAAGGATGCGGCCCTCGAGCGGCGGTTCCAACCGGTGCTTGTCCGTGAGCCGACCGTTGAGGACACCATTTCGATCCTGCGGGGGCTCAAAGAAAAATACGAGGTGCATCATGGTGTTCGGATCAAGGATTCGGCCATCGTGGCTGCAGCCACCCTGTCGCACCGCTACATCGCCGACCGGTTCCTGCCGGACAAGGCCATCGACCTGATCGACGAGTGCGCCTCGAAGCTTCGGATGGAAATCGACAGCATGCCCACCGAAATCGACGAAATCCAGCGCCGGATCACCCAGATGGAGATCGAACGGGAAGCCCTTCGCAAAGAAACCGATGCGGCTAGCCGGGAGCGGCTGGTGAAGCTCGAGGCGGACTTGGCCGGTCTGAAGGAAGAACTCGGCCGCATGAAGGCCCATTGGCAGAACGAAAAAGAACTGATTCAATCCATCCGCCGGATTCGGGAAGAGCAGGAACAGTTGGGCATCGAGGAACAGCAAGCCCAGCGGGAAGGCAACCTCACGCGGGTCGCCGAAATCCGCTACGGCAAATTGGTGGAGCTGACCAAACGGCTGGAGGAAGAAAACCGGAAACTGGCCGAAACCCAGACCCACAGCAAGATGCTCAAGGAAGAAGTGGATGACGAGGACGTAGCCGAAGTCGTCTCCCGGTGGACAGGCATTCCGGTAGCCAAGATGCTCGAGGGCGAGCGGGAAAAGCTCTTGAAAATGGAAGAACGGATTTCCAGGCGGGTCATCGGCCAGCAGGAAGCCATCGTCGCCGTGTCGAATGCCGTGCGACGAGCCCGATCCGGACTTCAGGATCCCAACCGGCCCATCGGCTCCTTCATCTTCATGGGGCCGACCGGCGTGGGCAAAACCGAGCTCGCCAAGGCCCTGGCCTGGTTCATCTTCGACAGCGAAGAGGCCATGATCCGCATCGATATGTCGGAATACATGGAAAAGCATTCCGTGGCACGCCTCATCGGTGCACCTCCCGGCTACGTCGGCTACGACGAGGGCGGTTATCTGACGGAGGCTGTCCGCAGAAGGCCTTATTCGGTCGTACTCTTCGATGAAATCGAGAAGGCCCATCCCGAGGTCTTCAATGTGCTGCTCCAGATTCTGGACGACGGCCGAATGACCGATGGGCAGGGTCGGACCGTGGATTTCAAAAACACGATCATCATCATGACCTCGAACATCGGGAGCCAGTGGATTCTGGAACTGGGTGAATCCCGCCGTGCGGAAATGGAAGCCCGCATCATGGAAGCCCTGAAGGCGAGCTTCAAGCCGGAATTCCTGAACCGCATCGACGAGATCATCATTTTCCACAACTTGACGCAGGATGAAATCGGTCGTATCGTGGACATCCAGATGCAGCGGCTCGAAAAACGGCTGGCCGATCGCCATATCCGGATCATCCTGAACGATTCGGCAAAGGCGTTGCTGATCCGGAACGGCTACGATCCGGTGTATGGAGCAAGGCCGCTCAAGCGCTCCATTCAGCGGCTCATCGAGAACCCGCTGTCTTCGGCCATCCTTGCCGGCAAGGTTCGAGAAGGGCAGACGGTGACGATTTCTGCGGAAAACGATGTCATGGTGTTTGAAGCCGAGTAACGACCCATACGGATAGCCTGTTCCGCCGCCCGATCCATCGATGAAATTTTGGCTCCGATGGATCGGGTCTTCCATCCATCTCGGAGCCTGGGAATGGTCATCCTTGGCTCCGATGCAACCCAATGCCAACCCTCAACGAATCAATAACGTACGCCCGCATGTCCCCAATCCACCTTCGCATTCAGAGCATCAGCCTTTCGGTCCTCGTCTCCATCCTTCTTTTGGCCGTGAAGTTTTACGGATACCGACTGACAGGATCGGCAGCCATTCTCTCGGACGCCCTCGAGTCGATCATCAACGTCATCGCCAGCACCTTTGCGCTGATCAGCATATGGCTTGCCTCCCGTCCACCGGACGCAAGCCATCCGTACGGCCACGGAAAAATCGAATCCTTCAGCGCCGGTTTCGAAGGCGCTCTCATTCTATTGGCTGCAATCGGCATCTTCATGACGGCAGTACCCAGGATCGTGCATCCGGTTCCCCTGCCTCACCTCGACGCAGGCATGCTCCTGATCCTTTCGACCGCTGTGGTGAACGCCGCTTTGGGGACGTATCTGCTCCATGTCGGCAAGAAAACCAAGTCCCTCACCCTGATTGCCGACGGAAAGCACGTCCTCACCGATGTCTATTCCACGGCCGGCGTTCTGGTAGGGCTGGTTCTGGTCCAATGGACAGGTTGGCGGGAAATGGATGGATTGACCGCCTGCATGGTCGGTGTCAACATTCTGGTGTCCGGGCTGGCGTTGATCCGGAAGGCATTTTCCGGCTTGATGAATGCAGCCGATCCGGAGCTACTGTCGGAAATCTCCCGGGTGATCTCCTCGAAGCGTCGAGAACATTGGATCGACATTCATCAGCTTCGCGCCTGGACATCGGGAAGTTTCGTACACATCGATTTCCATCTGATCCTGCCCAAGGATTTCAGCCTGGAACAGGCTCACATTGAAGGAAAGCTTCTCGAAAAAGCGCTCCAGGAGCACTTCGGGGGAGAAGCCGGTGTCCTCATTCATCTCGATCCCTGCCTCGATCTTCAATGTCCGATCTGCGCCCGGTTTGCCTGCCCCACACGGACCATCGAATCGACGTCGATGCCGCTGTGGACGCTGGAATCGATGACCAAGGATGAAAGCAGCCAAAGTGACCAACAGCCGCCCTCCTACGGGTCAATCGAGAGGGTCTGACTTATTGCGAGGCCATCATCATTGATGCGCTCGCAATAAGTCAGGCAGTCTCTGTCGAGTCGCGGGGTGACTGGGGAACCTTTTTCGCTGCTGCGAAAAAACTCAGCCGCCCGATCTCGTAGGATCGGACGGATGGCCAGGCAGCAAACAAAGGCTGGTTGAATCACAACGGCTTGCTTTTCAATCGATATTTCGACTCAGTACGTCCGTCCGATCCAACGATATCCGGCGGCTTCAAACACGTTTTCGCAGCAAGCTCAAAAGGCTTCCCCAGCCACCCCGCTGATGCCCGGCATTCCCGAAAAGCACGGGAAATGCGACTTTTTGCTGGGCCATCATCATTTTTTCCGCGGATAAAACCGATAGGCCCTCAGGCGAAACCGGTTCGCATCGGATGCATCCGAAACGGTGACATCGATTTTTTCAACCGATGCCCCGAGGGTTTTCCAGGGCTTCGGGTCCATCCATTCGATGAGAACCTCGCAGCGAAGTGGTGTATTGCCGCTCCATGCCGCCGGGTCATCGACTCGGCACGGTCCCGAATCGTGCCGTTCCGGTGGAAGATCGTCGATTTCGGCCAGAACACGTTCGGCAAGAAACGGGGCCGTCGTCTGAAACTGCACATCCGGAACGAGTCCAGCCACCTGGGCATGAAGCTTCCAAACGGCCAGCAGGGCCGTAGCCGCAACGAATACGGCGATGAGAACCTCCAAAAGGGTAAAGCCCGAACAACGGTACAACGGTAGCTTCCTTGAACCCATCGTTTCCTCAGCCGGCAGCACATTTCTGGATGTCTGTCAACACCACCGGCTCCCCCAGAAAGGGCTCGATGCGAAGGCACCGGCTGCGGCCGTCCCGACCCTCCAGCCGGATGGTAGCCCCATAGCTATATCCCTGAGGGAAGAAACGGATTTCGAAAAGGCCCGAATCGACCGGTTCGGCATACAGCAGACGGACGGACATTCGAGAGATGGATTCCGGAAGTTGCAATACCGACCGGACGATGTGCGCATCGGAAGCTACCGTTGCATCGGCCGCTGCGGTTGAGCCGATCCCATCCGATGGAGATTGTCCTATGGTCGTCCAGAGCCGACCTTGATCCATATCGATGTGCAAGACATAGAGCCGCCCGGTTCGAACCGCTTCTTCCTTGAGCTGCGAAACGAGGGCAGCAAGTCTTCGAACGGCTTGATCCACATCGGTGATCCGATCGGATCGGAGAAATCGCGGCATGGCCGTGAACAACAGCAGGGAAATCAGACCCATCACCACGGCCAGTTCCATCAGGGTCATGCCGCACACATCCCGTCGCCTCACTCCGTATCCCTCGATGTTATGTCCCGGTCCGCCCCCTCCCCACCGGGAAGCCCGTCGGCTCCGTAACAGATGATGTCGTAGTCGCTCGACACCCCCGGAGACAAATACACGTAGGGATTCCCCCAAGGGTCTTTCGGAACCTTGCCTTTTTCGAGGTAACCGCCTTTTCGCCAGTTGCGGGGGACAGGAGAGGAGTCGGGCCGCTGCACCAAGGCCTGGAGTCCCTGCTCCGTGGTCGGATAGACCCCGTTATCGAGCTTGTAGAGCTTGAGTGCCGTCTCGATGGCAGCAATGTCCATCTTCGCCTTGACCTGCCGTGCCTCATCCGGCCGTCCCATGATCTTCGGTGCCACGTACAGGGCTAAAATTCCGAGGATCACGATCACCACCATGAGCTCGATCAATGTAAAACCGCCGTCCTTTTTAGCCGATGACGATCGTTTCGTCCATCGACGGCTCAGCGGGCCGAAAGACCCCCCTCTGTTCATCAACAAGTCCTCATCTCGAAATTATGAACAACGAGTTGCACCGTGCAGGTTGCGATCGTGCAATGTCTTCCTGCCTTCAGCGCAGTTTCTCCGCCAGATGCTCCATGGGCCGAATGGTCCTGGGCTGATAGATCATGTAGCTTTGAACCGGATACCGCGTCCCCGCCTCATGGGTTTTCTTCAGCCCATCGATCAGCATTTCAACGGATGCCACCGGGCAGGTAAACAGCATTTCACATTCATCGGTTCCGGCCAGCACCCGTTCCCCCCGACCGGGATGGACAAAGGCGGGTTTGCCCGTAATATATGGCTTGACGGTTGCCAGACATGAAATCCCGAACCCGGTCGTAATGGATTCGATGAGCTCGCCCGTATGGTAGAGATATCCTGCGGCAAGGCGGGCCATCTGGGCCGGTGTTCCATAGATTACCAGGAGATCGGGTTCAACCAGAGCCTCGTTCAGCGGAAAGAAGGCAATTGCTCCGATCGTGCCGTAGGCGAGGGGATGGAGCTGGCGAGTAGCCTTTTCGGCCAGCTCTCGGTTTTCGAAATAGCCCATTTCCACAAAATATGCCGCAAGATGTCCCGGATCTTCGAGCCGTTTGAAACCGAGTGCAGCCAGACAGGGCGTACAGTTGATATCTGCAGCCGTGGCACCGGCGACCCGCCCCCAGCGTCTGGCCAGAGTGGTCCACTGACATAGGGAAATCTGTATCCCGTATTTGGCCGGTCGGATCGCCTCCTTCGGCAGATCGTCTGGATGTTCAAATATCGAAACCCCAAGTGGAAACGACTGAGGACGAATGAACCGGTTCAGTTCCTCCATATAACGCCGAACATCCATCCTTGCCTCCTACCCCATTTCATAATAGGGATGAATTGGAAATGCTCTCTGATGGCCTCGCAAAAAGTCGCTTTTTCCGTGCTTTTCGAGAATGCCGGGCATGAGCGGGGTGGCTGGGGAAGCCTTTTGAGACTGCTGCGAAAACGTGTTTGAAGCCGCCGGATATCGTTGGATCGGACGGACGTACTGGATCGAACTATCGATTGAAAAGCAAGCCTTTGCGATTCAACCAGCTTCTGTTTGCTGTCTGGCCATCCGTCCGATCCTACGAGATCGGGCGGCTGAGTTTTTTCGCAGCAGTCTCAAAAGGCTTCCCCAGTCACCCCGCGACTCGCCAAAAACGCCCTGACTTTTTGCGAAGTCGTCTTGTATGATGGGTTCCCATTGAGTATATCAGTCGGGGTTTTCCGTCAACGAAAATACCTCGGTTGCCCTCAACCTTTTCGCCTGGCCTTATCCATGTCGGAAAATACGGGAGAAACACATCATATGATCGAAAAAGCCGATATCGCAGTGGTCGGATTGGGGGTGATGGGAGAGAATCTCATCCTCAACATGGAAAGCAAGAAGTTTACCGTTGCCTGTTACAACCGCACCACCGACAAGGTCGAAGCCTTCGTCAACGGACGGGCCGCCGGGAAACACATCATTGGATGTCGCTCGATCGAAGAACTCATCACAAGATTGAAGCGACCGGCCAAGATCCTGTGCATGATCGATGCCGGAAAGGCTGTGGACGACGTGATCGCCTCACTCCTACCTTTTCTGCAAGCCGGAGACGTGATCATCGACGGTGGCAATTCGCATTTTACCGATACCACCCGTCGGATGCGGGAGCTTGAACGGAAAGGATTGTACTTTGTCGGTGCTGGCATTTCCGGAGGCGAGGAAGGTGCCTTGACCGGCCCATCCATCATGCCAGGCGGCTCACCTGCCGCATGGGCGTTGGTTCAACCGATTTTTCAAACCATCTGCGCCTTAACGGACAACGGCGAACCTTGCTGTGAATGGGTCGGCGAGGGCGGAGCCGGTCATTTCGTGAAGATGGTGCATAACGGCATCGAATACGGCGACATGCAACTGATCTGTGAGATCTATCAGATCCTGAAAGACGGCCTTGGGCTTTCCAACCAGCAAATGGCCGATATCTTTGCCCGGTGGAACCAAGGCCCCCTGGCCTCTTATTTGATCGGTATCACCCGCCACATTCTGGAACACCAGGGCGAGGACGGCCAGGCAACCGTCGATCGGATTCTGGATGTTTCCGGGCAGAAAGGAACCGGCAAATGGATCGTAGCGTCTGCCCTGGATGTCGGACAACCATTGTCGTTGATCGGTGAGGCGGTTTTCGCCCGATTTCTATCGGCACTCAAGGAAGAGCGTGTTGCTGCGTCCCGATCCCTGAAAGGTCCGGAACACGGTTTCGACGGAGATCCGGTTGCCCTGATCGACGATCTGGAGCAGGCACTCTACGCATCGAAGATCGTCTCCTATGCCCAAGGGTTCCGGCTGATGCGTGCTGTAGCTGGTGAACAGGGATGGAAGCTCGATTACGGAGTCATCGCACGGATATGGCGCGGCGGCTGTATTATCCGCTCGGCGTTTTTGGAGGATATCCACAAAGCGTTTCATTCCGAGCCCGAACTGATGAACCTGATGCTGGCTCCCTTTTTCAGAACCGCCATCGAAAACGCCCAGACCGGCTGGCGTCGCGCTGCGGCGTTGGCAATCCATCTGGGCATTCCTGCACCGGCGCTTACAGCAGCCTTGGCCTATTATGACGGCTATCGCACGGAGCGACTTCCGGCCAATCTTCTTCAGGCGCAACGGGATTATTTCGGCGCACACACCTATGAACGCATCGACAAGCCTCGGGGCCTATTCTTTCACACCAACTGGACCGGTCACGGCAGGACCACTTCTTTGTGATATCACCTTGTCCGGTACGAGATCCGCAGAAGAAGGGGCGGTCGAGCCCGAGGTGCAATACGTGAAGAACCATTTCGTACTGCTAAAGACATTCCGTTCCCTTCCGGATGCCAATCGACAACTGCTGCGTTGGATCATGGAGCATGCGGGCATCCGTATCCACGGTACCACAACCAAGGCCTTTTTCTAAAAAATAGGCCGCTCAGAAATACAAAAATAAACGATTGAATCGGGTCCGGAAAAGGCTTTTCGATCAACCTTGAGTGGCTCCATTCAGGCGATCATGGGTGGCTTCATTAGGGAAATCATTGACATCGATTGAATTGACTTTGCTTTGTTTTAAGCTTCCAACACCTTCAATTGATCAACGCCGGAGACTTTACGAGTCGGGGCGATGGTGCTCCATTATTCTTGACATGATACTAAGCAAGGGTATCATACGGCAATGAAATGGACGGTGACCACGACAAAAAAAGTCAAGAAGCAGATCACCCGCTTGCCTAAGTCGGTCATGAAGAATCTCGTGGCCTTGATACGGGACATTGAAAATAATGGCCCTATTCGTGGCGACTGGCCGAACTACAGCGCCCTCGGGCGAGAGCGGCATCATTGCCACATCAAGAAGGGATGTTCGACTTTTGTCGCCGTTTGGGAAGTCACTGACAAAGAAGTCAAATTGGTGGAGGTGATTTATGCAGGCACTCACGAAAAAGCACCCTACTGAGGATGCGGCCGTAGAGCTGTGTTTCGTGGGACCTCCGGGCAAACGGAACGAAGCTATTGATGCGATGAAGGCTCTGGGCTTCGTGGATGTTTCCGAAACTGTCCATTGGAGGGAGTGTTTTCCATATACTGATGAACAGTTGCCGGGGGTGTGCCTGGCTGGAGCCAGGGGCAAGGAAGGGGTCACGCAGCGTGAGCTTTCGAAAATGACGGGCATCCCACAACGGCATATTTCAGAAATGGAAAACGGTAAGCGTCCTATCGGCAAAGACACGGCCAAGAAGCTTGGAAAAGCCTTGAACATCTCGTATAAGGTGTTTCTATAGGTCGTGTTCATCAAGCACATCGCTTAGAATCCCTCTGTCATGATTGATGCCCCCGCAAAAAGTCCATCATATGGACGGCTTCGAAAAAAGGCCGCAGGCAAGGAGTGCAAATCCCGTCTGTGAGGCATACTTAAACGTACGCCGCAACGA